>JAYWFN010000234.1:0-8122 GCA_043778785.1 Sphingomonas sp. | reverse complement strand
CGAGCGCGGTCATGCGGACGGGCAGCAGCGCGATGATGCCCAGCGCAATGGCGATCCCCCGCCGCTCGCGCTTGCCGAGTTTCTTGACCGGCCTGACCGGCTTGCCACCCGCCAGCGCGCGCCAGCCATGTTCGACCGTTTCAGCGATGCGACTGACGCGGAACGTCTCGCCCTCGCGCAGCGGTTCCGTGCGGGCAATCAACAGTCCCGCAAACACAACGCCGTCAGCATCGCGCATCGGCTGCCAATGCCACGCGTGAAAGGGATAATCGTCGAGCGCATCTTCGCCGGGCTTTGCATAAGCCGCCGCATCAAACGCCTGCGGTTGCGACACGTCGAGCCGCGACAGGCTCGCTTCGATAAAGGCGATCAGCGGCGCGTTGCGGTCCACCACCGACAGGCTCGACGCCGCAATGACATGATAACCGTCGCCCATCCGCGCATGGCGCAGCACAAACATCTGATCGTAAGCAAATATGCGGCGGCTTTCGTTCGCCACATGATAAACCAGCTCCGCCTCGGTCGGTTGCCGCCGCACTTCGGCTTCATACTGGAGCAGCGCTGCGAGCGACGCCTGTTCGGGCGGCACCGCGCGGGCGATGACCGGGGGGGGGCTGACCTTGATCGGTTCAGGCGCCGGCTGGCTTGCCATTGGTCCCCTGCCCTTCAAACTGCGCCGACCCGCTCATCCCGGGAAGGACCGTCGCACCAGTGCCCGACAAGTGACCGACAACCCGGATCGTCTTGCTGACCGGATCGACCGACGCGCCAAGGCGGGCAATCGAGCCACTGACTGTCTGGCCGGTTTCGTCGACCTTGAAATCGAACTTTGCGCCCGGTTTCATCCAGACAAGCCATTTCGACGGCACGATGATCTGGACTTCGAGATTGCTCGCATCCTGAATCTTCATCAGCGGCTGGCCGGTTGCCGCCACTTCATTGGCATGCGCGATCTGTTCGACGACGACACCGCTGAATGGCGCATAGACGGCGCAGTCATTAAGTTGCGATGAAACGGCGGCCGCTTCGGCCGACGCCTTGCCCAGATTGGCTTTCGAAACGCCGACTTCATTCTTGCCAACCGCTTGATAGGCGTCGAGCTCGACATTGGTGTCATAGGTTTTTTTGTAGGCCACTGTCGCTGCGTTCGCGGCGGCATATTGCGCGCGCAGGGTCGAGCAATCGAAGCTGGCGAGCAAGGCACCCTTGCCAAATTTCTGTCCGGCTTTAAGCGGCATCGACGTGATACCTGCTGTCATGCGCGAGGCGATCGTTGCTTCGGACTGCGACTGGATAACACCGCGGATAATGCTGGACGGGTCAATCGCTGCGGGTGAGACGGCTAGCGTGGGCACCGCAGCAACCGGCGCTGACAAAGGCGCTTCGGCGTCCGACCACTGCTTGTCACTGCCGCTGAACGCATAGGCACCGCCTGCCAGAACAAGAACCGCTGCCACAGCGATCAGCGGCTTTTTGTTGCGCGGGGCAACATCGGGCGCGCGCACCAGCGTGACTTTGACGTCGGCGGGCTTGTCGATTGCTTCGTTTGTCATGACTTTATCCGATCAGTCGAGTTTGAGTGCCGTCGCGCGGGCGTTCCACAAGGTTGACAGCGAGGTGCTCAGCGCCGCCACATCCTCGCGGCCCGTCACGTCGGGGGCAAATTCATCGATCCCCATGGCAGAGAAGAGATTGGCATAGGCATTTTGCGACTGCGCATACGCGATGTCATATTTGACCTCGCTGACCAGTGTATTCATTTCCTCGCGGAGCAACGTCTGCTGGCTCATCGCGCCTGCTTTGAAGCCACTGCGGATCTGATACATGATCTTGGTCTGCACCGAATATTGGTGCGACGCCGTATCAAGTTCGCCGGTCAGATGCGCATAGTTGGCGCGGGCGACATGAACTTGCGTCATCACTGCCATCGTCAGCGCCAGTTCGCGCTGACGCAGCAGATCGTCCTGCGCCTTGATGACTTTTTTCTGCGCGGGGAGCTTGAACAGGTTCAGGATGTTCCAGCTGGCGCGCGCGCCATATTGGAGCCAGTCGCTGTTGAACAGGAAGCTGTTTGAATCGACATTCCCGCCGATCACGCCGCGCAAACTGGGCAGGGCCGAGAGCAGCGCGGCATCGAGCTCCTTCTTGTTGATCCGCTCGCGGTAATTGATTTCGCGCAATTCGGCGCGGTTGCGCAGCGCGGTCATCACCATTTCCTCGCCGGGCACCGAAACAGCGGGCGGTGTCGCGGTGCGTTCGGGCATCACAAGCGTGAATTCAGTGCCGGGCTGCAAGTTCATCAGCGCCGCCAGCTGCGATTTGGCGATGACCAGCTCGCGCTGAAGCTGCTGGATGTTTGCCTTGATATCGATGAGTTCGCGCTGATAGGTTAGCGCGGTGAGCGGCGCGGAGAGGCGACGTTCGGCAAGCCGTTCGGAATTGGTCAGCGTGGTCGAGACATTGCCTTCAAGCTGCTTCAGCTTGACCAGCAACCGCTCGGCACTGACCGCGCGCCAGTAAGCGGTGCGCACATCCTCGATAATCCGGTTGGCAACCTTGCGGCGCCGCTCGAGCGCGATCAGTCCCTCATTGGCTTTCTGCTGCGCGCGCACATAGGAAAGCCCGAAATCGAGCACGTCCCAGCTGAGCGACAGATCGGCCGACCAGATGCCGCGATCCGACGATGTCGACGGCTCGAGCGACTGGCGGCGCGTGATCAGCGACAGGCTGCTTGCGCCTGCAAAATTGTTGCGGCCTGCATAACCACCACTGGCAACGAGCTGCGGCAGCATGTCGTAGGTCGATAGGTTCAGCTCGCGCGACTTCAGCGCGGCTTCCATCAGTTCGACTTTGTAATCGAGATTGTATTTAAGGGCGCGCGCCATCGCGTCATACAGGCCAATCGGCGCACCGACGGGTTCCTGATCCGCGGTGACTTTCGCAGAATTTTCAGTTGCCCGCGTGGCCAGCTCGCCCGACGTGATCGGTTTTGGCGTGACGCTACATCCGGCGAGCAGCGCTGCCAGCGAGATTCCGATAAGTGCGCTCGTTTTCACGGCTTGTATTTTCATGACCCTGTTCTCTCTCTTATTCGTTGCTACGGCGTTAACCATTAACAAAGTCTAAAGCTTAACCGTTAAACGCCGCAGCCAAGCTGTTGGTTTCCCGTTGCACAGCGCCGTGGGCAAGCTCGACCGTGCGGTCGAGCGTCGTCGCGGCGCTGGTTTTCAGGGGCTTGTCGAGCTGGATTTCGCCCGTTGCGCCCTGGATCACGACAGGCGTTTCGATAACCTTGCCATCGCTGCGGATCGACCGCACGATCAGATGGATTTCATCGACATCGGCAGGCCTTTCGATGATGGCGAGCCCGCGCTTGTCGAAGTGGATCCAGCCGGGCAGCGGTTTGCCGTCGCGCATGCGGATCTGGTGCTCGACGATCATCGGATCATCGCCCGCGCCAAGATCGCGCACTTCCATGTAGATCACCCGGTCACGCACCACCGATTCGATCATGACCTGCTTGTCGGCGAGGCCCTGCGGACGGACCGAAAAGCCCGTCAGCCCCTCGACCTTGAAATCGCCGAAGCGCGGATCGAACAACCGGTCCATACCGAAGCGCAAATCGAGGCGACGCTCGATCTGGCCCACGACATCGTCGATCGGCGAGCCATCGACGTCGAGTGTGACATTGCCACCCAGCGGACGAATGCCGTTGATCGCACCCAGGATCGGCGATTCCACATTCAGGTTGGTTGTGCCGTTCAGCGAACCGAAACTGTTGACCGTATCGAGAATGATCAGCGGCGTGTTGATAAACCGTGCTGTATCGGGCCGCAGCGTATCAATCCGCGCCGGATCGGGGACATTGACCTCGCCGATTGCCAGCAGCGCGCCAATATCGGCATTGGCCTGCGCGACATTGATCGTGACGGTCGACGTGATCAGCCCGCCATTGCCGTCGCTGATCGTGTAACTGATCGTGGCAATGCCGTCGAAATCGGCGGGCGCGGTGAAGGTCAGCGTCCCGTCGGGATTGATGACGACAGTGCCGACCGTCGGCGTCGCCGCAATGACCGTCAGCTTGTCGAAATCGACATCTGCGGCGTTGGCAAGCACGGGAATGACCAGCGGCGAACCGCCAATCGCGATAACATTTTCGTTGCCGTCGGTCGGCGGATCATTCACGGGAATGACCGTGATCGTCACAGTCGCCGTGACCCGCGCCCCCGTGCCATCGGTGATGGTATAGGTGATGATGTCGGTGCCGTTGAAGTTCAGGTTCGGCGTATACGTAATCAACCCTTCAGGGCCGATAACGACGGTGCCGTTCGGGGCGACGGCACTGACGACGATCAGCGGGTTCCCGTCGAAGTCGCTATCGTTGGTCAGCACGTTGAGCGACACCGGCGTGTCCTCAAGCGTGGTCGCGACATCATTGACCGCAATCGGCAAATCGTTGGTATTGATCACTGTCATCGTGACGATGCTCGTCGCAAAGCCGCCTTTGCCGTCACTGATCGTATACGTGATCGTGTCAGTGCCAAAGAAATTGGCATTGGGCACATAGCGCAGCGTGCCGTCCGCATTGATCGTCACCGTGCCGTTGGGCGCGGACGCCGCCGTCACGGTCAGCGGGTCGCCTTCGACGTCGCGGTCGTTGCCGAGCACGTTGACGACAACCGGCGTTTCTTCGGTCGTCGTTGCTGTATCGGGGATCGCGACCGGCAGATCGTTGACTGCCGCGATCGAGACCGTAATCGTCGCCGTCGAGAAACCACCCGCGCCGTCGCTGATCGTATAGGTGATCGTGTCGGTGCCGTTGAAGTTCGCTTTCGGCGTATAGGTGATCGTCCCGTCAGCATTGATCGTCACCGTGCCATTGGGCGCATTCGCCGCTGTGATGGTCAGCGGATTGCCGTCGAGGTCTGTATCGTTCGCCAGCGGCGCGATCGTGACAGGCGTGTCTTCATTTGTCGCTGCGACATCGGCAACGGCAACCGGCGGATCATTGACCGGGGCAACCGTGACCGTAACAGTCGCAGTCGATGTGCCGCCCTTACCGTCGCTGATCGTGTAGGTGATCGTATCGGTGCCATTGAAATTCGCGTTCGGCCGGTAAGTGATCGTCCCGTCGGGATTGATCACCACTGTGCCGTTCGGCGCAGCCGCCGCCGTCACCGTCAACGGATCACCGTCGGCATCGCTATCATTGCCGAGCACGGGGACAGTCACGGGCGCATCTTCAGTGGTTGCCGCCGTATCGTTGACGGCTACCGGTACGTCATTGACCGATGCCACCGAGACCGTAACCGTCGCCGTCGACGTCCCGCCTGCGCCATCGCTGATCGTGTAGGTGATCGTGTCAACGCCGAAGAAATTCGCCTTTGGCGTATAAGTCATCGTCCCGTCACCATTGATCACAACCGTGCCATTGCCCGCCGTCGCGCCAGCAACACTTAGCGGATTGCCGTCGAGATCGGTATCGTTGGCGAGCACGGCAACGGTAACCGGGGTATCTTCGTTGGTCGATGCTATATCGTTCACCGCAACTGGCGGGTCGTTGACCGGGGCCACAGTGACGGTGATCGTTGCCGTCGAAGTCCCGCCCTTGCCGTCGCTGATCGTATAGGTGATCACGTCGGTGCCGTTGAAATTCGCGTTTGGCGCGTAAGTGATCGTGCCGTCCGGGTTCACCGTCACCGTGCCGTTTGGCGAAGACGCCGCCGTGATCGTTAGCGGATCGCCATCGACATCGCTGTCGTTGAGCAGCGGCGAAATCTTGAGCGGCGTATCCTCATTCGTCGTGGCCACATCATTGACCGCGACCGGCGCATCATTGACCGGCGCGACGATGATTGTGACCGTCGCCGTCGACGTGCCCCCCGCCCCGTCGCTGATCGTATAGGTGATCGTGTCAGTGCCGTTGAAGTCCGCATTCGGCGTATAAGTGATCGTGCCATCGGCGTTGATCACAACCACCCCATTGGGCGCAGTCGCCGCCGTCACGGTCAGCGGATTGCCGTCGAGGTCGGTATCGTTACCCAGCACCGGCACAATAACCGGCGTATCTTCGGCGGTTGTCGCGGTGTCGGGCGTGGCGACCGGCGGATCGTTGACCGGCGCGACCGTGACCGTGACCGTTGCTTGCGACGTCCCGCCATTGCCGTCGCTGATCATATAGGTGATCGTATCGGTGCCGTTGAAATTTGCGTTCGGCGTATAGGTGATCGTGCCATCGGGATTGATCACAACCGTGCCGTTCGCCGCACTTGCCGTCGTGACAGTCAGCGGATCCGCATCGGGATCACTGTCGTTCGCGAGCACAGCGATGGTAACAGCTGTGTCTTCATTGGTTGTGGCCGTATCGTTCACCGCTGCCGGCCCCGGATTGGTCACGGTATAGGTAAAGGTCGAGGTGACGCTGCCGCCCTTGCCGTCGCTCGCGGCCACGGCGACGCTATATACCCCGCCGTTCGGCTGCGACGCATTTTTGTCGATCGTGCCGCTAATCACGCCTGCGGCATTGATGCTGAGACCAGCGGGCAAACCCGTGACGGTAAAGCTCAGCGTATCGCCGTCAAGATCCGTGAAGTTACCCGCCGTCGGGATCGAGATCACCGCGCCATCCGCATCATTCTGTGCCGGCAGTGGTGACGATACCGTCGGCGCGTCGTTGACCGGCGCGACTGTCACCGTGATCGTCGCGGTCGATGTCCCGCCATTGCCGTCGCTGATCACATAGGTAATCGTATCGGTGCCGTTGAAGTTCAGGTTCGGCGTGTAAGTCACCGTGCCGTCGGGATTGATGGCAACAGTGCCGTTGGCGGCGCTTGCGGTTATCACGGTCAGCGGATCGCCGTCGGGATCACTGTCGTTGGCCAGGACAGGTATCGTGACTGCAACATCTTCACTGGTCGTCGCCGTGTCGTTTACCGCGACCGGACCGGGGTTCGTCACTGTCCATGCAAAAGTCGAGCTGACCGTGCCGCCCTGGCCATCGCTCGCGGTGACGACAACGCTATAAACACCGCCGCCCGGCTGGCTGGCGTTTTTGTCGATCGTGCCACTGATCACACCCGCAGGGCTGATCGAGAGGCCTGCCGGAAGACCCGTGGCCGTAAAAGTCAGCGTATCGCGGTCAACGTCACTGAAATTCGCCGCGACCGGGATCGAAACAACCGCGCCATCGACATTATTCTGGATCGGCAGCGGCGACACGACCGGCGCATCGTTGACCGGCGCCACCGTCACGGAAACAGTCGCAACCGCTGTCCCGCCCTGACCGTCGCTGATGACATAGGTGATTGTATCAGTGCCATTGAAGTTCAGCGCGGGGGTATAGGTGATCGTGCCGTCGCCATTGATGACGATAGTGCCATTTGCGGCATTCGCCGAAATAACGGTCAGCGGATCGCCGTCTGGGTCGCTGTCATTGGTCAGGACCGGAATGATGACGGCCGTATCTTCGTTCGTCGTCGCCGTATCATTGACCGCTACGGGACCGGGATTGGCCACAGTATAGGTGAACAGCTTGTCGACCGAGCCGCCAGCGCCATCGCTGACCGTCACAGTGACGGCATAGACGCCGCCGCCCACCTGGCTCGCCGAACGATCGATTGTCCCGCTGATCAGGCCCGTCACCGCGTCGATGCTCAAGCCCGCAGGCAGGCCCGTCGCGGCATAGCTCAGCGTATTCCCATCGACATCGCTGAACAGGCCACCAAGCGCGATCGAAACCCCGCCCTGTGCATCCGTCCCCGTCTGACTGGGCAAAGCCGGACCGACGGGTGCATCGTTGACCGGATTGACCGTGATCGTCGCTGTTGCCGTCGAAAATCCGCCAAGGCCATCGCTGATCGTATAGGTTACAATCGCTGTCCCGTTGAAATCGGGCGTCGGCACAAAAGCCAGCGTGCCGTCCGCGTTGATCGAAACCGTGCCATTGGTCGCGACAGCACTCGTAATGATGATCGGCGTGGTCGCATTGCCATCGGGATCGGTGTCGTTGGCCAGCACGTTGAGCGTGATCGGCACATCTTCATTCGTCACATAGCTATCATTGGCCGCCAGCGGTGGCGTGTTGGAGATGGTCCAGTTGAACGTCGTCGTCACGCTCCCGCCG
>JAYWFN010000233.1:0-3434 GCA_043778785.1 Sphingomonas sp. | reverse complement strand
CCGACGGGGGACATTGATCCATCTTCGCCAATGAAGCGATAATGATAACGCTGATCTGGCCGCAAACCATCGAGCGTAACCTTCACAGTCCAATCACGCCACGGCCCGGTGATCATTTCATTGCGCGCAATGATTGTCGCGAAATCAGGTGTTTCGGCAATTTCGGCACGGACATGTGCGCTTTTCCCGCTACCGACAAAACGCGTCCACAACAAAACCGATTCGGTATCGGGTTCGCCGCTCGCCACGTTATGCGTAAATCCCCGCGCGGCGTTCAACATCTGCGCCATGGCGGCACCACCGGGCAGCATCAGCCCGCCGATCCCGAATGCAGCGGTCGTGATCAACTGGCGGCGGTCGATACGGATCATCATACTACTCCCTTACGCCTTATCCTGTGCCCGATACGTTGCACGGCGATGACTCAAACCCGCTCTGCCGAACTCACGACATCGGCCGCACGCAACGCCGCGATGATACGCATGAGATGCTGGACGTCATGCACTTCTAGATTGACGCGGAAGGTATGGAAGCTGGCGTCGCGGTTTTCGAGCTTAAGGTTCAGGATATTGGCCTGATGACTGCCGAAAATGCCCGCCATCACGCCCAGCGCGCCGGGTTCGTTCTTGAGCACGATGCAAAGCTGCGCCGCCGCGCCGTCCGATCCGTCGCCCC
This sequence comes from Sphingomonas sp., assembly GCA_043778785.1. Classification (GTDB taxonomy): domain Bacteria; phylum Pseudomonadota; class Alphaproteobacteria; order Sphingomonadales; family Sphingomonadaceae; genus Sphingomonas_O. The sequence continues at coordinate 2,759 of JAYWFN010000233.1, read as the reverse complement.
ACGCCAGATCGACCCAATCGGCATCGACACCATCGGCCAGTTCGCCGCAATCAATCGCGTGAACAACAATGGCTTCATCTTCACGGCGCAGGCCAACGATGCGGTCGCCGGGCACCGGATGGCAGCACGATGCGAGGTTGAACGCGACGCCCGGGGTCAGCCCCTTGATTGAAATCGCCTCGCGCTGTTGCGGTATGGTGGCCACGTCGCCGCCGCCCGACCCCGGCATCAGCGCTTCCATGACTTGCGCATCGGTCAGCTTCTGCCGCGCAACTGCTTCCATCAAGGCGTTCTCGTCGGTCAATTTGAGCCGTTTCAGCGCCGCTGCCATTGCGCCACTGCCCAACTGAGCGGGCAACCGCGTCACGATCTCGTCATAAATCTTGCGGCCCAGCGCGACATTTTCGCCAAGCTCCTTGTTACGGACGAAGCGCCGGATTGCCGCCCGTGCTTTGCCCGTCGCGACGAAGTTCAGCCACGCCGGCTGCGGCTCCTGTGCCTTTGATTTCAGGATCTGCACCTGATCACCATTTTCAATTTGTGTGCGCAGCGGCACCACGCGGCCATTTACTTTTGCGCCGACGGCTTCGTTGCCCAGCTTGGTATGCACAGCATAAGCAAAATCGACCGGCGTCGACCCCTTGGGTAACTGAAACAGCTCGCCCTTGGGCGTAAAAGCAAAAATGCGGTCCTGATACATTGCCATACGGGTATGTTCGAGCAGCTCTTCGGCCGTTTCGGCATTGTCGAGAATTTCGACGAGATCATCGATCCAGCGCGACGGCACATCGGGCCGTTTCTGCCCCTGCTTGTAAGTCCAGTGCGACGCCAGCCCATATTCGGCCTGCGCATGCATTTCGGATGAGCGTATCTGGATTTCGATCCGCATTTTTTCCGAATGAATGACCGATGTGTGCAACGACCGATAGCCATTGCGTTTGGGCGTCGAGATATAATCCTTGAAGCGCCCCGGCACCATCGGCCAGCGCTGGTGGATCATGCCCAGCGCCGTGTAACAGGCCTCGGCATCGGGAACGATCGCGCGGAATGCCATCACGTCGGACAGCTGCTCGAAGCTGATGTGGCGCTCGGCCATTTTCTTCCAGATCGAAAAAACATGCTTTTCGCGGCCCGAAACATCGGCTTCGACGCCCGCACGGCTGAGCAGCAGTTTCAGGCCCGACGCAATGCGCGCAACCTGATCACCGCCGCCGTCGTGCAACTGGTCGAGCCGCTTGCTGATCGAGGCATAGGCATCATGCTCAAGCTCGCGAAACGCCAGCGTCTGCATTTCGTTCATGAATTCATACATGCCGATCCGCTCGGCAAGCGGCGCATAAATATCCATCGTTTCCTTGGCGATCCGCCGCCGCTTGGCCGGATCACTGATGAAATGCAGCGTGCGCATATTATGCAGCCGGTCGGCCAGCTTGACGAGCAGCACACGAATATCGTCGGACATCGCCAGCAGGAACTTGCGCAGATTTTCTGCCGCGCGTTCATTTTCAGTCTGCGCTTCGATTTTTGACAGCTTGGTGACGCCATCGACGAGCCGCCCGACCGAGGGGCCAAATTTCGCGACAATCTCTTCCTGCGTCGTCAGCGTGTCTTCGATCGTATCATGCAGGATCGCGGTCGCAATCGTCTCATCGTCGAGGTGCAGATCGGTCAAAATCCCCGCGACTTCGATAGGGTGGCTGAAATAGGGATCGCCCGATGCCCTCAGTTGGCTCCCGTGCATCTGCATCGAAAAAACATAGGCACGATTGAGCAGCGCCTCGTCCGCGTCGGGATCATAGGATTTGACCCGCTCAACCAGTTCATATTGCCTAAGCATATCGGCATGATGGGGGTTAGGTGGCGGCCAATGCAACCATCTATTTGACTGTCACGTTCGCCAACACCCAAACCCTCAAGGCACTTGCTAGATTGGGCGGCTTAGCGACCGCGATACGCTCGCTGTCGATCCGCGCAATCAAGGCGTTCAGCGGCAACCCCGCCGCGTCCGCTGCCGCGCCCAACTCAGCCCAGAAAACCGGCTCCAGACTGATCGACGTCTCATGATCCGCAATCGTGACCGATCGTTTGACGGGCGGGTGATAGGGAGTCACGTCTTACCTCCCGATAGGAACGCTATCGTATCGTTCATCGCATGGTCACAATTGTTGCATCATCTTCTGCTCATAAGGGGAGACTTCACATGAAAACGCAATTCGTAACTCTTGTTGCTGTGGCGCTATCGGGTCCGGTAAATGCACAGCGTGCAATTACCACGGACAGCGGTAACGCAGCGCCAGCAACTGGTCGATGCTCGGTATCGAAGCAAGGTGCCATGATCGTAGCCGATTTTGACTTCGATAGCGTCAGTCAGCCCATCAAAATTAGTGTCGGCGCATCAAGTGATCGCATAGTGCCGCCGGTGACTTGGCACGCAATCAATACGAAAGGTACTGGCGGCAACCGCGAGATAACACCACCGTCAACCTGCGACAGTTCGGGGTCGTCATCTCCAACCGATCATGCCGTTTATGAAGGTGCGGGCGCGAATGATCGTAATCATGACCCTCACAGCTATATCGGTGCCGGTGCTGGCCGCCACAAGGACATGATCGACGTCGTACTCATCACGACAACCTGTGCAATTTCAGGGGGTCCCGCCAGCCCGGTCGTTTCGGTGCATATGACAGTGCCAGCCAGCAGCAAAGCAACTTTCAAAGAACTGTCGTTCACGAGGTCTACTGCCCCCGGTCCCGGCGGCG
>JAYWFN010000232.1:0-3435 GCA_043778785.1 Sphingomonas sp. | reverse complement strand
CCGCGCGCAGGGCCGAATAAAAGGGATATTTCGAATTCGACGCCCAGCCCGCCATCATCACCCCGTAAACGCCAAGCGACGACGCCGCGAGAATATAGAGCAGCCCGACATTGATGTCGGACAGCACCATTCCCGGCCCGAACGGCACCACCGCCCACACGATCAGCGCGACCGTAAACGTGATGATCGGCGCAAGCAGGAACAGCCCCTTGTCCGCGCTCGATGGCAGAATCGTTTCCTGAAGGAAAACCTTCAGCCCATCCGCGAACGATTGCAGCAGCCCGAATGGCCCAACGACATTGGGTCCTTTACGCAACGCCATCGCCGCCCAAATCTTTCGGTCCGTGTAAATCAGCATCGCAACGGCAAGCATTAACGGCAGCGCGATAAGCAGGACGAGGACCGTGTTCGCCACGAACCATCCCGCGCCGAAGCCGAGTTGGGATTGGAGGTAGGCGGTCATTCTGCCGCCTCCAGCATGTCCGCGCCGTGCAAAATCTCTGCCGAGCATTGCTGCATCGTCGGGCTTGCGCGGCAGATGGCATTGGTCAGATAAAAGTCTTTGATCGGATAACCTGCCATTTCGGCCTTGGGCGATTTTGGCAATTTCGGCGCAGACCAGCCGTAATCCGCCAATCCTTCGGTCGCCAACGCCGGAACCTCGGCAAACATCGCTGCGCGCAGACCATCATAAGTGTCGAATGGCAGCGTGTACCCCAATACCTGCGACAGGGCGCGAAGGATCGTCCAATCCTCGCGCGCATCGCCCGGCGGGAACACGGCGCGTTCGCCACGCTGCACCCGTCCCTCGAGGTTCACATAAGTGCCCGGCTTCTCGGCATAGCTCGCACCCGGAAGGACAACGTCGGCCGCTGCCGCGCCTTTGTCGCCATGATGGCCGAGATAGACCTTGAACGACGCCCGGAATGCCGACCAATCGACCTCGTCTGCCCCCAGCGCAAACACCAGTTTGGTTCCGTGCAACGCCGCGACGCCGTTTGGCTGTGCATAACCGAGCATCAGTCCGCCCATCCGGCTAGCGGCCATATGCAGCACATTGAAACCGTTCCAGCTCTCGCGCACCAACTTACACTTCTCGGCAATCGCCAGCGCCGCGCCGTGAACACCTTCGACCGCTAGCGCACCACCGCCAACGATGATCGCTGGCCGCTCCGCCGCCGTCAGTGCATCGCTCAACACCTTGGGCAGACGCGACAAAATGCCGAGCTCGCTTCCAAGCCAATGCGCCTTATAAGTGAGGTCAACCTCGGGTCCGATCGCAAAAACCTTCGCGCCGCGCTTGATCGCCTTGCGAATGCGCGTGTTCACCAGCGGCGCTTCCCAGCGCACATTCGTGCCGACGAGAAGAACCACATCGGCTCGTTCAATTCCTGCAATGGTCGTATTGAAATTCACCGCGCTCAGCGAAGAAACATCATATTTCAAGCCTGTTTGCCGCCCTTCGAGCAGATGACTGCCCATCGAACGAACCAGATGCTTTGCCGCATACATAGTTTCGCAGTCGACCAGATCGCCCGCAATCGCCGCCACACTCGACCCTGCATCGACTGCCTTGATCGCCGCAAACGCCTCGTCCCAAGTCGCTGCTTCCAGTTTGCCATTCCGCCGCACAAACGGACGGTCGAGCCGCTTCCTTACAAGGCCGTCAACGGCGTGGCGCGTCTTGTCCGACGCCCATTCCTCATTCACATCCTCGTTGATCCGCGGCAGCGCGCGCAGCACTTGGCGCCCGCGTGAATCGAGGCGGATGTTCGTACCGACCGCGTCCATAACGTCGATGGCAGGCGTCTTCTTCAACTCCCACGGCCGCGCCTCGAACGCGTAGGGTTTAGACGTCAACGCACCAACCGGGCACAAATCGACAACATTGCCCGACAATTCGGACTGGATCGCATGTTCCAGATAGGTGGTGATCTGCATCGATTCACCGCGCCCGATCGCACCGATGTCCTCCACGCCCGCAACCTCTTCGGCAAAACGGATGCAGCGCGTGCACTGAATGCAGCGCGTCATCACTGTCTTGACGATCGGTCCCATATATTTCTCGGTCACGGCGCGCTTGTTCTCGTCGTAACGGCTGATGCCTTTGCCGTAAGCGACCGACTGGTCCTGCAGGTCGCATTCGCCGCCCTGATCGCAAATCGGGCAATCGAGCGGGTGGTTGATGAGGAGAAATTCCATCACCCCTTCGCGCGCCTTCTTGACCATTGCGCTGTCGGTGCGGATCATCTGCCCCTCGGCGGCAGGCAGCGCGCACGACGCCTGCGGCTTTGGCGGCCCCGGCGCAACTTCGACCAGACACATGCGGCAATTGCCCGCAATGCTCAGGCGTTCGTGGTAGCAAAAGCGCGGGATTTCCTTGCCCGCAAGCTCGCACGCCTGAAGCACGGTTGCGCCAGCGGGGACTTCGACTTCAATGCCGTCGACGGTGACTTTGGGCATTATTTTTGCCCCTTCGATGCTGCAAGTTGGGTAGCGTGGCGGTAAAGCACTTCCGAGAGCGTGTACTTAACAAGCTCTTTTGTTAACATCACCGAGCGCCCCACATCGACGCAAACCGACAACGCCGACGACACATCAGTAAAAGCCCGCGTTTCCGCATTACTCGCAATATCCGAAATTGCGAGCGCATGTGCCACATCGAGATTTGAACGGGCAACACATTCGCCAAAGCGTCGAAGTGCGACATAAGGGCCGGATTGCGCCTCGTTTATCGTTCCGGCAATTTTAACATAATCGATTGGCTCAGGCAGCAATCCTGGTGATTTGCTGCGAAACTGGTTGCGATAGGCGACCACAAACAAGCCACCTTGAAGGGCGCTTGGGCGGAAGGAGATAAAACCGCGCAACCAGCATTGCCCATTGGCGAAGGCCACAACAGCGGATTTTAGCGGCGCACCCGGCCCCGACATCAATACGCGACGCGCGCCGCCTTTGTCACTGTCATGAAGGCATTGCGCAAAATCGACGACGGCCGCACGGCCTTTGTCAAGATTAGACATTTTGGGATCATCGCGCATCGCGACCGCTTTGCGGCGTGAAGAAAAACTCTCTGTGTAACTTGTATCCGTGGCCGGCTGAATTGTGATGACCGCATCCGACGGATCGCTTGCCGCCGATGTCTGTGCAACGGCGGGAATTGAAAATGACATGGCGATAAGGGCAAGGGTGATCTTCATTCTGCTGCCTCCAGCATGATGTTGTCCCTTGCATTTTCCTTTATACGTCGCTCGAGCTCCGGGCGGAAGTGCTTAATCAATCCCTGAATCGGCCACGCCGCTGCGTCGCCCAATGCGCAAATCGTGTGGCCTTCGATTTGCTTAGTCACTTCCTGAAGCAGGTCGATTTCGCTGATGTCGGCATCGCCGGTCCGCAGCCGCTCCATCATGCGCCACATCCAGCCGGTGCCTTCGC
>JAYWFN010000231.1:0-8150 GCA_043778785.1 Sphingomonas sp. | reverse complement strand
GGAGGTGACCGTGGCTTTCCCAATGGCACTCGCGTGACCCAGTTTGGTTACGGTGACCCTGAGGGCCATGGCTACTACAACATCGACGTCGCTGCGGTGAGCGCTGACAAAACAAACTACTGGCATGGATGGTCGAAGATTGGGACTGGCATTCCAGCGGATGAGCGCGTGAAAATCTTGCCTCCAATGTTCAAGGCTAACCGAGCGGTCGCACCCGAGAGTCGCGCTGAGGCGATGGCGGCAGCTGCCAAACATGCTGCCAGTTTTACTTTGCGAGGTGCGCTCTGGTGGCCGCCGTTGTCCATTCAAAATGGGACCCCGATAAAAGCGCTCTCCCTGCAGCCAATAGCACCCTGAGTTCGCCCTTATGCTTCTATCCAACTTTGTCCGCGAATGCCCTTAGCTCGGGCCATATGCCTTTTTTAACCGCGATGTTCGGGAACATATCCGGGATGGGCAACCACATATGGCAACAGCGCCGCGAGAATTGCGACGGCAACAAGCCAGCTTGCAACGACGCGGGCAACCACGGCATAACCACGATCGACGGCTAACGTCGCTGGAACAATGATCACTGACGCCAGAAGTGGCTGCCACAGCGTTGATGGCGCAGCGGACGCTGCGATGGCAGTTCCTGAAAAAATGCCTGCGATTGCAGAGAGCGCCAAATTGTTCAGTCGCGCTTCGGCGCGTGGCCAATATGTCCTGACAGCCAACACCGATACAACAGTCCAGCACAACATGATTGCGGCATCGTTGGTAGTTGCGGCTAAGTTCGACTGGCTCGCCGCCAGTGCCAGCACGACTGCCAAGGCAATACTTGCAGCAGCCGTCTTGCGCGGCACGAATGCCAGCATCAGCCCAAGTGCCGCAAAAACCATCGCCGCAGGCACCATGCTGTCCCTCATGCGCGCAAGCCCGTCGCAAGGGCGACGTAATAAACACCGGCAAGCGCAATCGCGATGCCCATCGCGCGCACCGCCATCGCGCCGCCCGGTCGGCGGGCAATCAAACCGATCGCGATCCCCGCGACGTGCAGCGATCCTGTTGCAAGGACAAACCCGAGGCTGAAGGCGATCGGGTCGGCCATCGAAGGAAGCTCGACGCCGTGCGCATAGCCGTGAAAGATCGCGAAAATAGCCACGACAATCGACGCCAGCCAGACCGGTGCGCGCCAGCCCAGCGCGATTGCCGCGCCCAACGTGAGAAGCGACGCGGCAATTCCGATTTCGACTGGCGGCATTGGTACGCCGATCATCCCGAGCGCGCCGCCAAATGCCATGACGGTCGGAAAAATGACCGGCAACAATGCGATAAGTGGGCGACTCAGAAAAGCCCCCCACAATCCAACGGCAACCATCGCGAGCAAATGATCCGGTCCCGAAAACGGATGCTCGAGGCCAGCGAGCAAGCCGCCTGCCAGACGCTGGTCGGAGTGCGCCCAGACGGGCTGTGCGCTACACATGAGCACCACAACGGACAGTCGTCCGCTTGCTCGCAAAAACCTGAGCGTCACAATTTCGATCGATTCAGAAAAAAGTGCATCCCCGATCGGACCCCCAACGTAGATTGATATGTTATTCCTCGGCCAGCCACGGCATCATCGAATTGCGACATGGAGACATTATGATGCGCCGATTGATCGGTCTTTTTACGGGCATGCTGGCCACAACGCCCGTGCTCGCGCACGACTTCTGGTTGCAGCCTGCGCGCTTCATCATGGCCGCGCCCGGTGCTGTGCCGATGTTGATTTATGTCGGGCATGGCGCGGCGCGCGAGCGATGGGGTATGGGGATTGATCGGATTGTCCAGTTCAAGTCTTCGGGTCCCGATGGATTGATTGATCGAAAGTCCAATCTGACGCTCGATGGTCCCCAAGTCGATGCAGTTATACCGCTGGCGGAGCGGGGAAGTTATGTTCTGGCGTTTCAATCGCGTGCGTCGGCGAGCAATCTGCCATTTCTGCGATTCAATGATTATGTGACGACCGAGGGATTGACACCGATTGCGACCAACCGCGAGCGAATGGGCACGCAGAAGAGGAACGGCCGCGAACTGTATAGCCGACGCGCAAAGGCGATTGTCCAGATCGGTCCGGTCGATCCTCAAGGCGCGGCGCGGGTGACAAGGCCCATCGGCCTCTCGCTCGAAATCGTGCCAGAACGTCATCCCCTTCTCCTGAAACCGGGTGAGAATCTGCCGGTCCGCGTGCTGTTCAACCGACGGCTGCTTGCAGGCGCCTTGGTCAAACTGACAGACCTTGATGCCGATACCGTGACAGTAGAGGCACTGCGCACTGATGCCGCCGGACGCGCTGCTTTTACGATCCCGCACAAAGGGTCGTGGCAGCTCAATATCGTCTGGGCGGACGTTATAAAGGGAAACCCTTCTGCGGATTATGTCACGACGTTTTCCAGCCTGAGCTTTGGTACGTGATAGCAAACGGGAGTGGCTGTAATTGCTCACGACCACTCCCGTAGCCCCCTTAATTGGCGATTGGCTCGGTCGTCAGGCTGAGCAGCGGCACATCGGTCGCCACTGGGTCCTTCGGATCGCTTGTGTTGCCCGCATCGAAGAAGAGCGCGAAGCTGGTACCGATCTGGCTCTGGATCGACGCAGCCGGTGGCGGCGGCCCCGGCGGCGGTGCTGCCGTTGTATTATCGCCGCGGTCGCTACACGCTGCTATTGCCAGCGGAATGAGCAGCGCCGTTCCCGCTTTCAGTTTGGTTGCATATTGCATTGTCTATGTCCTTTCTACGGGCGGTCTTGCGGACGTGGAGCACCGCGCAGCGGGGGATTGAGATAGGGGAACGTCCAGAGGATGTTCGTCGCCCGGCTCGGGGCCCCATCGGTGTAAGCGACCATTCCGGTCGGCGCGTTGGCCGGCGTGCACAGCCCAAGATCGGTCTGAACACCGCCGATCGGCACTGGATGGCAGAGACGTCCCATCGCGACCCGCAGAACAATGTCGACCGTGTCATCACCCGGTCGACGACCATTGGGGAAACCGGCAAGATCGTCGGCAACCACGCCGAGCGGATTTTGCGACGCCTGTGGAGTCGCCGCGACACCGGTATTCAGCCGGATCATTTCCGACGGCGTCACCGTTGTCTGCTGGTTCAGCGTTTTGATGCCGGTCAGAAAGGTTGCGACAAGATCGTTGCGCGGAAAGTTGTTGGGCGCAAGATCGGCGATGCTGGTTCCCAGTGTAGAATTGACTGGTCCCCGGAACAGCACATTCAAGATTGCCGGGAATGTCGGATTGGTGACGAAGTCGGCCAGCGCTGCATCTGCCGTTGGCTTGACAGCATTAAACAAGTCCTTCGACGGCAGGCCGATAACGAGTTCGTTGACCAGCGGCATGCCAAGGCGCGAGACTTGAGTATAGGCACCGCCCTGACGATCGGGCATCGGATGCGTGGGCGACGTACGAAGAATCCGCGCCTGCGGCAGGCTCGCCGTGCTCCAGACGCCAATCACCCCGTTACCAGCGCCTTTGACGCAGGCGATGGGGACTTCAAGTGCCAGACTGGTGACATTCTTCTTGCCGATCAGTTCCTGGTTATCTTGACTCTGCGTAATGCCGCCCGGGAACGGTCCGAACGCAGGACTGCTGTAGGTGGGGTCGGGTGCACCTTGTATGGGCACAAAATTTACAAGGTCGAAGACCGGTCCGAGATTGACCGCAAAATACTCGGCTCGCTGGCCCGCGAAAACCTTCGCAGGTGTCGCACATCCGGGGATGTTGACGGTGTAGATGAACTGGTTGGCATAGGCCGCGTAGTTTGGAATCGACTTGTTCCCGGCATTGTCGAACGGCTTGATGAAGGTCGACCCGCCACCGCTGGCGTTCGTCACACTCGCGCGTGCCCCGCTCCGCCGGTCGCCGGTGATAGCGGTGAGCGTATAGCTCTCCCGTTCACCGAGATTGGCATCGTCAGGCGCCGATATGGGCCCCACATGACGCAGTGCGATCGGCAGCGTCTTGCCACCGACAGCAATCGTCGCGCCAGTGCCGCCGACCAACGTGTTGGTGAACTTGAACTGATAGGTGATGTCTTCCTTCGCATCGCCATTGCTGTCGATATGAATTTCATAGAGCGCGTCGGGGTCCATCGAGTAATAATTGGGACCGTTACCGGGACCCTGATCAGGCTGGAAATTCGCAATGAGCGTCACATAAGCGTCGCGCCCCGGCTCATAGCTGCGGAACGCATAAACGTCGGTATTGTCGATCTTCGGCGACTTGGTGACAGCGGGGGCTTCACGATGGCTCGACGCGAAAGCCGGCATACACATGCACAACACGCCAGACGCCGACGTCAACGCAAGTTTACTCAAATACGGCATTACCATTCTCCTGTTCGCTCTTCGTTTGCGTCTCCCGGGTGCGGCGAGCGTTGCCGCGTCCGAGGACAGTTACGTTCATCGACGAGCAATGGATGCGCGATCCACACTCGCAAATATAGTTGCTGACGAGGCCGCGCTGGGGATGCCCTCACCCGTCAAATCAGGGTGCGCGGTGTCGAGAAGGTCCTGCCAGCGCCACTCACCGGACCCGACCGCGAGGACGACGGTGTCGCCCACTCCTGGCAGCAAAAGCAGGCGCGGTCCGGTTTGAGGCTGCAGCCGACATTCGGGGGTCGCATCAGCAACTGTCTCGGCAACGACGTCGCGGATCGCTGCAATAGCGGTGGCGTCGAATTGCTGATCTTCGACCAGCCAGCTGAACTTCCAGATCATGACCGCATTAGCCACCGATCGCTTGTCGGGCGGTATCAGTGGAAGGCTGGCGCGCACGGCTTCGCTGGACTGCAACGCGGCTTGCACCGGCGCGGTCAGGTCGCAGGTGCCACCGTTGGCAGCGCTCTCGGTCTGATCGAGCGTAGCGACCAAAAGCATACTGTCGGTTGGCAGTACCACTTCTGGCGGCGGCACCACGATCGGCTGTGATGGCGTCGGCTTTACGGGCTTGGGCTGCGGTGCTTTTGGTGGTTCTGGTTTTGGATCGTTTGATATGGCGCTGATGTCGAAAACGCTCAGCGTCGGCTTGATCGATCCAGGTTCGGCACGGTTCGGGATGAGCAACAATCCGAACAAACCAACATGTACCGCGACCGTGGCGATGGCCGATGCGACACGCGGATTGCGTGACCGAGATACGCCGTCAGAATGCAAGACGTGCCCCGACTGTAAATGCGTGAAGCTGACGGTCCTTGGCGAATTGGACATTATAATCCGCGACCATCGAGATCGGACCATAGCCTGCGATATTGATCGTCGCGCCAGCGCTGTAATAATCGGTGTCCAGCGGCGTCGCGACAAAGCTGAACGGCGTTGTCGACAAGCCCGGGTTGATAAATCCTGCCGTAATCACCTGCGCACGATCGCGGAACTCATGATACCAGCTGCCGTGCAATTGCGGACGCACCGTCACACGGCCGACGTCGAAATCGGCACCGATACGAAAGCCTGCGTTCGAACGGAGCGACTCACGATCAAGATTGCCGACCGTCAACGACGCTGCCGATCCGCCGCCCTCTGTAAAGCCATCGATGCGTATGTCGGCGTATCGGACCGCCGCGAACGGTTCAACTTCAAAACCGCCAAGATCGAAGCTTAGTCCCGTCGATGCGCCCGCTGCCCAGATTCGACCCTTGGTCGTCGCCGCCGTCTGGTCCGCGAAGGCACCGATTGTAATCGAGCGCCGCAAATCCCAGTCGAGATCGGTATAGCTGCCCCACGCATCGAGATAGAAAGGGCCGACATTGGCTGTTCCGTAACCGCCAACAAACAGGCTCTTCAACTTGCTCTGCTGGCTGTTGGGCGTCAGCCGCGCGTCGGTATCGCTGTAACCGCCGAACACGCCAAGCGCGATGGCCGGTGCAAAGCGATAATCGAGGCCACCAAGGACATGGACTTCGCCGGTGCGGGCTTCGGGCCGGTCAACGGCTACATCATAAGTCCCGAAGCGCGCGCCGCCGAGCAACCACGCGCCGACCTTTCCGGCATCGTCGAGCGTGGCGGTCGAACCATCGGGCATCGACGCATTGCCGCGCAGGTCACGCGCATAGCGCAGTACGTTGGTCTCTGAAACCTCGACAGCATTCAGCGAAATCTCGGAGACATTCGAATAGGCAGCGGGTGACAAGGCGACCAGCGCCGCAGACTGCGCGCCGGACGTTCCCGCGACACTGTCGATCGCGTTGAGTAGCGTCAGCGTGACACGGTTCGGTGTTCCGGTAAAACCGTCGAGTGCATCGCCGACGGCAGCTTGGTTCGCGGTGTTTCCCATCGAGGTGAAAGACGACAGCGCGATGGCTAGCCCCTCGTAACTCGTATTGCCTGCCAGCGCGCCAACCAGCGTGGCGGCCCCCGTACCGAGATTGATCGAATAGAGCGATGTCACACGCGTAACGGGATCAGTGAAGGTCGCGAACGCTTGTCCGGTCGATCCGATGTCGAATCCGGCGACGCCCAGCGACGTGACACCCGTGGATCCAACGGTAAATAATTGCCCCGTATTTGGTGAGCCGGTAGCGTTTCCTTGCGTTGCCAGACGAGCGGGTGCCAACGCGCCGCGCGTATCAAAAACATAGAGCGTCGTTGTGGTCGCACCGGTGATATTGTTGGTATAAGCAGCGCTGGCAACCGTCGGGATATTCCCGGCATTAGGATCGGTGGGGGCATAAGCGAGCGCCCCATCGGTTGCGGCGAGCGCACCCGTGTCGGGATTGACGCGAATATTCTGACCGATTTGCGTGACAATGCGGATACGGTCGACCGTCGGATTGAAATCAAGCCCAACCCCCGAGATCGTCGGCAGCGGCGGTGTTCCGACAGCGGTCGCAACGCCAGTCCGACTGTTAATCGTGTATATTTGGCCGACGTTGCTGATTGCATAAAGCACACGCGGCGCTACGGGGCGGTAATCGATGCCTGCAATTGTCTGTCCGGCGCCAAGGCCTGTGATTACTGAGGTGCGTACGACAGTACCCGGGGCTGCGGTGCTCACCGTGACCAGTGTGTTACCGTTGCGAACCGACTGCACGGATTGCGCCGACGCGTCGGATGCACCCATTATGAATATCGCAAAACCCGCTGCTGCCCATGTTGAAGTTGACCCCGATTGCGCCATGCCCACCGTCCATTATTGTTGGATGCTTTGAAAATACGACGATTTCCAAAGCATTAGTTACAACTGGGTGTTGCTATCTTTGTTGCTGACGAAATACTCGCATTTCCGAAAAACCCACGTTTTCCGTAACGATGCGAGCTATTACTCGCATTTTCAGTGGTCAAACCTGAGATACGCGAGCACGACACGAACAGCTTCCCGCTCAAGCCGGTCATGACGCACATCGTCATCAGTGCATTCAATGGCATGGTGAGACAGCGCATGCGCGATCTCTACTGCAACACTGACCGCGAGTTGGTAATCAGAACAGCGTATTTCGTTCTGGGTCGACCGACGGACCGAGTCAAAAAGCGCAACCACGGCTGTCTTCGCCCCGGGCTTGGTAAGCAAGTCCGCAGAAAATGATCCGGCGGAAATTTCTCTCGCGAGTGCCAAATGAAGCGAGGGATTGATCCTGTGGGCGGCAAACAGGCCCGAAATAATCCGTGCAACTGCGTCGGCCAAGCAATCAGCATCGTCCAGATCAACAGCGGCGACGCGACGATGGACGGCGTCCAGATGGTCATGCGCTACTGCGGCGAGGATTGCCTCCCGATTTGGGAAGTATTGATACAGAGACCCGATGCTTACGCCAGCGCGCAAAGCGACTGCATTTGTCGTCAGAGCGTCGCGTCCCTGCTGAACCAAAATCCGCGCCGCTGCCTCGACGATTGCATCGACCAGCGCACGCGACCGATCTTGCCGCGGCAATTTTCTGGCAATGCTTATGGTCGCCAAATCGCTCATACTATCGAACTCGTCAAAGCCTGTTCTTCGAATGAGTTACGGAGGAGAAATCGATCAGGATGCAACCTTCTCTGATAAATTGGTTCTGCACATGATTAATCGAACGTGAGGAGAAATGTTCCGGTTACGACATGTTCTGTGTTTCGGACTTTGGAACAGTCGCGTTGAATTGCCACGTTGGGAAGGTTGATCGACATCTAGGCTCAGGACTCATTGACCGAGCCAG
>JAYWFN010000230.1:0-3459 GCA_043778785.1 Sphingomonas sp. | reverse complement strand
GAACGTCGGTTCGCGTCGAAACCGCCCGTGTCATTCAGGTCGAATCGCAAGGCATTGCCGACAAAGCACCGTTTGACGTCGCTTATGAGGGGCGGCGTATTGGCGACTGCCCGACAGCTGGTCCGACGGCGCGACGATAAGATACTGGTCCAACCCCCGAGGCTCGATAGCGGGCGTTGGATTCCCGCTTTCACGGGAATGACGAGAGGCGTGGATCAATCAAAGTCATCAAATTCTAGACCACTCCTTACCGGGCGGCCCGTCTTTTTGTAGCGTCGCGGCGCGCGATGGTTTAGCCGCGCGCTGATGAGCATCATTCCTGTCAAAGCTGATACTGCGGCCGTTATCCTGCTGTCGGGTGGTCTTGATTCGATGGTCGCTGGCGGTTTGGCGCGCGAAGCGGGCTATCGGCTGTTTGCCCTGACGATCGACTATAACCAGCGCCACCGGATTGAACTTCAGGCGGCGGCGCGTGTGGCGGCGATGCTGGGTGTCGAGCGTCATATTATCCTGCCGCTCGATCTGTCTCAATTCGGCGGGTCGGCGTTGACCGATGCGACGATTGCTGTGCCCAAAAGCGGCGTCGCGCCGGGCATCCCGGCGACTTATGTTCCTGCGCGTAATACCATTTTTCTTTCGGTGGCGCTGGGCTGGGCCGAAGCGGTTGGCGCGCGTGACTTGTTCATTGGCATCAATGCGCTTGATTATTCGGGCTACCCCGACTGTCGTCCCGCATTTGTCGACGCTTTCGAAGCGATGGCGACGCAGGCGACCAAAGCGGGTGCCGAGGGTGACCGGTTCAGAGTGCACGCCCCGCTTGTTGCGATGACCAAGGCCGATATTGCCCTTGAGGCACAACGGCTTGGTCTTGATGTCAGCCAGAGCTGGTCCTGCTATGATCCTGCATCCGATGGTCGACCGTGCGGACAGTGCGATTCCTGTGCGTTGCGGGCAAAGGGATTTGCCGAAGCCGGGCTCACCGATACGCTGCTGTCATGAGCTATGCGGTCAAGGAGATGTTCCTGACACTACAGGGCGAAGGCGTGCAGGCGGGACGGCGCGCCGTATTCGTCCGTTTTGCCGGGTGCAATCTATGGTCGGGCCGCGAAGAAGATCGCGCCACCGCTGTCTGCAAATTCTGTGACACTGATTTCGTCGGCACCGATGGCGCGGGAGGTGGCAAGTTTATCGATGCCGATGCGCTCGCCCGCGCCGTCGAGGGATTCTGGGGCGCCGCGACCGCGTTGCGCTATGTGGTGCTGACGGGTGGCGAACCCATGCTGCAGATCGATGCGGCCCTCATTGACGCCCTCCATGCCCGCCACTTCGAGATCGGTGTCGAGAGCAATGGCACGATTGCGGCCTCACCTGGCATCGACTGGCTGTGCATCAGTCCGAAAGCAGGGAGCACCGTGGTCCAAAAGTCGGGGGACGAGCTCAAGCTCGTCTGGCCGCAGCAGGGATCCGATCCAGCGGCGATGGCCGACTGGGACTTTGACCATTTTCTGATTCAGCCAATGGATTGCGTCGAAGCAGAGAGCGCCCGCACCGCGGCGATCCAGTTCGTCATGGACAACCCGCGCTGGCGGCTAACCACCCAGACGCATAAAATGCTCGGCCTGCGTTAGCGCTGCACGCCGCACGTCGTTCTATAATTGCCGCGCTTGTCCCAGCATTTATCCTCAAAATAGGGAAGCGGAACAGTGACGCGCGGGATGGCGAACCGGAATTGCTGTTCACCGGCCACCAGCAAGCTGTTGCGCAACTCGCGCAGGCGCTCGATGGCGAAGAGCGTGAAACTGCCGCGCGGCGCAAAGATCGCGGTGCGCGCGATGTTCGATCCGGTCTGACAAAAGCCGAGCTGGCCGCGCACCGTGGAAAAACCGAGATAGGTTTTGGTGCCATAGCGATCGAGCGCGTTTTGCGCGGCTTTCGGCGTTTTGTTGACGCGTTTGAAATAGGCCGTGATCTTGTTGAAGCTCGCTTCGAGCTCGGCCTTGTGATTGGTCAGGACAGTGTTGTAGGCATTTTCGGTAAGCAATGTCCGGTCAAACTGGCATTGCAATGCCATGACGTTCAGTCCCGACCGCATTTGCCAGGCCCATCCGGCGCGTTCCTCTTCGGGCGTTGCGCCGGGGAGAGGAACCCCAATACCCGCTTCGCCGGGCACCACCGGTGTGCCGCGAAAATCGGGAGCCTGCCAGAAAATCTGGGCGTAGGCGGGCTGGGCAATCAGCGCAAAACAAAGCCCGGTCAGTGAAAGGCGAATACTCATTCCGGGCGATCCTCAACACGCATCAACTCTGCGAGCGGCATAGGCAGTTTGTCATGCCCCGAAAACCCCTTGCGACCAGACGAGTCATCCAAGCGACGAAAAAGGCCGCCCGGTTGCCCGGACGGCCTCTATTCAAACATTCGATGACGTGCGCAGATTACATCGCGTTCGATGCGTTGCTCTCTGTGGTCGTCGTCATGGTGTTGGTTTCGACCGTGTTCGTGACCATCATGTTATCCGTTGCGCCCATCGCGCCGTCGGTGTTGGTCATCATGTCGTTGGTCGTGCCTTCCATGGCTTCACCGGCGTTCATTTCGGTGACCATCGCGTTGGCGTCGGTGGCATTGGTGGTTTCGGTTTTGCCACAGGCGGCAACGGCCAGTGCGGCCGCAGCAACCATCGAAACTGTTACGATCTTGCGCATAAATTGAGCTCCCTAGGAAAAAGGACTTGGGCGGTCGTAAAGCCGCTAATACCCAAATCGAGGTGTGTAATAGCTTTACTTTCACAGCGGCTCAAGCGGATTGTGACTGTTTCAGTTCCGCCAGAAATGTGGCGAATTCGGCCAATAATGCGGCATCGACGCTTGCCATAGTCTGATTTATGCCCAGTTTGGAAAGACTTGTGACGCCATAGTCAGAGATACCACAAGGAACGATTCCGCCGAAATGCGACAAATTCGGGGCAACATTTATCGAAAAGCCATGCAGCGAAACCCACCGGCGAACGCGGATGCCGATGGCACCGATCTTTGCCTCGCCGTGCTCGGGATCGTCGGTCCAGATACCGATCCGGCCCGGTTCGCGCCGTGCGTTGTCGACACCCAGACGCTTCAGCGCGGCGATCATCCACCCTTCGACGGCATGAACGAAACAGCGCACGTCGCGCCCGCGCTTGTTCAGATCGAGTATGAGATAGGCAATCCGCTGCCCCGGTCCATGATAGGTGTATCGCCCGCCGCGCCCCGCGTTGAACACGGGAAAGCGGGGATCGGACAATTCGGCGGGATCAGCACTGGTGCCCGCCGTATAAAGCGGGGGATGTTCAAGCAGCCACACGCATTCGCTGTTCTCACCGGCTGCTACTGCCACAGCCCGCGCCTCCATCCACGCGAGCGCTTCGGGGTAATCGACCGGCGTATCGCTCACAATCCACTCAACATCGGCAGGCGGCATGGTCTCGGG
>JAYWFN010000229.1:0-3481 GCA_043778785.1 Sphingomonas sp. | reverse complement strand
GCCGATGATGACGCCGACGGCCAGATCGAGCACGTTACCGCCCGCAACGAAAGCCTTGAATTCAGATACCATACTCATAACGAACCCCTCGTTCTTTTTAACTATGTCTTTACCATGCTCCTTTGGCATTCGATTGCAACCCTGCGGCAGACCGTGATGCGAAACGAATTGCACGTTTGGCGGGGAGTCGTGTATTAGCTGTGTAGAACAATATCGCTGGAGACCACTCATGCCGTTCGACCGTCGCTTTGCCCTGCTTGCCCCGCTCGCTGCTGTCTCGCTCGCCGGGTGCGGGATCAACTCGATCCCGACCGCCGAAGAAAATGCCAAAGCCAAATGGGCGAATGTTCAGGCCGATTATCAACGACGTGCGGACTTGATCCCCAATCTCGTCGAAACCGTGAAGGGCTTTGCCAAGCAGGAATCAACCGTCCTGACGCAAGTGACCGAAGCCCGCGCGCGCGCCACGGCAACGCCGCTAGCGCCCGCCGATCTGACCGATCCGGCGAAGGTCAAAGCGTTTCAGGAAGCGCAGGGCGCGGTCACGGCAGCACTTGTAAACATTCGTAACATTACCGAAGCCTATCCCCAGTTGAGCTCGAACACCAACTTCCTCGCGCTGCAATCGCAGCTTGAGGGGACCGAGAATCGCATCAACGTGTCGATCAAGGATTACAACGAAGCCGTGCAGGCGTTTAATACGACGATCCGCACTTTTCCCGATGCGATCGGTGCGAAGATTTTTTACGGGTCGAAGCCAATGGTGACCTATACCGCGACGGCGCCGAATGCGGACCGCGCACCGACGGTGAAGTTCTGATCGAGATCAACCGTATCCCTGAGCCTGTCGAAGGGTTGTCCTTCTTTGTCTCAATGCCGGAGTATAAAGTGCAGCCCTTCGACAAGCTCAGGGACGCGGTTTTATTTCTAATTGCGTTGCTGTGCTTCGCCCTCCCTGCGCACGCGCAGACCTTCCCCAAGCTCGCGGGCGAACCTGTGGTCGATGCAGCAAACCTGCTTGATCCGGCGCAGGAGGCCGCGCTCAACGCGAAGTTGAAGGATATACAGGCGACGACCGGGCATCAGGTCGCCGTCGCAACGATCCCAAGCCTCGAAGGGCGCGACATCGCCGATTATGGCTATCGCTTGCTGCGGACATGGGCGCTGGGTACCAAGGAAAAGGACGACGGTGTTATCCTGATCATCGCGCCGAACGAGCGGCGGACACGGATCGAGGTGGGTTACGGGCTCGAGCCGGTGCTGACCGACGCTTATTCGAGTGTGATCATCAATTCCGTCATCATTCCCCGGTTCAAGGCTGGCGATTACCCTGCCGGGATCGACGCTGGCATTGATGCTATTGGCGCGCAAATCAAACTGCCGCCCGAAGAAGCCGCCAAACGCGCGGCACAAGCGCAGGCGCGGCAGTCCGATAGCGGGGGCGGCATGCCCGGCGCGCTGATCTTCTGGATATTCATTGGCCTGTTCGTCATCCTGCCCTTGCTGCGCAGCCTCGGCGGGCGGCGGCATCGAGGCATCGGGGGCCGTGGCGGCGGCAGCGGGATTGGCGAAGTCATCCTGTGGAGCGCCATCAATGCGGCCGTGAACAGTGGCGACAATGATGGCGGTGGCTGGGGCGGCGGCGGTGGATTTGGCGGCGGTGGCGGCTTTTCGGGCGGCGGTGGCTCGGGCGGCGGTGGTGGCGCGTCGGGGGGATGGTGATGCATATCGAAGCAGATGACCATTTTCGCCTGAGCGAAGCGGTGCGCGCGGCCGAAGAAGGCACGGCGGGCGAGATCGTCACGATCATTGCCGACCGGTCGGACGCTTATCATGATGTCGGGCTGCATTATGCGATCCTCGCCATGCTGCTGGTGCCGGTTTTGTTTGCCGCGTTTCCGGCATGGCCCGATGCGATCCTGCACCTGATCACGAGCGGCTGGGGCGAGCGCGAGATGCCCGCGCTATACGTGCTGATCTTCTTCCTGATGGCACTGGTCTTCCTGATCGTCCGCTACACGCTGGCGATCATGCCAGTGCGGCTGGCGCTGACACCCAAAGCAACACGGCGGCGGCGGGTGCGGCGGCGGGCGATCGACCTGTTCAAGGTCGGCACCGAAAAGCGCACGACCGGGCGGACGGGCATCCTCATCTATTTGTCGATGGGCGAACATATGGCCGAAATCGTGGCGGACGAAGCCATCTATACCCGCGTGCCCGATACCTTATGGGGCGATGCCATGGCGGCGATGATCGAGCATGTTGGCGCGGGTCGCGTGACTGACGGCATGATTGCGGCGGTCGAAAAGGTCGGAGCGCTTCTTGGCGCTCACCTGCCACGTGACGCGGACGACAAGAACGAGCTTTCGGATCGGGTGATTGAGCTTTGAGTTTGGATATTTCCAATACCGCCTTCCCTGAGCCTGTCGAAGGGCTGCCCTTACTTGGCGATGGCCAGGAAGAAGGGCAAGGCTTCGACAAGCCCAGCCCGAACGGAGTTATTTGTGAGTCACACTGACGAAGAAATCGTCTGGCAGGGCAAATATATTACGACCAAGCGGCGCGGGCCGTGGGAATATGTCGGTCGTGCGCGCGGGATCGGCGCCGCCGTGATCCTTGCGATTGAGGACGGGCATGTGTTGCTCGTCGAGCAATGGCGGGTGCCGCTGCAGGCACGGTGTTTGGAACTTCCGGCGGGGCTGGTCGGCGACGAAACCGAAGGCGAGGATGTCGCGACGTCGGCGGCGCGCGAGCTGGAGGAGGAAACCGGATACCGGGCGGACCGGATTGAGATCATCGGCACCTTTGCGTCATCGCCGGGGATGGTCAGCGAGACCTTCACGCTGGTCCGCGCGCATGGCCTGACGCGGGTTGGCGATGGTGGCGGCGTGCCGGGCGAGGATATTATCGTGCACCGGGTTGCGGTGGCGGATGTGGCGGGGTTTATTGCGGAGAAGCGCAGCGAAGGCGTCGTGATCGATGTGAAAATGCTAGCGCTGTTGCAATTTGTGTGATGTGTGTTATTACGCTCGTATGAACATGCCACTTAAACTTACGAAAGTCGGGAATTCAGCGGGAATTATTCTCCCGCGCGAGCTTATGACGCGCCTGCGTGTCGAGTTGGGCGATACGATTTATGCGTCGGACACGCCCGACGGCGGCGTTCGCCTAACGCCGTTGAATCCTGACTTTGCAACCAAGATGGCGGCCGCCGAAAAGATCATGCGTGAGGACCGCGATATTCTTCACGTCCTCGCGCAGTAATTTGTCGTGACCGACGTGATGAGGACGGAGCCGATCTGGCTCGACTCAACCGATGCGCTTGCCATCCATGATCGCCAGCTCGCCGAGCATGGTGGCGGGTCGGGGGTGCGCGACGCGACGATGCTCGAATCAGCGCTGGGTCGGCCGGTTAACCGTTGGCACTATGGCACTGATGACGTTGCTGAATTGGCCGCAGCCTACGCATTTGGCGTTGCGC
>JAYWFN010000228.1:0-3481 GCA_043778785.1 Sphingomonas sp. | reverse complement strand
ATGGGTTTGGCTCGCGTGCCCCCGTGGTGGAACTGGTAGACGCGCCGCACTCAAAATGGCCTAACTGCATTTTTGCATGGTCAAAAAACCCTTGTATATCAGTTATTTTTGTGGAATATTTCTCCTTGGAAATGCTAGCGCACTGTTAGCACAATTGCATATCGGATGGTGCCATGACGACGCGCCACTCACTCATGGACAACAAGGTCCAACTCTACATGCGGCCCAGCAGCCCGCATTGGCAGTGCTCGTGTTCCGTGGCGGGCAAGCAGCGTCGAACGACCACAAAAGAGGACAGCCTTTCGCGAGCGAAGGATGTCGCGCGCGATTGGTATCTCGGCTTGATGGGAAAATACCGCGCCGGCGAACTCAAGGAGGGCGTCACCTTCCGTCAGGCCGCTAAGCAATTCGCCAAGGAATATGACATTATCACCCTCGGCGAGCGTAATGCCGAATATGTCGAGGGACATCACACGCGCCTACGTGTTCACCTGCTGCCCTTCTTTGGCGACAAGATTGTAACGGAAGTGACGCCGGGGCTCGTTCAGGATTATCGGGTTCATCGCATGACCTCGCGTGTCGATCCGAGGACCGGTCTTCCGAAACGACCGAGCCGGGCAACAATGCACCACGACATAGTCACGCTGCGGCAGGTTTTGAAGACAGCCAGCCGTCATGGCTGGCTACCCTATCTGCCCGATCTCTCTGCCCCCTATCGGACGTCGGGAAAAGTCGCGCATCGGGCGTGGTTCTCGCCCACTGAATACAAGCAGTTCTACGAAGCAACGCGAGAGCGAGCGAACAACCCGAAAAAGGAACGCTGGCGTTCGGCTTGCGAGGATCTGCACGACTATGTGCTCTTCATGGTCAACAGTGGCTTGCGACCCGACGAAGCCAAACGCATCCAGGTTCGCGACGTCGAAACCGTCGTCGATGGCGAAGGCACTGACCGCATTTTGCACATTTCCGTGCGCGGCAAGCGCGGCGTCGGATATTGCAAGACGATGCCGGGCGCGGTCGTGCCATTCGAGCGGATGGTGGCGCGCCATAGTCTGGAGCCGAACCAGTTGGTGTTTCCAACGATCCAGCGCGAATTGTTCAATACGCTGCTCGCCGAGCTTGACCTCAAGACCGACCGCGAAGGGAATCCCCGGACGAGCTACAGCTTGCGCCATACCTATATCTGCTTCCGCCTGATGGAGGGAGCCGACATCTACCAGATCGCCAAGAACTGCCGCACGAGCGTCGAGATGATCGAAAAATACTATGCCTCTCATATCAAGAATATGCTCGATGCATCGGCGATCAATGTCCGCCGAGCCAAGTGACGCTGCGTCTCGCTGTTAAAGTCACCCTCGTATCGGGTTATCGCAAGATCGTCCGAATCGATTTGCGAACGCGTTTTCTCTGGCTATAGGAAACGTCGCGCGGGTGTGGTGAAACTGGTAGACGCGCAGGATTCAAAATCCTGTTCCGCAAGGAGTGTCGGTTCGATTCCGACCACCCGCACCAACCATTTAGGTGATCCATATTGCTCCAGAACTGGAGCTTGGATCACGTTTAGGTAGGGCATTTTAGCCGAACGGCGATTGCCAGCCTTTGCGAAATGACAGCCGAACGCCTGTCATGCTGGCCACAAAATCCCGGACGGGATTCAGCCATCGCCTCAAAGAGAGCACCGCAGTCTTAAATTGGTCTCGCAATCTCAATTTGCCGTAATTTCATTTGGAAATCCGGCAGATCACGTGTGCTAGTGTCAATTATTTCGTCCTCATTTGTCGCGCTTCATGGTCAACATAAGGCGGTCTTTTGCCAGTCGCTTTAACTGCTTTCGTTTTTCGTCTGCGCGTATCTTCGCGCTTCCGCCTTTCAAATTGGCGATAGCTCCTGCGAGGGGTTCTTCCAAGGCAATGAAATGCTCCTCGCGGATGCGATCGAGCCGACGCAATTCGCTGAAATGTATGACGAGGGACCAGAGCAGATACATATTGCCCCGCAACCTTGTTGCGAGTGCCTCGAAGGCACCGGGAGTGCCAGCGAGGCGAAGATCGGCCATCAAGCCGACGCGGAAGAATTCGAAAATTGCAGGCTGCCCTTTCTCATCCAAAGTCGGTTCCGTGAGTTGACGCTCGAGTTTTTCGGTTCCGAGAACGTTTGAGATTATCCGGACGTGGACATGAGGTAGTTGTAGCATCATCTGTCGCAAGAGAGTCGCATCGGACATTCCTTGCGGTGCCTTTAGTTCGTAAACAGCACCATTGATCTTGATGCGACGCTCATGTGCGAGCCGAGGGGCGAATCGAAGTGATGACACCAGCACATCGCCCCAGCTTGCCCAAAGCACCGCCAGATGCGCGCGTTTGTCGGCGTCCGATATGAGCTCCATATTCTTTACCAAGCCAGAATATAGGATCAGCGAGAACATAACCCTATCGTTGCTTTCCTCGATGGCAGGTCGAAACACCTCTTGCCGGTCCTCGGCGTCAGTCGGGATTTCAGCTTCGAGTTCCGTATCTCGCTCTTCCTTCGTTAGCGGAGGGCTGGCGACCTCGGTCGCAGTGTGGTTGACTGCATCAGATCCCCTTCCCTCGGTCGGGAGTTGAATTGTTTCAAGCTGATGTAGGTCAAGTTCACCGATGTCTGACATTGCGTCAGCGAATATGGCCTCGTGCCGCTTTCGCACGAGATTCACCAAGTCAGCGTCGCTGCGGTGCTTACCTGCGTAATATTGGATCTCGTTGACATAGCGCAGGTAACGCCCTTCATCGAGCACCCACGTTTTGAAATCCGTATCCACGGTCATGCGTAAGGCGATGAAATATTCGAGCACGCCGCGATAACGAAAGCTGATGCGGTCCTCATTCCGGGTGATGAAGATGCGCGCCAAGCCGCGACCGTCACCAAGGGCCATGAACCCGCCACCGGTATCGGCGGCTTGCTGGCGCGGTTGCTCGACTTGCCCGACCCTGCCGTCATGGAGGTGCTGGGTATCGTCATGGCCGAAACCTTGGCGAGCGGCACCCCGCTGATCGAGACCATCGGCGTTCACCTCGGCCTCGATATGGTGGATTATTGGGTGGCGGACGAGGCGTTCTACAGCCTCATCCGCGACCGCGAGGTCTTGACCGAAATCCTCCGCGATGTGGGCGGCGATGCCGCCGCCAATGCCCATGCCGCCGAGAAGGGCAAGACGATCAAGGGTGTTATCGGTGACTTCCTGACCGGCGACGGGCGGACCAAGCGCGAAAAATGGGTGCCGCGCTGGATGGCGTTCCCGCCATCGGCCTACACCCAGCGCGGCGGGGTGGCGACGGTTGCTGCTGCCAACCGTGCCGCATGGCAGGCCGAAGAGGACGGCCCGCGCGACCCCGACCCGCAGGCATCGGCCTTGTCGCCGCCGTCCGAAAGGGACGCCGACGAAACGGCGGAAGTGTTCGAGGAGGTTGAGGACGAGCGGCTTGCCGCTTGACCTTGGGGGCGG
>JAYWFN010000227.1:0-3482 GCA_043778785.1 Sphingomonas sp. | reverse complement strand
AGGCCGGTAACGAAAGCCTGCGCCTTGCGCACGGTGGCAACAAGCTCTGGATCAACGGAAGCGCCCGAAACATCGGACCCGAAGCAGAATATCCGTCAATGTATCGCCATTTCGTCGATCTTGTCAGCGCAGGGAAAAGCGATGTCGATGTGACGCCGCTTCAGCTTGTGGCCGACGCATTTTTAAGGGGCCGGATGATCGCAACCGACCCCTTTGATTTCTGAACAAATAGACCAGCGCGCTGTGGCGTCGATCCTTATTTCTTGAGGGTAAGGCCGCCAAACCGCTTGTTGAAGCGTGCAACCTGACCACCGGCGTCAAGCATCTTGCCGGTCCCGCCGGTCCAAGCCGGGTGAGACGTCGGATCGATTTCGAGCGTCATCGTGTCGCCTTCCTTGCCCCATGTCGACCGCGTCTGGAACTCGGTTCCGTCGGTCATCTTGATGTTGATCATGTGGTATTCGGGATGGATCGATGGCTTCATGATGCTATTCCTGTAAAGATGGCTGGTTCCGACCAGCCTGACGTTGAGGCGCGCGCATAGCGAGTTGCCGTGGCGGGGGCAAGTCAGGCGGGCGGATCGGCAATCATCGCTGTAAAATTCGCTTCGGCGACTAGTTTCCCGTCCACCAAAGCGCGACCAGCAAACTTGCACACGCTGCTGCGCTTCTGGACGAATTCGACTTCGAGGCGGAGCAGGCATCCGGGTTCGACCGGCGTTCGAAACTTCGCGCCATCGATGGCCATGAAATAAACCAGCTTGCCTGATCCCGCCAAGCCGAGCGATTCGACCGCGAGGACACCGGCGGCTTGTGCCAGCGCTTCGACAATCAATACACCAGGCATGATCGGACGTCCGGGAAAATGACCGGCAAAGAACGGCTCGTTGATTGTCACGGCTTTGATCGCGACGATGCGCTGGTCGACGACCAGTTCCTCGACGCGATCAACGAGCAACATCGGGAAGCGATGGGGCAGCGCCGCCATCACGCCCCAGATGTCGAGTTCCACTTAGCGGCCTGTGGGCGCTGGCGTTGCTGGCCTGGTCGCCGCAGGCGCAGCTGCGGGGGCACCCTGCCCGCCCGGCTGCCAACCGGCTGGCGGCGTAATGCCGACCGTGGGCACCGTGCGGTTCAGTTCGGCAACGACAGCATCGGTAATATCAACCGACGGCTGATACGATATTGCCGCCTGTGGCGAGATCACCAGATTGACCTTGCGCGCAACCATTGCCGCCTTGATCGCGCCATCGAGCTTGGCACCGATCTGTTCTTCGACATAGCCTTGCGCGCGCGCGATCGGCGCCGAGAGGCGCTGGAGCTCAGCTTGGGCAGACTGCTGCTTGGTCTGGATGGCGGTGTATTGTGTCTGCAGCGTGGCTTGCGGCGTATTCGCCTTTTGCGCGGCCTGGAACGCCGTCACGAGCGGATTGATTTCAGCCTGGAGTGCTTTTGACCGCGCTTCAAAGGCAGCAATGGGCGCTGCATAGGTCGTCTTCATCTGGTTCATCGCCGTGATGAACGCGGCTGACTTTTGCACCGCACCCTGAATATCGGCGACGGCAATACCTTCGACTGCTTGGGCATGGCTGATCGCAGGCATGGCAAGAACGGGCGCCGCAGCGAGCATCGCTGCTTTGAAAATGGTCTTCATCAGAATTGGGTTCCTACGTTGAAAGTGAATGTTTTGGTTTTATCGCCTGGGGTCTTCAAAAGAACCTTGGCGACGTCGATGCGGAACGGCCCGAACGGCGAGTTCCAGTTAACGCCAACGCCGATCGCGACGCGAGGCCTTGGGCTATCGCCAACAAAGGTTTCTGCAAATGCCGGGAATGTCTGTTGATAAAGCGGCGCCGTCGAAGGGCAACCACCTGCAGGCTCATTAAAAATCGGGGCTTGTGGCGTAACCGGATTGGTAACGGGCGGTGGGTTTGGCAAACACTGACGAACCCCATTATTCAGAATCGGGCGATTAAGTCCCGGGTTGCCGGGTTTCAAATTGAGCAAGTTCGGTCTTGTCACGCCAAACACGGCACCAGCGTCGAGAAAGACCGACGGACGCAGACCCAATTCCTTGGCACCCGAACCAAGCGGAATCTCCAATTCCAGACGCCCCTGATAATAAGCGCGTCCGCCAATCGCATCATCGCTAATCTGCTGTTGGTCGGTGACCGGTGTGCCATCAGCTTTATAGGGCGTGCGAACTACGCGCGGACCGACACCGCGAATGTCGAATCCACGCATTTGCGGCTCGCCGAGGAAGAAGCGATCCGTCAGGCGGACCTTGTCGATGTTGGCGCCGGGTGACTTGTTGAGTGGCAAGACATAGCCACCCTCGACGCTTGCCGAGAAGATAAACCGACGCCCGAGATCCCAATATTTTGCCGCATCAATGCGCGATTTCAGATATTTGACGTTGCCACCAAGGCCGGCAAAATCCTGACTGAACACCAACCGCTGCCCTCGCGAGGGGCGGATGTTGTTGTTCAGGTTTGAAAATACGAGGCTATAACCGAGTGACGACGTCGTCCGGTCCCCCAGCGAGTCGCACAGATACCGGCCAGCGCGGAGCGGATCGCATGTATCAAGTTTGCCCGTGCCATTCGGATCATAGAAATATGTGTTTTTATCGAGTGTAACCTGATCGAAACTCAAGCCGTAACGCGCAGCAAACGACCAGAATTCCGTGATCGGAACGCCCATGCGAAGCTGAAATCCGGTCGTGACCTGCTGGTATGTCGTCTGCCGGGCACCGTTGCCGGTGAACTGGAATGAGTTGTAGTCGCGGCGGAAAATATCACCGCCGAGCGCGATGTTCTTGTCGAGGAAATAGGGTTCGGTGAAACCGAGCTCGACCGATTTCGAATAAGTCGAATAATTGACCGACGCGCGCAGTTCCTGCCCCTTGCCGCGGAAATTACGCTGGCGGATCGAGGCATTGACGATTAATCGCTCGAGGCTCGAAAAACCCGCCGAAAGCTGGAGTTCGCCGGTCGACTTTTCTTCGACGTTGGCTTCAAGCACGACGCGATCGGGCGCCGAGCCCTGCTTCTGCGTAATTTCCAGCTTTTCCTGAAAGAAGCCAAGGCTCTGAATGCGTTCCTGTGATCGCTTGATCGCAATGCCGTTGAACGCATCGCCTTCGGCCACGCGGAATTCGCGGCGAACGACCTTGTCCTGCGTCAGCGTATTGCCGTTAATATCGATCCGCTCGACGTAAACACGCGGCGCATCGGCGACGCGGAACGTGATGTTCATCGTCTTGGTTTCTTTGTCGCGCTCGAACTGCGGATCGATCTGCGCAAAGGCATAGCCGAACAATCCCGCCGTCTGCGTCACGCTTTCGACCGTATCCTCGACCTGCTTGGCGTTATACCACTGCCCTTTTTGCATCGGCAGCAGCGGCTTGATCGCTGCGGCGGTAAAATCGCGGATGTCGCTTTCGACTTCAACGTCACCGAATTTGTAGCGGTCACCTTCTTC
>JAYWFN010000226.1:0-8265 GCA_043778785.1 Sphingomonas sp. | reverse complement strand
GCGGCGGATGCAGTTTGCGATGCCGATGTATCATGTCTTTGGCTACACCGAGTGCATGGTCGCCGTGCTGTTCGTCGGCGGCGCGATTGTGCCGCATCTGCTGTTCGATCCGGTCGCGATGCTTGACGCCGCCGAGCGCCACCGGACGACCGAGCTTGTTGGTGTGCCGATGATGACGCACAAGCTGATCGACGCGGCGCGGGCGCACTGGTTTGATTCAACGCATCTCAAAGTCATGTTCAACAGCGGCGGTGCCAATGTGCCAACCGTGTGGGGTGACATTCGTTCTGTTCTCGGCGTGGATGAAGTGCGGATGGGATACGGGATGACCGAAACATCGGCGTCAGCAACCTCGAGCCGCCCCGAAGACGACGACACAAACCTCGTCGCGACACATGGTTGCTTCAAACCGGCGAGTGTCGCGGGTGATCCCGCAATTGGCGGGCGCGTTGCAATTTACAAAGCAATTGATCCCGAAACGCTTTGCGACTTGCCCGATGGCGAGGAAGGTGAGCTAGTGGTCCGCGGCCCCATCGTAACGCGCGGTTACTACAAAAAGCCCGAGGAGACGGCGGCGGCATTCACGCAGGACGGCTGGTTGCGCACGGGGGATGTGGGGCGGGTGAGTGCCGATGGCTATGTCACGCTGACCGGGCGGATCAAGGAAACTTATCGCTGCAACGGCGAGATGGTCATGCCGCGCGAAGTGGAAGAACTTTTCGATGATCATCCGCAGATCGCACAAGCGCTTGTCGTCGGGGTGCCCGATCCGAAGTCGGGTGAGGCGGGTTGCTTGTGTATTGTCCCGAAAAGCGGGGAGAGCATTGACGCCAATGCTCTGATTGCGACTTGCGCCGAACAGCTCGCCCGGTTCAAGGTGCCTCGTCATGTGCTTGTTCTGCAAGCAAGCGATATTCCGCTTACCGTCACGGGAAGACCACAGAAATTCAAGCTTGCTGTACTGGCTGACCGACGGATCAAAGGAGAGACTTGATGTTCATCGAACGCGCCGAAATCCCGGTGAAGCCCGGCATGGAGAAAGAGTTTGTGGTTGCGATGCAGGGTCGGGCAGGCGGCATCCTGCGCGCCGCAGCAGGATGTTCGTCCGTCACAGTCGGGCGCGGGGTGGAAAGCCCCGGCACGTTCATATTGCTGCTCGAATGGGATGCCGTTGAATCGCATACGGCGCTGACCAAGACTCCGGCCTTTGACGAATTTGTCGCGCTGGTTGGGTCGATGTTTGCGGGCGTTCCCAAGATGGAGCATTTCGAGGTCATCTGACCCTAAGCGATGTCGAGCACGATCTTTCCAAAATGACTGCCGTTGCCCAAATGGTCGAGCGCTTCGGTCAGTGCCTCGAACGGGAAAACCTTGTCCACGACGGGCTTGATCTTCGCGTGCGACAGCGACCGGTTCATGGCGACCATCATCTCGCGCGAACCGACTTCCTTGCCGCGCACCGTGACGCCGCTCAGCAGGATGTGAACCGGATCGATCTCGCCCGGCGCGATAAGCCCGACCAGATGGATCCAGCCACCGCGTTTCGTGCTTTTGATTGAGCGCAACAGTGTTGCGCCACCAGCATTCTCCATCACCTGATCGACGCCACGCCCGCCGGTGATTTCGCGCACGGCCACATCCCAATCAGGCGTCGTCACATAATTGATGACGTGGTCCGCACCCAACGCCTTGGCGCGCGCCAGCTTATCGTCGTTCGACGATGTCACGATGACTTCCGCACCCGCTGCATGTGCCATTTGCAGCGCATGGATCGACACACCGCCGGTGCCTAGCGTGAGTAGTGTTTCGCCGGCTGCAAGCGGACACGGACTGTGCAGACTGTTCCACGCGGTAAGCCCGGCACAGGGCAGCGTCGCAGCCTCCTGATAAGTCATGTGGTCGGGAAACCTGACGGCCTGCATTTCGTCGAACACCCGGTATTCGGCCGCCACACCGTCGATGCACCCGCCAAGTGACCAGGCGGTATCGCTTTCCTGCATCTCGCCGCTCATCCAGCTTTGACAGTAAAGCGGCGTCACGCGGTCACCGACGTTCAGCAACGTGACACCCGCGCCTGTCTCCACGACTTCGCCCGCTCCGTCGGACAGCGGGATAATCACTTCCTGCTGCACGCGCGGAAAACGTCCTGTTACGACCAATATGTCGCGAAAATTAAGCGACGCTGCGCGCATCCGCACCAGCACTTGGCCTGGGCCCACGACTGGCATCGGCAAATCGACGATGGCAAGCGATGTCATCGGTTCGCCAATGCGGTATTGATAGGCTTTCATGGCCTAGCCTTCGACTAGCGTGATCGCCTGTTCGGGGCACGACTTCATGCCCTTGGCCGCATTGGCTTCTTCACCCACCGGAACATCGACTTCTCCCCCGCGCGCAGCGTTGTAACCATCATCGTCAAGCGTGAAGACATTGGGGGCATATTTGGCGCACCGACCGTGGCCTGTGCAATGTTCGCCATCGACTTTTACACGCATGCCAGTCTCTCCTTGATAGCGCTCATTGCGCATCTTTCATACGACCCTCGACAGGCAGCGCATCGGTCGCGGCGAGAGCTTCGAGGCCGAGACCAAGGCTCAGCCCCTCGTGCATGAGACGCTTGTAACGCTGGGTCAGCGCGACGCGCGTATAGCGCCGCGTAAGCATGGGTTTGGCCGCGATCATATGTGCAATTTCCATCGTCCGTGCCTTCAATTGGCTGGCAGGAACAACTTCGCTGACGACGCCCCAGTCGAGCGCTTGCTTGGCGTCGATCTCTTGTCCCATGAGCAGGAAATAGCGTCCACGGTTCGGCCCCAGCAGATGCGGCCAGACAACATGTGCCCCATCACCGGGGACGATACCCGACATGAAATGCGGTGCATCCTGAAACAGTGCTGTGTCCGAAGCGATTACGATGTCCGACATGACCGGGATCTCGG
This sequence comes from Sphingomonas sp., assembly GCA_043778785.1. Lineage (GTDB taxonomy): Bacteria > Pseudomonadota > Alphaproteobacteria > Sphingomonadales > Sphingomonadaceae > Sphingomonas_O. The sequence continues at coordinate 5,326 of JAYWFN010000226.1, read as the reverse complement.
GATGGATACGCGCGGGGCCGTTGATCGCGCTGATTATCGGCACTTCGATGTCGAGCAGATTGTTGAGCAGCCGCCGCCCGTCGTAAAAAGTCAGATCCCAGTCGCCTGCGGTCGACAGCTTGAAGCTGCCCGCGTTAATATCGGCGCACCAGTTTTCGCCAGTGCCGGTCATGACGATAACCTTGTTCTCGCGGTCAGCACCGACGTCTGTAAAGCAGTAGCCCAACTCTTCATGGGCCACCGCGCTCCAAACCAGCGGCCCGTTGTTTGTGTGGAAACGCATGACCAAGACGCCGCCATCGGTCCGGTAAAGCTCGATATTCTCGTAGCGATCCTTGTAGTGATCGAGACGCGGGGCAGGGCCGCCGCTCATTGTGACCAGACCAGTTCGAGTTTGCGCATCGAGCGCAGGAACCCGGTCACGTACACGGGCTCCGTGCCCGGCTTGACCGAAAATTCAGGGATCCGCTTCAGCCATTCCTCGATTGTCGCTGTAAGCTCGAGACGCGCGAGGTTCGACCCAATGCAGCGATGCGGGCCGACGCCGAAAGTCGAGTGCAGGATCGTTTCGCGCTTGATGTCGATTTTTTCGGGCTCTTCCATCGCGCGCGGATCGCGTGAGGCAGCGCCCCAAGTGAGCATGACGAAATCGCCTTCCTTCATTTCGGTGCCGGCAACCTCGACATCGCGGGTGCAGGTCCGGCCGAGGGCGATCACTGGCGGGAACACGCGGCTGAATTCCTCGATGGCGTTTTCGATGAGCGAGGGGTCATCGATTAACTGCTGCCGGACATCGGGATGCACAGCGAGATAGTGAATCGCAGATGACATAACGAAGGTGGTGGTTGCAATCCCGCCAAATGTCAGATCGACAAGGATACTGACTTTGTGGTCCCACGGGGCTTCGGTGCCATCATCGTAGGTCACGCCTGAGAGGATGGTGTCGATGACATCGCCGCGCGGGGGCTGCGTCTGCCGCCATTTGAGATGCGTATCGAGATAGGTGAAGACGCGGCCCATATGGGCTGGCCGATCCTCGGCGGGCAGCGCGAACGTGCCTTGCTCGACACCTTCGACAAGCATCGCCAGATCATCGATCGGCACACCAAGGACGTTTTTGAAGAACGCCCAGCCGGGTAGCAACGTGCCGAACTCGCCAACAAATTCGCATTCGCCCTTGTCGATGAAACGATCAATCAGCGCGTTGCAATCCTCGCGGATGACGCTTTCATACGTCGCGATGACTTTGGGGCTCATATGCGGGTTGAGCTTGTGCCGCCATGCGGTGTGCATCGGCGGGTCCGACTCTTCGGGCATCAGATAGGGCAGGCCTTCGGGCCGGTTGGGCATATAGCCCTTGGCACTGCTGAACGTCCGCCAGTCCTGCGCGACGCGCCGAACCTGTTCATTGGTGTTGACGAGGTGATAGCCCGCGCCAACTTGACTGCGCGAAACCGGGCATTTGTTGACCATGAAATTCAGCACTTCGTCGAACCGTTCATTGAACAGCGGGTCATCGAGATCGAAATCGCGTGCGATATCCCGTCCGAACTTCGCTTTGAGTACATCGGCCGCGACATCGGGATCGGCTTCCATCTCGGCACGGGTATCATTCATGGTTGAAAATCCTCGCCTTTATCGTCATACCAAACAATCATTTGTTTTTATCGGAATTGCAAGCATGATTGCAAGCGAAAGCGTGACAGGGATTGTGGCTTCGATATGGAAGGCAACGCGATGACCAGTGTTGACCCTACCGAGCAATATCCTTTGGCGCCGAGCGTTGTCGACGCTCTCGGCTATACCGATCCGGCGCGTTTTGAGCGCGAGTTGAACGACGTGTTTTTCAAGAGCTGGTTTCCGGCGTGTCCGACGGGTGATGTTGCCAAGCCGCGAGACTTTGTTGTGTTCGAGGAGTTGCGCCAATCCATCGTTATCACGCGCGGCGACAACAGCGAAGTGATGGCATGGCACAATGTTTGCCAGCATCGCGGGACGCGGATCGTCGCGGAATCGGGCCATTGTGAAAAAGGACGATTCATCTGTCCGTGGCATGGCTTCCAATATGATCTGACGGGCAAGGTCCGCTTCATCCCGATGAAAAATGCGTTTGACGAAGCGTTGCTCAATGATTTGCGTGCGCCGCCGGTGCGGGCGACCGAATGGGCAGGCTTTGTCTGGCTGTGCCTTTCGGACGAGACACCCGATCTCAAGACCTTCCTCGGCGACATTCACACCGAACTCGAATGGTTTGGACTCGACAAATTCGAAACGCGATTTCGCGTCGATTTCACGCTGAATGCCAATTGGAAAACGGTCGTCGATGCCTTCAACGAAACATGGCATGTGCCCTTCACGCATCAGTCGACACTGTCGGAAATCGTTCAGTGGGGCAAAGCACATCTGCGGATTTGCGATCCGCACAGCTGGATGTCGATCCCGGTCAAGGGGATGACGGATCGGGCAGGCGAGGGCGCCGATCACCGCGCATCACATATCACGCATTATCTCGCGTTCCCCAACACGATTTTCAGCTGTTTCCCCACGCATTTGCAAACGTGGAATATCTGGCCAGTCAGCCCGACCGAAACGCATTTTACGGCGTGGGGGATGGTCGGCCCGTGTCCCGAAGGCGTGACCGAAGAGAAATGGAAACGCCAGAATGAGCGCGACTGGCAGAATTTCGTCGATGTGTCTGCCGAGGACTCAGCGGTCATCAACGGATGGGGCAAGGTTGCGCATTCGCTGGCACAGAAGCGCTATATGTTTAACAAGGCAGAAGGGCGGTTAACCGCGTTTCACCGTGAGGTTGCGCGGCGGCTGGCTTGATCAGCAGGCGGTCATCCCACCGTCGATGACATGTTCCATGCCGGTAATGAACGAGGATTCGCTCGACGCAAGAAACATGACCAGTTCGGAAACTTCGCGCGGTTGGGCCATGCGTTTGAGCGGGATCAGGTCCGCCGCGCCGCCGCCATTCTCATCCGTCGCCGCAACCATCATCGGCGTAAGGATATAGCCTGGATGGACTGAGTTGCAGCGAATGTTGTTCGGGCCATATTCCGCCGCGACTTGTTTTGTCATGCCGCGCACTGCGAATTTGCTGCCGACATAAGCCAAGTTCGGCGAGCCCATGCAGGCAATCATCCCGGCGATCGACGAAATGTTGACGATCGACCCGCCGCCTGCCGCGATCATCGACGGGATGACGGCTTTCATGCCGAGATAGACGCCAAGCTGGTTGATGTCGCATACAAGTTGATAATCGATCTGCGAGAATTCGACGGTTTTTGAGATGGTGCCTATGATTCCCGCATTGTTGACCAGAACCGTGATCTTGCCGAACTTCGCTTCGCCTTTGGTCACGACGTCGTCCCAGCCCGCAGGATCGCGGACGTCGTGCTTGATGAACATCGCGTCGCTGCCGAGGCTGTCGGTAAGTGCCTGACCATCCTTGTCGTTGACATCAGTGAGGACGACCTTGGCACCAGCCGCTACAAACTCGCGTGCGTGCGCTTCGCCCATGCCTTGCGATGCGCCTGTGATGATCGCAACTTTTCCTGCCAGCTTACCCATTGTCGTCATTCCCGGTGTTTGTTGAATGTCGTCTATTCGGCTGCAATTGACTGCGGCGTTGCGTCATCGGACTTTGCGTGCTTGGCCGCAAAGGCACCGATCGCCGCTTGTTGCGCGTTGGCGAGGTCATCTCGAACCGCGCGTGTTGCCAGTTCGCTGATCTTCAGCCGCTTGTTGGTCTGTTTGAAGTGCGGGATCACGTAGTCGGCAAACAGTTCGTAATGATGCTTTTTGGCCGCCCAGTTCGCCCAGTTGTGGTCGAACAGCAGGAAGCAGCCGAACCCGCCGTTCGAAAGCTGCTGCAGATTCTCGATCTGCTCGATGGCATCTTCATAGGTGCCAATGACGGCTGAACCCGTCGACATCGCCCAGTCGATATATTCCTCGATCGAATTGCCGACCGGCACCATCTGCGGTGTTGAAGCCGTATGCTGGAGATAATCGCAGAATTCGCGCAGCCCGAATTCGACATCTTTGATTGCCTGCTCTTTGGTATCGGCAATGTGCATCAGGCCAACCAGCCGCCAGTTCTTGCGATCGACGGTTTTGTTGCACTCCTTGGCGCGTGCCTCGGCAACGTCCCAGTGCATTGCGAGCACGTCGACACCGGCTTTCATTGTCGCGCCAATCGAGATCAGGCCAAAGCCATGCTGTCCGGCGAGGCGCGGTCCCGAGGGCGAGACGATAGCCGCAGCGGCGACTTCCGGATGTGGATCCTGATAAAAATCAAGCTGGATGCGCGCATTGACGAGCTTGTAACGGCTGGTCTCAATTGAGATCGGTTCGTCGCTGGTCAGCAGGTGCATCAGCACCGCGGTGTCCTGCTCGAGCGCGTCGCGTTGTTCGGCAGGTTTGATCCCGATCATGGCAGCATCCGTGGCAAGTGCACCCGGCCCGAGGCCAAGCATGATCCGCCCCCGCGTCAGGTGGTCGAGCATCGCCAGCCGGTCCGCCACCCACAGCGGATTATGGTAAGGAAGCGAGACGACGCCGGTGCCGAGCCGGATATGTTTCGTCTGCGCCGCTACATGCGCAATGAACATCATCGGGTCGCCAATGGGTTCGGCCCCGCCCGAATGATGCTCGCCGATCCACGCTTCATCGAAACCGATCGTATCCATTAACTGCACGATCTCGGTATCGCGCTGCAACGCATAGGTCGGGTTATAATTGACTGGTAGATGATGCGGCGGAACGAAAGCACCGAACCGTAGTCTGTTTGACATGTCGCCTTCTCCATAACGCTGCGCCAAGGACGCAGTTTGTCGTGACAAAATAGTCAGCCATCAAAATTTGTAACGCACCTCGGCAAGGAACGTGCGGGGTTCGCCAGGAACCACGGTATTCAACGAGAACAGGCTGTAAAATGCGATCCCGCCGACATAATATGTTCGGTTAAAGGCGTTTTTGACGACGCCAGCCAGCGACCAGCCCGCGGTTTTGTCTTCAACACCGAGGCGGAAATTGGCAATTGCATATCCGGCAATATCCGAAAACGGATTGATGGTATCGTTTGTCGAACCGAAGTAGCTTTTGGTTTGGAAATAAACGTCGCCGCGAAGTGACCCGCTGATGTCACCGCCCAATGGTGCGGTTACTTCAGCATAGGCTGAGCCCGACCATTCGGGCGTGTCGGGATAAGGTCCGAAGTTGACGGCTGGGTTGCCGAACACTTTGACGCTCGATTTCGTAAATTTTGCGTCGGTGTAATTGATGCTGCCCCCAATATTCAGCCACGGGGCGGGGCTGA
>JAYWFN010000225.1:0-3494 GCA_043778785.1 Sphingomonas sp. | reverse complement strand
CGTTCGGCAATGGCTTTGCCGATGCCGCGGGTGCCACCGGTCAGGAGAATGTTGGTCATCGCTTCCTGTAACCGTTCGTCCCGAGCGAAGTCGAGCGACCTTTGTTTAATCCGCAGTGCTGAGCTTGTCGAAGGACGGTTCGCGCCGACCGTCCTTCGACAGGCTCAGGACTGCGGTGTTGTCCGTTACGCCACCAGCTTTACATAATCGCCCGCCGCGTCCTGCAATCGGGCGAGTTTGCGGTTCACGCTTTCGAAACCGCTTTCCAGGCTGTCGATCTCGGTCGCGACTTCCTCGGTATCTTCGCGGATTGCCGCAATCGTGGTCGACATTGTATCGGCGGCAAGCGCGGTTTCGTCGACGGCGGCGGTGATCATCGTCACGGTCTGCGCCTGGATTTCCATGGCCGCGCGAATGCGGTGCGCGCTTGCCTGCACTTCGGCAACGGTATCGCGGATTGATCCGTTGCTCTCGACCGCCGATTTTGTCGCGGCCTGTATCGCGGCGATCTTGGCGGCAATATCATCGGTCGCGCGCGCGGTCTGGTTGGCGAGGCTTTTGACTTCCTGCGCGACCACCGCAAACCCACGTCCCGCATCGCCCGCGCGCGCCGCTTCGATGGTGGCATTGAGGGCCAGCAAGTTGGTCTGCCCCGCCACATCGCGGATCAGGCCGAGGATTGATTCGATTGACTTGGCCGTCTCCGACAGGGTTTGCGAGACTTTCACGGCTTCGCCTGCCTGCTGCGATGCGCGCGTGGCGACGTCGGCGGCAAGATCGACTTCGGTGCGCGCATCTTCGATGGCGCGGATCAGCCCGGCCGCCGTGTGCGCCGCATCGCGCATCGCGGTTGCGGATTGTTCAGCCGCGGCGGCCACTTCGGATGCCTTGCCGAGCATCCCGCGTGTCGCTTGCGAGGCATCGCCGGCTTGCGTCTGCAATTGCGCGCCGAGATCGGAAGCGCCCGCCACTTCGACGGCAATCGTATCGCGGAAATGATCGGCGCGCGCGGTGCGTTCCTTGTCGACTTCGAGCGCTTTCAGGGCATTGATCGTCGACGACATGATTTCGGCCTCGAGCATGGCGAGGCGAAATACCGCACGGCTAGCCTGTTTCATGCCCTCGCCATCGTCGCCATAAAACGCGCGGACAATCCCGATGGTCATCTGGTGCCCTGCTTCGAACGCCGACAGGATCAGCGCAATCGGATCACCCGCCATATAGGAGAGCCGCGCATGGTCGCGCGCGAGATCGGCCCACGCCTGTTCGGTCGGCGCGCTATATTTGGCGATGGTGTAGCCGATGCCACCCTTCGTCACCGTTTCGAGATCGCGGGCGCTGAGGTCTTTGGCAACGCCGCCGCACGCATTGTAATGCGTCCAGAATGCCTGCGTGATTTCCGGCTCATGCCCCGCAATCGCTTTCAACACCGCAGCACAATCCGAGGTTAATGAACCATCGAGGTCGAAATAACGGATGCGGTCGGCCACAAGGATGCGCAGCCTGTCGCTGTGCTGTCCTGTTTCAAAGGCGCGGACGGCAGCGCTGGGTGATGTGCTCATCGACGTGGGTTCCTGACGCATTGATATGATCTAGCACAGCGATAGCGCGCCACTGGTAAACAGACCGTTAGCCATTTGCCCGCGCCTTCTTTGTTGCATCGCCGCACGGCAGGGCTAAGGACAGCACAACCTTTCCGGGGATTGATTTATGAGTGCCACTCGTACGCGGCCGACCTCGCCGCACCTGACCGTTTACAAATGGGGCCCGCACATGCTGGTCTCGATCCTGCACCGCATGATGGGCGTTGCTCTTGCGACGGCGGGCGTCCTTGGTTTTGTCTGGTGGCTGGTTGCGCTGGCCAGCGGGAAAGAGGCCTATGCGACCTTCCTTGGCTGGGCGACTTACTGGCCGGGTTATGTTGTTGCGATTGGGCTGAGCTTCGCGTTCTTTCTCCACATGGGCAACGGCATCCGCCATTTCGTCCTCGATACTGGCGCGGGCTATGCGCTGAAGGGCAACCGGCTGGGCGCGATCGTCGTCATTGCGGGCGCAGTCGTGCTGACGGCGCTGATGTGGCTCTTTATTTTCGGGAGGGCTCTGTAATGCGCGGCGGTTCGGAACTCGGGCGCGTCCGCGGCCTCGGCTCGGCGAAGGAAGGCGCGCATCACTGGTGGCGCCAGCGCGTTACGGCCTTTGGCAATCTGTTCCTGATCCTCTGGCTGATCTTCTCGCTGCTCCGCCTGCCTGATCTCGGCTTTGAAACGGTGCGCGGCTGGCTCCAGTCACCCATCGTCGCTGTTCCGATGGCGCTGATCGTCGTCAACACCTTCTGGCACATGAAAATGGGGCTTCAGGTGGTGATCGAGGATTATATACATGATTCGAGCCGTATTGTTGCGCTTGCTGCGCTGCATATATGGACATTCGGGGCCGGTGGTCTCGCGCTGTTTTCTATCCTGAAAGTCGCACTCACAGGGACGCCCGTTTAATGTCGGAATCCGCCTACAAGATTATCGACCATAGCTATGATGCCGTTGTTGTTGGCGCAGGCGGCTCGGGCCTGCGCGCGGTCATGGGTGCTGCCGAAGCGGGCCTGAAAACCGCGTGCATCACCAAAGTCTTCCCGACGCGCAGCCACACTGTTGCCGCACAAGGCGGGATCGCCGCGTCGCTCGGCAACATGGGTCCGGATCATTGGACTTGGCACATGTATGACACGGTCAAGGGCAGCGACTGGCTCGGCGACCAAGACGCGATCGAATATCTCGTCCGCGAAGCCCCGCAGGCGGTTTACGAGCTCGAACATGCCGGTGTCCCGTTCAGCCGCACCGACGAAGGCAAAATCTATCAGCGCCCGTTCGGCGGCATGATGCAGAATATGGGCGCAGGTCCGCCCGCCCAGCGCACCTGCGCCGCTGCCGACCGCACCGGCCATGCCATGCTCCACGCGCTGTATCAGCAGAGCCTGAAATATGACGCGGACTTCTACATCGAATATTTCGCGCTTGACCTGATCATGGAGGACGGCCCCGACGGCAAAGTCTGTCGCGGCGTCATTGCCATGTGCATGGAGGACGGCAGCATCCACCGCTTCCGCTCGCATGCGGTCGTGCTCGCGACCGGCGGCTACGGCAAATGCTGGTTCTCGGCGACGTCAGCGCACACGTGCACGGGCGACGGCGGCGGGATGGTCCTGCGCGCGGGGCTGCCGATGCAGGACATGGAATTCGTCCAGTTCCACCCGACCGGCATTTATGGCGCCGGCGTCCTCATCACCGAAGGCGCGCGTGGCGAAGGCGGCTACCTGACCAATTCGGAAGGCGAGCGTTTCATGGAACGCTACGCCCCCTCCGCCAAAGACCTCGCCAGCCGCGACGTCGTATCCCGCAGCATGGCCGCCGAAATCCGCGAAGGTCGCGGCGTCGGCCCGCACAAGGATCATATCTACCTCCACCTCGATCATATCGACCCCGCTGTCCTTGCCGAGCGCC
>JAYWFN010000224.1:0-8273 GCA_043778785.1 Sphingomonas sp. | reverse complement strand
GCAAGGCGACGGCCATCGTCAACGGTGACATCATCACCGGGACTGACATTGATCAGCGCTTAGCGCTTATTGTCCTGGCCAACGGTGGCCGCGTTTCGCCCGAGGAAAAAGAGCGCCTGCGCTTACAGGTGCTGCGCAACCTAGTCGATGAAACGCTCCAGATTCAGGAAGCCAAGGCCAACGAAATCACGATTACACCCGCCGAGATCAATGCCAGCTATGCGCGGATTACCGAGCGGTTCAAGCGCACGCCCGCAACGATGGGCGCTTATCTGCGCGAACAGGGATCGTCGGATCGCTCCATAAAGCGCCAGATCCATGGCGAACTCGCCTGGAGCCGTGTGCTGCGCCGCAAAGTCGAGCCCTTCGTCAACGTGAGCGGCGAAGAAGTTCAGGCGATCATGTCCCGTCTCGAAGCGTCGAAGGGGCAGAAGGAATTTCACATCGGTGAAATATATCTGTCCGCCACGCCGGAAAACTCGACCGAAGTAATCGCAAACGCGCGCAAGATCATCGACCAGATCCGGCAGGGCGGATCGTTCGCGGCTTATGCGCGACAGTTTTCGGAAGCGTCGACGGCGGCCGTTGGTGGTGATCTTGGCTGGGTGCGCGCGCCACAGCTGCCGGACGCTCTTGCGCTCGCGGCGCAGGAGCTATCGGTTGGTCAGCTTGCCGGACCGATTGCCGTGCCGGGCGGTTTCTCGGTCGTCTATCTCGTCGACAGTCGTCAGGTGCTGACGTCGGACCCGCGCGATGCCATGCTCAACTTGCGGCAGATGTCGATCAAATTCGAACCTGGCGTGACACAAGCAGTGGCCACGGCCCGCGCTGAGGCCTTTGCCAAAGCAACGCAGGGCATGGGCGGCTGCGGCCGCGTCGCCGAAGTTGCGGCTGCGCAAAAAGCCGAAGTCATCGATAATGATCAGGTCCGCGTTCGCGACTTGCCAGCCCCGCTTCAGGAAATGCTCCTCAAACTATCGATTGGCGAAGCGACGCAACCGTTCGGGTCGCAAGCCGAAGGCGTTCGCGTTCTCGTTCTTTGCGGACGCGACGATGCGCAGTCGGCGGGTGGCCCGTCCTTTGATCAGCTCATGGCACAGATGGAAGAAACGCGCGTCAACCAGCGTGCACAGCGTTATCTGCGCGATCTCCGGCGCGATGCGGTGGTGGAATATCGCTAGTCTCTATTCCGTCGATGCCCCGCTTGCGGTGGCAATGGGCGATCCGGCCGGCATCGGACCGGAGATCATCGCCAAGGCATGGGTGGAGCGTGAACGCGCCGGGCTGTCGCCGTTCTTTGCGGTGGGTGACGTTCGCGCCATTCAGGCCGTCTGGCTCGGCCCCGTCGAGGCCATTGATGACCCGCGCCAATCAGTCGATGTTTTTGCGCGTGCCCTACCCGTGATGCAGCTCGAGGATGCGGGATCGATCACGCCGGGCGAACCCAATCTCGAAGGGGCACGCTGTTCGCTCGATTCGCTTGAACTCGCGGTCGGGATTGCGCGATCCGGCGCCGCGCGGGCTCTTATCACAGGTCCAGTGTCCAAAACGCAACTTTACGCGATTGGTTTTTCGCATCCGGGGCAGACTGAATTCATTGCCGAACGCTGCGGCGTCGCGAGCGAGAATGCTGTCATGCTGCTCGCCGGGCCGACACTGAAAGTCGTGCCCGTCACAACGCATTTGCCGCTGGCGGATGTGCCCGCCGCTCTTTCGATCGACAAGATTGTGGCAACCGGGCGGGCGACGGCGCGCGGGCTTCAGCGAAATTTCGCGATCGACAATCCGCGCCTCGCTTTTGCCGGCTTCAATCCGCACGCTGGCGAGAATGGTGCGCTCGGTCGCGAAGAGATCGACTTGATCATGCCAGCAATGGAGATCCTGCGCAGCGAAGGGATCGACGTCAGCGGACCGATTGCGGCCGACGCGATGTTCCATTCGCGCGCCCGTGCCACTTATGATGTCGCGATCTGCCTCTATCATGATCAGGCGCTGATCCCGTTGAAAACACTGCACTTCGATGACGGCGTCAATATGACGCTCAGCCTGCCGATTGTCCGCACCGCACCGGATCACGGAACAGCGTTCGGCATTGCCGGGCAAAACATCGCCAATCCCGGCGCGATGATTGCTGCCATTAAAATGGCATCGCAGGCGACTGCTTGTCGCGCGGAACAGGCCTGCACGCAACGCGCCGCGTGACCAGCGAACGCCCGCCGCTCCGTGATGTCATCGCGCGTCACGGGCTGACCGCGAGCAAGGCGCTCGGCCAGAACTTCCTGCTCGACAGCCAGTTGCTCGACCGCATTGCCGCTGTTCCCGGCAGCCTTGAAGGGCAATCGGTCTATGAAGTCGGCCCTGGCCCCGGTGGCCTGACCCGCGCGCTGATTGATGCCGGGGCGAATGTGACTGTCGTCGAGCGTGACCGGCGATGTCTGCCAGCGCTTGCCGAACTTGGCGAAGTTCATCCACATCGACTGCGGGTCATCGAAGGCGATGCGATGGCCATTGCCCTGCCCGACGTCATCGATCCCGGCGGGCACATCGTGGCCAATCTGCCCTATAATGTCGGCACCGCATTACTCGTCAATTGGCTGACCGGCGAGCCATGGCCACCACGCTGGGCATCGCTTACGCTGATGTTTCAGCAGGAAGTCGCCGAACGCATTGTTGCTGCCCCCGACACATCGGCTTTTGGCCGTCTCGCCGTCCTGTCGCAATGGCGCAGCAGTGCACGCATGGCCATGAAAGTGCACCGCTCGGCCTTTACCCCGCCGCCAAAAGTCATGTCTGCGGTGGTGCATATTGTCCCGAGCCCGCAGCCCGAAGGCGTCAGCTGCGCATCCATCGAACGGCTTACGGCAGCAGCATTCGGCCAGCGCCGCAAAATGTTGCGACAGAGTGTAAAGAATATCCCCTATGCGCTTGCTGCATTGGAAAAACTTGGAATAGACTCATCGCGGCGCGCGGAAACTCTGACGGTCGATGATTTCGTCGCCATCGCGCGCCTGATTTAGTTCACTTTCCCAATGGTGGCGACGGGCTTTGGCGTTACTGTCTGCGCCGACATCGCCGTACCGGCGCTTCCCTTTTCAATCGCGGCGGCCAGCGAAACCTGTTCGGGGCACGCGGCGAGACACAGCGTGCGGACTTTTGCGAGATTTTCCTTCGCTTTGGTCGCGGCACCCTTGGCAACCAGCGCTTCGCCCTGCCCGGCCAGTGCCGCGACGTCGTTCGGTTCGATCAGCAGCGCCTCGCGATAGAGGCGGATCGCCTTGCCCGGCAGCCCCTGTTTCTTGGCAACGTCAGCAAGTGCAAGAAATGCCGCGCGGTTCTTCGGATCAACCGCCAACGCACTTTCGAGCGCATCGGTGGCCGGGTCATAACGACCCACCGCTGCTTCTGCCTGACCCATTTTCAGGAGCGCCAGCGAACGCGCGTCAATCTGGCTATCGGGGCGCTGGCCATGGCTGACACTCGAGACTGTCGCAAGCAGGACAGCAATCGCGATTGCAGGGGGCGTCAGGCGCATCAGGGTCTCCATAACCATTTGAGTGTCGTGGCTAGCACGCCCGAATGAGCCGCGCGACGAAAAAACCATCGGTCTTGTCGCGCGACGGCGTTAACATCCGAGCGCTTTCGAGCGTCCATCCGGTCTGGTGTCGCAGGAACGCGTCGACCTGTGCCTGCCCTTCTTCGCCGATCAGCGAACAGACCGCATAGACCAGTGCGCCCCCCGGTTTTACCATTGTTGCCGCCAAATCAATCAGATAGGCTTGCAGATCAGTCACGGCGTCAAGCCGGGCATGAGTCAGCCGCCAGCGCAGTTCGGGATTGCGTCGCCATGTGCCGGTGCCCGAACAAGGTGCATCGACGAGGACACAATCGGCGCTGTCGAGCAAGTCGTCCAGCGCTTCAGTCTCACGCTTCGGATTCAGCATACGTGTCTGCACGAAATATGCCCCGGCAACCTGCGCCCGCGGGATCAGACGCGAGAGGCGACCGCGATCGGTGTCGCAGGCGTAGAGCGACCCCTCGCCCCCCATGTCGGCTGCCAGCGCCAGCGTCTTGCCGCCTGCCCCCGCGCACAGATCAATGACAATCTGGCCGGGCTTTGCCTGACAGGCCTCGGCAATCATCTGGCTGCCAGCATCCTGCACTTCGATCAGGCCATTGAGTTCGGGGCGATTGGCAAGCGGGATCTTGTCGGGAAGGCGCAGGCCGTTCGTGGTGCCGTCTATCGATTCGGCACCCTCAAGCATCGGCAAAACAGCGTCGCGCGTCGTCTTCAGCCTGTTCACCCGCAAGTCGAATGGCGCGCGTTCGAGGAGCGCTTCATGCTCGTCTTCGGGAATGAGCCGCGCCAGCCAACCGGGGAGCAAACTCGGCACCGCAGGACGCTCCGACGCGCCAATCGCTGGCGGCCCATGCGGCGATCCGTCGAACAGTGCCGTAAGATCGGCATCATCCGCTGCCAACCCGAGCATTGCCACCCGCCCCGATTTCGGCACATCGCCAAAAGTGCGGATCGCGCGATAGATCAGATCGCGCACCGCGCGCCGGTCGCCCGATCCCACAAAACGGCGGGTTTTGAACCAGTTGGCAATGATCGTGTCCGCCGCCGCGCCATTGTCGCGGACCGATGCGATGATCAGGTCGAGGATTTCGATGCTGGATTGAACGCGGGCAGCGGGCGTCATCGCGTGGGATAATTCGGGGCTTCGCGCGTGATCGTCACGTCGTGAACATGGCTTTCGCGAAGCCCAGCGCCGGTGATCCGCACGAACCGCGCCCGCGCCTGAAGGTCGGGGATTGTCCGCGATCCGGTATAGCCCATTGCTGCTTTCACCCCGCCGACCAGCTGGTGGATCACATCGCGCGCGGGTCCTTTATAGGCGACCTGCCCCTCGATCCCTTCGGGGACGAGCTTCAGCTGATCCTTGATGTCCTGCTGGAAATAACGGTCGGCCGAACCGCGCGCCATCGCGCCGACTGATCCCATCCCGCGATAGGATTTATACGAGCGCCCCTGATAGAGGAAAATCTCGCCCGGCGCTTCTTCGGTTCCTGCCAGCAGCGACCCGACCATCACGGTCGACGCACCCCCGGCCAGCGCCTTGGCAATGTCGCCCGACGTGCGCAGGCCACCGTCGGCGATCACGGGAACACCTGATTTCGCAGCTTCGCTGGCCGCATCCATGATTGCCGTCAGTTGCGGCACCCCCACACCGGCAACCACACGCGTGGTGCAGATCGACCCCGGCCCGATGCCAACCTTGATCCCGTCCGCTCCCGCATCGATCAGAGCGCGCGTCGCCTCTGCCGTCGCCACATTGCCCGCGACGATCTGAACCTTGTTGCTCAGCTTGCGGATGCGCTCGACGGCGGCGGAGACCATGCTCGAATGGCCATGCGCCGTATCGACCACGATCAGGTCACATTCGGCATCGATCAGCGCTTCGGTCCGTTCGAATCCGGCGTCGCCCGTCGTCGTCGCTGCCGCCACGCGCAGGCGGCCCGTGCCGTCTTTGGTCGCGTTGGGATAGGTGACGGCTTTCTCGATGTCCTTGACCGTGATCAGGCCGGTGCAGCGGAAATTGGCGTCGACGACAAGCAGCTTTTCGATGCGCCGCTGGTGCAGCAGACGCTGTGCTTCTTCTTGGCTTACGCCTTCCTTGACGGTCGCCAGATTTTGGCTGGTCATCAATTCGCTGACCGGCTGCGCCGGGTTTTCGGCAAAGCGCACGTCGCGGTTGGTCAGGATGCCGACGAGCTTGCCCGACGCCTCGACGACGGGGATCCCCGAAATCCTGTGTCGCGTCATCAATTCGCGCGCATCGGCCAGCGTCTGATCGGGCCGGATCGTGATCGGGTTGACGACCATCCCGCTTTCAAACCGCTTTACTGCGCGCACGGCGTCAGCCTGTGCCTCGATGGTCAGATTGCGGTGGAGCACGCCGATCCCGCCCAGCTGCGCCATGACAATCGCCATGTCGGCTTCGGTCACGGTGTCCATCGCCGACGATAATATCGGGATATTGAGCGAAATGCTTTTGGTCAGATATGTGCGCGTATCGGCCTGACTGGGCAGCACGTCGGACGCGCCGGGCTGTAACAGCACGTCGTCGAAAGTCAGTCCGAGGGGAATATCCATAGCCAGAAAAGCGCCTGTTGCGAGTCGTGGCGGTCCATGTAACCGCGCGACCCGCGATGCGCCAGCGGCCCTTTCCGATAATGCTTGGCGGCGCGTCGTCCAGCGGGCATGACAGGAATTCAGGCCGTGGGGATACTCAGACATGGAAATACTGGTCGTCGTAATCGCCGTTCTTGGCATGGTTTATGTCTTGATGGCGGTCAAAATGGTCCGGCAAGGGTTTCAATATACGATCGAACGCTTTGGCAAGTTCACCACGGTCGCCCAACCCGGCCTCACGCTCATTTTCCCGTTTATCGACCGCGTCGGGCGCAAGGTGAACATGATGGAACAAGTGCTCGACATACCGGGGCAGGAAATCATCACCAAAGACAATGCAATGGTCGCTGTCGACGGCGTCGTGTTCTTTCAAGTGCTCGATGCGGCCAAAGCTGCCTATGAAGTCAGCGACCTGTATCTGGCGATCATGCAGCTCACGACGACCAATTTGCGCACTGTCATGGGGTCAATGGACCTCGACGAAACGCTGTCGAAGCGCGACGAGATCAACGGGCGACTGCTCAGCATCGTCGATCTCGCCACCGAAGCCTGGGGCGTGAAAATTACCCGCGTCGAACTCAAGGACATCCGACCGCCTGCCGACATCGTCAACGCGATGACGCGGCAGATGAAGGCCGAGCGCGAAAAGCGGGCGACAATCCTTGAATCCGAAGCCGCACGGCAGAACGACATCAACCGGGCCGAGGGGCAGAAGCAATCGCAAATCCTCGAGGCCGAAGGACGCAAGGAAGCCGCTTTCCGCGATGCCGAAGCGCGCGAACGCTCTGCGCAGGCCGAGGCCGAAGCAACGCGCCTCGTCTCGGTCGCCATTGAAAACGGCAGTGCGCAGGCAATCAACTATTTCATTGCACAGAAATATGTCGAGGCCGTGGGCCTGTTTGCGACCAGCCCGAATGCAAAAACGATCCTGTTTCCGGTCGAGGCGACACAACTGATCGGCACGCTTGGCGGGATTGGCCAACTCGCAAAGGACGCGCTGGGCGATGGCGATGCACCGCCCGCCGCACCACGCCGCAAGGGTCCGTTTGAAGGACAGCCACAATGAACGCGCCATTCGGGATCGATGCGCCGTGGCTCTGGCTGATCGGCGGTGTTGTGTTGGGCATTGCCGAAATGATGTTGCCGGGCGTTTATCTGATGTGGATCGGCGGGGCGGCCATCTTGACGGGTGTTCTCGCGCTGCTTCTGCCGATTGGCTTTGCCGCGCAATTTGCCGTTTTTTCTATCGCAACAATTGCGGTGATCTATCTTGGCCGGAACGTGCTGGCGAAAAACCCGATCGTTTCGGATGACCCGAAGCTCAATGATCGCGGCGCAAGACTGGTCGGCTTAATCGTCACGGCGGTGGAGCCCGTCGACAGCGCGCATGGCCGCGTCAAGGTCGGTGACAGCGTCTGGTCAGCGCGCGGAACGGATGCAGCCGTCGGAGACCGTCTGCGCGTCACCGGCACTGACGGTAACGTCCTGTTGGTTGTGCGGGCGTAAGCGCTACTTCTTGCCGAACAACCCGCCGATCATGCCAGCGATATCGTTAAGCGGATTGCCGTCCCCGTCTTTGTCGATCATCGACGCGAAGCTGGCAAGCGAGCCTTCGCCGCCGATCTGGCTGACGATGTCCTGCAGTTTGTCGGTCGGCAGACCCGTCTTTTCCGCCGCAAGCGCGACCGTGTCACCCGCTTCGCTATGCGACTGACCGAGCGCGGCAACCGCGCCCTGCACTTGTTCGGGCGTCAGGCCGACTTTGGTCGCCAGGTTCGTGATATCAACATGTTCGGAGATTTTGCCGAGCAATCCATCGAGCATTCCCATGAGTCGTCTCCTTTGGTTTCGCCAACGATGTAGCGCAAAAATACCTAGCGCGCGAACTTGCTCGCCATGCCGATAATATCGTTCAGCGGATTGCCGTCACGATCCATGTCGAGCAGCCCGCCGAGGCCACCCAGACCAGGTGCAGGCGCCGCTGCTTGCTGACCACCGCCCATCAGACCACCCAGCACATTGCCGAGCATCCCGCCAAGACCGCTGCCTGATTCCTGCACCGGTGCTGCTTGCCCCCCGC
>JAYWFN010000223.1:0-8276 GCA_043778785.1 Sphingomonas sp. | reverse complement strand
TGGTTGCTGGGCCTTGATGGCAATGCCGGACTGCATGGTTGGCAGTGGCTGTTTCTTGTGCAGGGCCTGCCGACCGTGTTTGTCGGCCTGATCGTACTCAAATTTCTGCCGGACAGCCCTGCAAAAGTGGTTTGGCTGACGCAGCCTGAGAAGGACTGGATTTGCAACGAGCTCGAGCGTGAACAGGCGCGGATGGGCGCGCCTGCCGGTCACAATGTCCTCGCTGCCTTCCGTAATCCACGCGTCCTCATCCTCGGTTTTTTTGGCTGTTTGCTGATGAGTGTGGTGACGACCATCATCCTCAATGCACCGCTCATTCTCGCCGGCGTGACCGCGCTTGATGTCACGCATGTCGGCTATCTGGTCAGCCTTGGCGGACTGCTTGGTGCCGCAGCGGTGCTTTTTGCCGGCAATCACGCCGACCGGCACGGTGACCGCTGGGGCAATGCGGTTGCGTGCTGCGTGCTGCTGGCAAGCGCCGTGCTTGTGTTGGGGCTGTCGCCATCACCGAGGCTGGTCATTGCCGCCTACCTCGCCTTTGCCACCATCTGTTTCGTCATCCCGATGCTGACCTCGTCGGGTTGGGCGGAGGTGCTGCATGTCCGCGAACTCGCCATCGGCGCAGCTGCGATCAACACCATGTCGCAGATCGGGGCGTTCGTTGCGCCGTTCGGCTGGGGCATGGCGAAGGACGCGACCGGCAGCTTTCAGCCCGCGCTGATGACGCTGTCGATCATCGCGCTGGCGATGGCGGGGTTGCTGATGCTGCTGCGTCACCAAGTGCGCGGGCGCGTGATGCACCGTGTCGCGGCCACTGGCTGACGCTTTTGTTTGTGTGCGTACCCACCGCTCAATCACGAGCGGTGCAAAACAGGAGAGACTGAGATGAAAATGATCAAATCACTTGCCATCGCCGCCATGCTGGGGGCGACCGCGCTGGCCGCACCCGCGATGGCGCAGGAAGCGAGCTACAAATCGGGTAGCGTCTGGACAGCAGGGCGGATCCACGTCCTGCCCGGCCAGTTCGAAAACTATATGGATTGGCTGGCCGCCGACTGGAAGCGCATGCGCGAGTTCGGCAAAAAAGAAGGCGTTGAGCTGAGCTACCACGTTCTCCAAGTCAATAATCCGCGCAAGGACGAACCAAACCTGATCCTGCTGATCGAATATAAGGATTATCTGACGAACGCGCAGCAGGACGCCTTCAGCAAAAAACTCAATGCATTCCTCGCCACGGACGATCGCAAAGCGGGTGCGGCGGGTGCTGCCCGCGGCGCGATGCGCGAGCAATGGGGCTCCACTGAATATCAGGAATTGGTTCTGAAGTAAGCGACCTGCTTCAGGATCAGGGCAGGCGGCGCGACACACGCGCGGCCTGCCCCATTTTTAACGCCCACTCCGAACAGCTGGAGGCTGCCATGCCGACCACAGCCGATGTTGCGCGTGCGTATACGGCTCTGTTGCGTCGCGGTGCATTTGTCGCCGCCGGCGACCGATTCCGCGCGGCGGATGTCAAAAGCATCGAACCGCGCGCGTTACCCGGCGGGACAGCAGCGGAAGTGACCGGTATCGTCGAAGCCCGTGCCAAAAACGCTCGCTGGTCCGCCGTGCAGCGGATCGACGATCTCACCATCGATGGCCCATTTGTGACCGGCAACCAGTTCGCTCTGTTCATCGACATGATGATCACCAACCGTGCGAGCGGGGAGGCCAGACCCTTCACTGAAATCGCCGTCTTCACTGTGTGCGATGCCAAAATCACTGAAGAAAGATATTTTTATGAGTGACCGTCTCGTCACATTGTTAGGCCGCGCCCTCGGCACTGCCGCTCTTTTGCTGAGCGCTACTGCAATGGCTGCCACGCCCGCTTATTCAGGCTCCCAAAAGGACATCGTCGGCACCTGGCGCCTGGTCTCGTTCGAAGATGTCGAGGACGGCAAGATCATCCGCCCCTTTGGCGAAAAGCCGGTCGGTCTGTTCGTCTATACCGCTGACGGACATGTCATTATCCAGATTGCCAATCCGGCCAACCCTGCTTGCTATGCGCCCGGCAAAAAGTCCGGGCGAGGGAAAATGGATGATCGGGCGTTGTTTGCGTGCAGCCCCGAACAAATGCAGGCGTTGTTGGACAATTCCGTCGCTTACTGGGGCACCTACACCGTCGATCTGGCTGCTGGCGTGGTTACCCATAACGTCCTGAGCGACCTCAGCAACGGCTACGCTGGCACCGTCCAGCCTCGCCCGTTTCGCCTGAACGGCAACCGCTTGGTGATCGGCGACGGCAAGACCTGGACCCGCGTGCTCGAACGGGTGGGGCGCTGACACCTTCAATTTTGGTAGGAGACAAAGAAATGCCCATAGCCCCATCAAACCTTGTCCATGTTGTCTACCGCACCCAGCGCTTTGAAACGATGCTGGCATGGTATGCCACGGTGTTTGGCGCGCGCGTGCAATATCAAAATCCAGCGCTCGCTTTTCTGACCTTCGATGATGAACATCACCGCTTTGCCTTTGCCGATCTGGGCGTGATCCGCCCGGATGAGGATGACAAGGATGATCGCGGCCTTATCGGCGTTGATCATGTCGCGTGGGAATATCGATCGCTGCGCGATTTGCTCGAAAATTATGCGGAGCTGACAGCCAAGGGGATCGCGCCCTATTGGGCGGTTCACCACGGCATGAGCGCATCGCTTTATTATGCCGATCCCGATGGCAACCAGATGGAATTCACCGTCGATGCCTTCGCCACCAAGGCCGAGGCCAGTGCTTTTTTCCACGGCAGCCAGATCGGCGAAAACCCGGTCGGTGTGGAATATGACCCGGACGAGTGGCTCGCCCGGTTACGCTGTGGCACGGCTGAATCCGAGTTGCTCACCTTTGACGCCAAGGGCGCGGTGTCGCCGATCCGCGGCGCGATGATGGGCGCTGCGGCATGACAAGCATCGCAATGCCCAAGGCACGCCAGATGGTTTCGCGATACTTGCCCGCGTGGGCGGCACAGTGTTCACGGCAATGGGCTATTTCATTGGCGTCCAATTCTTCTTTGCCCTGTTCGTTGTTGTGGCCTTGCTGGCCCTGACCGCGATTTTGGCTGCATGGAACCAGTGTGGACAATGAGGTCGTTCAAAATGCAAATCGCATGATAAGGCATGGTTCAGAGCCATCCGCAGCCTGATCGCCATCGTTGATGTGCTCAGTCGACTTAACGTTCGACAGATGCTTCGTTCGTCGCACCACCCCTTCACTCATATCAGCCAACGGAACAACGCACAGGCACAAATTGACCGATCTGATAGACAATAACTCGCTTAGTGACCAAAGTCAGGGTCATTGCGGCCAATCCGTGACCAGCATTCTCAGCGATTCCGCGCACTAAGCCGGCATTCATTTTCAATGCTAACCAACCAGAAGCGAGACATAAGACGTCGGACATGGCATCAATGCGCCACTTCGCGAACGGTATTTCATTAGCACATTTTGTTAACGCTTTTTTATTTTTGGGCAATTTAATGACAGTATTACAACATGTTAGCCGGTAGACGCGCCGGACTCAAAATCTGCTTTCCTTATGGAAGTGCGGGTTCGAGTCCCGCCTTCCGTACCATCGCGATCGGTATTTTGGCCTTGATTACTGCGGCTTGCACCCCTGCCGATGATCCCAACCGAATCGACATCAGCGTGATCGGTGCAGCGCCCAAGCTCGGTGATCCCGATCGTGAGTTGCTTGATCCTTCGCGCAGTGTCCTGATGCGTGAAACCGCGATGGGTCTTGTCGCTTTTGACGCCAGTGGCCAGATCGAACCGGCGCTTGCCGAAAGCTGGATCGTGACCGATGACGGGCGCAGCATCGTGTTCCGTATCCACCGGATGAAATGGCCCGATGGTCGCGACGTGACCGGGCAAGACGTCGCCGCCAGCCTGAACCGCGCTATCGCGGCAAACAGCGAGAACCGATTCAAGCCGATGCTGAGCGCAATCAACGCTGTGGTCGGTATGACCGGGCGCGTCGTCGAAATCCGTCTGAAAACCCCGCGCCCGACATTGCTCCAATTGCTCGCCCAGCCCGAACTGGGCATTCGGCGCAATGGCGTCGGCCTTGGTCCCTGGCGCATCGCGCGGCGACAAGGCAACGCGCTCGTTATGCGCCCGGTGCCCGATCCGATGGCCGACGTTACCGACGACGCACCGCCCGATGCGCGCGAGATATATCTCAAAGGCGGTCGGGCAGCACTTGCGGTCGCGCGTTTCATAAACGACCGCAGCGATCTTGTTCTCGGCGGAACGGCCACGGACTGGCCGATTGCCGAAGCCGCACGGGCCAGCGGCGTGAATGGCCTCCACCGTGACCCGGTTGAGGGGCTGTTCGGCCTCGCCATCATCCCGTCGACGCTATTCCTCAAGGAACGCAGCCTACGCGAAGCACTGGCGATGGCAATTGATCGTGGCGCAGTCGACGATGCGCTTTCCGTGCCGCGCTGGACAGCCATCGAACGGCTGCTGCCGACGCAGATGGACAGTGGTCAGCTGCCGGCATCGCCCGACTGGACGGCCAACAGCCTTGACGAGCGACGCGCCATCGCCCGCCAGCGCATCGCCGCGTGGGAAAGCGCGCGCGGCGCGATCAACCCTGTTCGGGTCG
The DNA here is from genome assembly GCA_043778785.1 of Sphingomonas sp. Taxonomy (GTDB): domain Bacteria; phylum Pseudomonadota; class Alphaproteobacteria; order Sphingomonadales; family Sphingomonadaceae; genus Sphingomonas_O. The sequence continues at coordinate 3,637 of JAYWFN010000223.1, read as the reverse complement.
CGCTGCCCGCTGGCCCCGGTATGCGAATCCTGTTCGCGCGCCTTGCCGCTGACTGGCGCCGGATCGGCGTCCCCGCGATCCTGGTTCCTTTCAACGACGAAAACGCAGACGTGCGCCTGATCGACGAAGTGGCCCCAAACAGCAGCGCCAACTGGTATCTGACCCGCACCGGCTGCGACTATAATGTCAGTTGCAGTACGATCGGCAATTTTGCCTTGTCCGAAGCGCGCGCCGCGCCCAGCCTTGGCCAGCGATCGGCGGCGATTGCCCGCGCGGATGCGGCTTATGCCCTGCAAGCCGGTTACATTCCGATTGCCAAGCCGCTGCGCTGGTCGTTTGTCAGGCCGGTGCTCACGCGCTACCGCGACAATGGTTTCGGCGTGCATCCGTTCACAGAACTGCGTGCTCCCGCCAAAAACTAAGCCCCGCGATACCGCCATGCGAGCAGGGGCCGCGCCAGTGCCAGTCCTGACAGAAATCCGCCGACGTGCGCTGCGGTTGCGATCTGATAACCGCTGCCGCTCGACACCAGGCCAATCATCCACTGGATCGCAATCCACGCCACTGCGAGCCAGATCGCGCGCACCCAATGCGCCGGGATTGGCCCCCAGCGCTTTACGTCGTTGCGTCCAAACAGCAGAGCATAGACCGCAAGCACCGCCGAAATCGCGCCACTCGCGCCAATCATGGGAACCGGCGATACCGGCGCCGCAACAAACTGCCCGGCGGCGGCCACATAAGCCCCGATACCATACAGCGCGGCCATCGGCCCTGTCCCAAGCACCGCTTCCACCGCGCGCCCACAGTAAACCAGCATTAAGATGTTGAAGCCCAAGTGGACAAAATCACCATGCGACAGCGTTGCAGTCAGGGGCGTCAGCAGCGCCGGCACGACAAATCCCTGCGCATCAGATGAAAAGCGCAAGGGGATGAACCCCATCTGCTCGACCATAAAGTCGCCATCGGTCAGCAGCAGCCCCGCAAAATGGGCCAGCACCGTAAGGGCGGCGATACTATAGGTCAGCCGCGCAGGCTTTCCCCCCGCAGCCATGCTAGATGAACTCGATTTTCGACACCTGATAATATTTGTCGCCCGACGGGACCGTCACTTCGACATCGTCCTCGACCTTGCGACCGATCAGCGCGCGACCCAGTGGCGACGCATAGGAAATCCGGCCAGACTTCGCGTCGGCTTCGGTTTCGCCGACGATCTGGTACTTGATCGGCTTGTCATCTTCATCGAGGAGCGTCACTGTCGCGCCAAAGACAATCTTGTCGCCCGAAAGCGTTGCCGGATCGATCACCATCGCGCGGCTCAGCTTTGACTCGATGTCGCCGATCATCGCTTCGACCTGACCCTGCCGCTCCTTGGCAGCATGATATTCGGCATTTTCCGAAAGGTCGCCGTGCGCGCGTGCTTCTTCGATCGAATCAATGATTTCGGGCCGTTCAGCTTTGAGGCGCGACAAATCTGCGATGAGCATTTTCTGCCCTTCAACCAGCATCGGCATCTTGTCGACTGTCGCCATGTCCTTGCGTCTTCCTATTCAAAAGCCATCCGGCCCCCGGTTATGGGAGCGTCGTTCTGTCGCGCTGTCGGGATCAGCTTGTCAGCCGTAGATGATAAGACTGGAGCGACGCGACTTCAAGCCCGCGCGTTTGCAGTGCAGCAATCGCTTGCGCTGCCGCCACCGATGCCGCCGCCGTTGTAAACGAACAGACTTTACCGGTCAGCGCCGATTTGCGGATTTCCGCCGAATCTTTCAGCGATTGCCAGCCTTCGGTCGTGTTGAAAATCAGTTGGATGTCGCCGTCCTTGATCCGGTCGACAATGTGCGGACGCCCTTGCGCGACCTTGTTGACGCGCGTGACGGCGATGCCCTGCCCTTCCAGATAGTCTGCGGTGCCCCCCGTCGCGACAATTTCAAAACCGAGTCCCGCGAGCGTTTTGACTGCCGGCAGCACCACCGGCTTGTCGCTGTCCTTCACCGACACGAACAGCGCACCGCCGTTGGGCAGGACCATCCCCGCGCCCAATTGCGCCTTGGCAAACGCAGTCGGGAAATCCTGATCGATCCCCATCACTTCGCCGGTCGATTTCATTTCGGGTGACAGCACTGGATCGACGCCGGGAAAGCGCGCAAACGGGAACACCGCTTCCTTGACTGATACGAAGTCCCCCGACGCGCCGAGCTTGGGCAGATCGGCCAGCATCTCGCCTGCCATCACCCGCGCCGCGATCTTCGCAACTGCCGCGCCCGTCGCCTTCGCCACGAACGGCACAGTCCGCGACGCGCGCGGGTTCACTTCAATAATATACACCTCGCTATCCTTCACCGCGAACTGGATATTCATCAGCCCGCGCACCGACAATGCCCGCGCCAAGACGTCCGTCTGCCGCGCAATCTCCGCTACAATTTCGGGCGGCAAGCTATACGGCGGCAGCGAACAGGCGCTGTCGCCTGAATGTACGCCCGCTTCCTCGATATGCTGCATGATCCCGGCAACTTTGACATCGACACCATCGGCCACTGCATCGACATCGACCTCGATGGCATCGCGCAGATAGCGATCGATCAGCACCGGCGCCTCGCCCGAAACCCGCACCGCCGTCTGAATATAATTATCCAGCTGTGCCGGCGTATCGACAATCTCCATCGCCCGTCCGCCGAGCACGAACGACGGCCGCATCAGCACCGGATAGCCAATCCGTTCGGCCACCGCGATCGCTTCGTCGCGGCTGCGCGCAATGCCATTATCGGGCTGCTTCAGGCCCAGCGTGTTGACCAGCGCCGCGAATTGCTCGCGGTCTTCGGCTAGATCGATGGCCGCCGGGCTGGTCCCCAAAATCGGAATCCCCGCTTCGCTCAACGCCTTGGCCAGATTGAGCGGCGTCTGCCCCCCGAACTGGACGATAACGCCCTTCAACGTGCCATTCTGCTGCTCGACATGCAGGATCTCAAGCACATCCTCCGCCGTCAGCGGCTCGAAATACAGCCGGTCCGACGTGTCATAGTCAGTCGACACCGTCTCCGGATTGCAATTGACCATGATCGTCTCATAGCCTGCATCGCTCAGCGCATAGCAGGCGTGGCAACAGCAGTAATCGAACTCGATCCCCTGCCCGATCCGGTTCGGCCCGCCGCCCAATATGACGATCTTTTCACGATCCGTCGGCGTGCTCTCGCATTCGGGTGCGCCAAAGATCGGCGCTTCATAGGTCGAATACATATACGGCGTCTTGGCCGCGAACTCCGCCGCGCAGGTATCGATCCGCTTAAACACCGGCTGCACGCCCAGCCGGTGGCGCAGCGCACGCACATCCGCCTCGGTCACGCCGCCCGTCATCGCGACAACCGCATCGCGCACGAGCCCACCGCGTGCCATACTCGCCTCGGACAAATTCGCCGATTGCAAAGCAAGAAACGCCAGCCGCTTGTCCGAAAAGCCCATCGCTTTCAGCCGCCGCATGCCCTCGGCATCGCGCGGCAAGCCATTGGTGCAAACCTCGACCTCGGCAGCGATAATCTCGCCAATCCGCTCCAGAAACCACGGGTCATATTTCGCCACTGCGTGCACTTCGGCAACCGACATCCCCTCGCGCAGCGCCTGCGCCGCCACCAGCAACCGGTCCGGC
>JAYWFN010000222.1:0-3497 GCA_043778785.1 Sphingomonas sp. | reverse complement strand
CGAGGTTCGCGCGACCGCGCCCGGCATGTTGGCCACGCAATAATGGATAATGCCATCGACGGTGAACACAGGATCGTCATGCGTGGTGGCATGGCTGGTTTCGAAACAGCCGCCCTGATCAATGGCGATGTCGACTAGGACCGAGCCGCGCTTCATCGTTTTGAGCATGTCGCGTGTCACCAGTTTTGGTGCCGCCGCGCCGGGGACGAGGACGGCGCCGATCACCAAATGCGCCTTGGCGACAGCGGCGGCGATGGCGGCCTTTGACGCATAGGCCGTCTTGATCTGGCTCGAGAAAAACATGTCGAGTTCGGCGAGGCGGTCCATGTTAATGTCATAGATCGTCACATCAGCGCGCATCCCGACCGCCATTTGCGCTGCGTTGACCCCCGACACACCGCCGCCAAGGATTGCAACACGGGCAGGGGCAACACCCGGTACCCCGCCGAGCAAAACGCCGCGGCCGCCCTGTTCCTTTTCGAGATAATGCGCGCCGACCTGAACCGACATGCGGCCCGCGACTTCGGACATCGGCTTGAGCAATGGCAATTGCCCCGATCGCGACGTGACGGTCTCATACGCAATGCAGGTCGCGCCGGACTTCATCAGCCCCTCGGCCTGCGCCTTGTCAGCCGCAAGGTGCAAATATGTGAACAGCGTGTGATGCGGGCGCAGCATCGCGATTTCGCCCGGCTGCGGCTCCTTGACCTTCGCGATCATCTCGGCAGCAGCAAAAACTTCAGCAGCGTTGGGCAGGATGCGCGCGCCGGCATCCATATAATCGCGGTCGCTGAAATCGATGCCGTTACCCGCCAGCGCCTCGACGAGCACTTCATGTCCCTGCGCCGTCAGTTCGGCGACAGATGCCGGAGTCAGCCCAACACGATATTCATGGTTCTTGATTTCCTTGGGCACGCCAACGCGCATTATCCGACTCCTGTAAAAAATTTAGCATAATAATGTTGCGCGCTCATAGATGATCTGATCGCCATTGTCTCGAATTGCGTGGCCCTGAATGAAGTGCTAGGCGCGCGGCCCGACCGAGGTTAGATGCGGTTGCAGGCACTTTTTACGAAAGGCTGGTTCCCAGCTTTATGTCGACGACGCAAGCCACTGTTTCCCCGCATGACGACGAGGACAGCCAAGGCCATCATATCCACGGCAGCACGGCGAAACTGGTCGTCGGATCGATCGGAATCGTCTTCGGCGACATCGGCACAAGCCCGATTTATGCATTCCGCGAAACTTTCGCCGGGCATCATGTTCTCACGCCCGATCCGCTGCACATCTACGGTGTTCTCAGCCTGATCTTCTGGTCGATGATGATTGTTGTCACATTCAAATATGTGTCGATCATCATGCGCGCCGATAACAAGGGCGAAGGCGGCAGCCTCGCACTCCTCGCACTGATCAACCGCATGACTGCAGGCAAACGATGGTCGGCACCGATTATCATGCTGGGCGTCTTTGCGACTGCGCTGTTCTATGGCGACAGCATGATCACGCCGGCCATGTCGGTGCTTTCGGCGTCGGAAGGTCTCATTGTCGTCGATGCCCGTTTCGCGCCCTACGTGATTCCGTTTTCGGTCATCATCTTGATTGGCCTTTTCATGATTCAATCGCGCGGCACGGCAAAGGTCGGTGCGTTGTTTGGCCCCATCATGATCACCTATTTTACGACCATCGCTGTCCTTGGCGTGATGGAAATCGTGAAAATGCCCGAAATCATCCTCGGCGCGCTCAATCCATATTATGCATTCCAGTTCTTTATGACTGATGGGTGGAAGGCATTTCTGGCGCTCGGGTCGGTCGTGCTCGCCGTGACAGGTGCCGAGGCGCTCTATGCCGACATGGGGCATTTCGGGCGCAATCCGATCCGCGTCTCGTGGCTATTCTTCGTTTTGCCCGGCCTTATGCTCAATTATCTGGGTCAGGGGGCGATGATCCTCTCGCTGGATCCCGCTGCCGCTGCCGAAGCAATCAAGAACCCGTTCTTCCTTCTCGCCCCCGAAGCCATTCGCCTGCCAGTCGTCATTCTTGCCATCCTTGCGACGATCATCGCCAGCCAAGCGGTTATCTCTGGGGCGTTCTCGCTCACCCAGCAAGCAATCCAGTTGGGTTTCATCCCGCGCTTGCGCATCCAGCACACCAGCAAAGATGCTTACGGGCAAATCTATATTCCCGTCGTCAATTGGGCGTTGATGGTCATGGTGCTGCTGCTGGTCCTGTTCTTCGGATCGTCGAGCCGACTGGCTGCGGCCTATGGCATTGCCGTTACCGGCGCGATGTTCATCGATACCTGTCTGCTTGCGGTTGTGTTGTTCAGCCTGTGGAAGTGGAACCGTGTGCTCGCCGTCGGGTTGCTCGCAGTGTTTTTCGTCGTAGACATTGCCTATCTTGCATCCAATCTGACCAAGGTGCCCGATGGCGGCTGGTTCCCGCTGCTTGTCGGGATGATCATTTTTACGCTGCTGACGACATGGGCGCGCGGGCGGCAGCTTATGATGGCGCGCCTCCGCGAAGCCGCCATGCCGATCAAGGTGTTCATATCGTCGGCGGCAAGCTCCGCCACGCGCGTGCCGGGCACTGCGGTGTTCATGACATCGACGCCCGATGGTGTGCCCCACGCGCTGCTCCACAATCTCAAGCACAACAAAGTGCTGCACGAACGCATCATCCTGCTGACCGTCAAGATCCTCGATATGCCTTATGTCGAGGACGATACCCGATGCAGACTTGAAGACCTTGGCGAAGGGTTCCACCGACTCGTCATCAAATATGGCTTCATGCAGGAACCTGACGTGCCCGCCGCGCTGGCGCGGCTCACCGGTTGCGGCCCGGCATTCAAGATGATGGATACGAGCTTCTTCCTCGCTCGCCAGACGTTGCTGCCATCGTCGCGCCCCGGCATGGCGATCTGGCGTGAAAAGCTGTTCGCTTGGATGCTGCGCAACGCGGAAAGCGCGATGGAGTTTTTCCGTCTGCCCACGAACCGTGTCGTCGAGTTGGGTAGCCAAGTCGAGATTTAGGGCGCGATGGCACCAGACTGCGCGCGGCGATGCGGCATCGACGATCAAAAACGCGCTGTCCTACACAAAATGTTCTTGCTACGTTCCGATTCGGCTCTTTCTATCTGCCGAACTCAAATCCTCGCGCCGGTCCATCTCGCATGGCGGCCATAGTGTCACCTTTGTAACCTTCGTAAAGAATTCCGACACCATGTCGCCCGACGCAACCTGATGTCATCCCGCTCTAGGGCCGAAAACGGCGAATGCCCGGACCACTTTCGTGGCCCGGGCACCCGCGTGACGATTGCCTCGTCAGCCCCCTTCTTGATATTGCGCTGTCTTCTACGTCACCCGCCCCCTTTTGCAGGGTGTCGGAGCCAGCGCTCTCCCTAAACCGTGGCGATTGCCTTACGTTTCAGTAGTGTGACGCTAGGGAAGGCGGGCGCACTTGCCAACGGATTCGGTAGCCGGGCCACGCGATTTGTTAAC
>JAYWFN010000221.1:0-3498 GCA_043778785.1 Sphingomonas sp. | reverse complement strand
ATCCGGTTGCGACCCCTTTTTCGGGTCGGCCTTCTGATTGTTCAGGAACGTGAGATACACCGCCATCGTACTGTTGGTCGAGATTTTCTCGAGCAGGTCGCGATAGTTGCCGAACGCGCCGTCCCACAGGATGTCGAGGTAGGCGGCAGCTGCGAAATGCGGAAAGCGCGTCTGCGTCAAGCCATTCGCCGAAACCACCAGGAAATCGAGCAGGGCAATACCGACGCGCTGACGAAGCTGGTCGGTTCCCAAAATCACCTGGCGCCAAACGGCAGGGTCAAAGCCCGGACCCCCGAATTTGTTTGTTGCGTCGCCAAATCCCTTGGAAAGCATCCAGTCGTAGAACTTGATCTCCCGCGGCATACCAAACTGCGTACTGATCCAGCCGTCATAGCCACTGGCCTGGACCGCGCTGATCTCGGCTTTGGTCGCACCCATCGTCGACTGGGCAAGAAACCGTCCGGCCTGAGTGCCGGTGGGAGGGGGCGGCGGTGGTGCCGGGGGTGGTGCCACAGCCGACGGCGAAGTGCCGCTCTCACCACCGCAAGCAGCCAGCGCCAGCGCGGGAACCGTTGCGGTGAAAACGCCTGCAAGCTCTTTCGGAATTAATGGTCGATCGTCGATAATAGTTACGTCGGTTGCATGCTGATCTTCCGTCAGCGACAGCGTGTCATCGCGCACTGTGATCCCCTTGGCCCAGGCACCCCGGAGTAGAGGTGCCATCGTCACAGCGCATTAATGGGCAAAAGTTTCATAATTCGTCGCCGATATTCGTTAACGTATTGTTTTTTTCAGGTAATCCCCTGAGCGCGCAGTTTGTCACGGGCGCATTGTTCACGCGCGAGATCGCCTTCAACACTCCGTTTGCAATCCTTGCGCGCGCGTTCCTCGGCTTTGCGGATAGCACGGCCACGGTTGCGGTCCGCTTCAGACTGGCTGGTTGTGGCCCAATCGGCGGCTTTGCCGGCGACCTTGAACGGCGCTGTGACGACGCTGCCGACGGTGTTGATGCAGCCGGAAAGCAGCAGGGCGGGGACAAGGATGAGGGCACGCATCGTCATAAGCTGCGCTCTAGATCATTAATGGCCCATGATCGAGATGCGGCAGGACATGTCGGGCGAACAGGTCTGCTTCTGCGGCGTGTGGATAGCCCGACAGGATGAAGGCTTCGATGCCCTCTGCCTGATAGGCGTTGAGTTTCGCCAGAACCTGATCGGGATCGCCGACAATGGCGGCACCGCAGCCCGAACGCGCGCGGCCAATGCCGGTCCACAGATTGTCCTCGACAAAGCCTTCATCGCCGGCTTGGGCGCGCAATTCGGCTTGGCGCTGGACGCCGTAGCTTGCGGAATCGAGCGATTTGGCGCGGATCGCGTCGCCGGTGTCGGAATCGAGTTTTGAGAGCAGGCGACTGGCGTAGGCGCGCGCTTCGCTTTCGGTTTCGCGGACGATGACATGCGCGCGGTAACCGAATTTGAGCGTGCGGCCGTGTTTGGCGGCGCGGTCGCGCATGTCGGCGATGATCTCGCGGACGGCGGGCATTGTGTCGGGCCACATCAGATAGACGTCGCAGCCCTGCGCGGCGGCTTCGCGGGCATCGTCGGACAGACCACCGAAATAGAGCGGCGGGCATTTACCGCTGACCGTGGTTATGCGCGGCGGCGCGACGTCGATTTTGTAATGCTCGCCTTGATGATTGAGATGCTCGCCGTTGAGCAGCGTTTTGAGGATCTGCATGACCTCAAGCGTGCGGGCATAGCGCGGTGCGCTTGCCAGTTTCTCGCCGGGGAGGTCGGACGAAATGATGTTGATCGTCATGCGACCACCAGTGATCTGGTCGAGCGTCGCAATCTGGCGGGCGAGCTGCGGGGGCCAGCTTTCGCCGATGCGGATCGCCATGAGCAGGCGGATCTTGCTCGTCAGTGCGGCAATGGCGGCAGCGAAGGCGGTGGTGTCGAGGCCAAGCTGGTAACCACTGGGCAGGAGGATATTGTCGAACCCGCCCTTTTCAGCGGTCAGGACGATGTTGCGACAGTGTTCCCAGCTTGAGGCGAGCATGGGGTCGGGTTGGCCGAGGAATTCATAGTCATCGTCGCACAGGGCGGAAAACCAGCTGACTTCAGTCATGGCAATGGCACTCCCCGTGAGGCGACCAGCACTTTATACCAGCTTTCACGGGTCCAACGGACTTTGTAGGCGTCGGCCGCTTCCTTTATTCGAGCCGCGTGTTGCGAGCCGACGATGGGGATCGGGTGCGCAGGGTGCGCCATGATCCATGCATAGGCAGCCGCAGTGCGCGAGACACTGTGCGCGCTCGCGACCTCATCGAGCGCAGCGGCAACAGCAGTTTCGCGCGCATCGGTGGGATTGGCAATGCGACCGCCGCCGAGCGGGGACCATGCCAGCACGGCTTGATTATGCGTCATCGCAATGTCGAGGGTGCCGTCTTCGATGGTGGTCAGGCACAGCGGCGAGAGTTCGGGCTGCGTCGTCGACAGCGGGAGGTCGCGCGGCATCATTGCGCTCATCGCCGTCACCTGTGCAGGGGTGACATTCGAGACGCCGAATGCGCCAATCTTGCCCAGTGCATAGGCCTTTTCCAACGCGCGCGCGACTTCGTGCGGGTGGGTGAGGATGTCGGGGCGGTGGATCTGGTAGAGGTCGATGCGGGGGACACCGAGGCGTTTCAAGGACGCATTGATCGCGCTTTCGAGGTAAGCGGGTGACGAGTCATAGGGAGCAGGCGGGATGATCCCGCCCTTGGTCGCGAGTACCATGCGGTCGCGAAGGCCGGGGCTTTGAGCGAAGACTTGGCCGAGCAGCGCTTCGGCATCGCCGAAGCCGCCTTTGCCATCGAAGCCATAGATGTCGGCGGTGTCGAACAGGGTGATCCCGCTGTCGAGCGCTGCCTCGACCAGCGCGCGGGCTTCGGACACGGATCGCCCTGCAAAGCGCCACATGCCCCATGCCATCGACGAGACGACAATGCCGCTCTTGCCTAGAAGGCGGGTGGTTGGAACTTGGGGAAGCTCACTCATATCGCACGCGGGACTCCAGTTTCTGACAGCGCTGTCTTATTGCCGCGAGGGAGGGGTGCGGGTCAAGGGCACGATCTTGTGTTACAAACGCACAAGCCCGGTCCGAGTGCGAAAATTCATTCCCCCGCCATTTTTATCGCCCTCCTGAAATCGACCTTGTTCAATCAGCTCGGCACAGCGAAAAACTGTCCAATGCGCGGCTCTTTTTAGCTCGGCACAGCCAGCGAGAGCGTTCGTGATGTCGGTTGTTGAAAGGAGACGCTCTCGACCAAAATCATAGCCGGTAGGACCGTCATCACCGCCTTCACTCCACGACAGATGGACGATTACGTGACGCAATTCGTGCGCTTTTTGTCGTGATTGCTCTAATACTCGAACTCGATCTTCCAGATCGGTATCAACGCCTTCCGAGGCCTTGCTCAGTCGAAGCATAATTTGCGAAAATTGCATTCGCTCGAGC
>JAYWFN010000220.1:0-3505 GCA_043778785.1 Sphingomonas sp. | reverse complement strand
GGAGGGGTCCAGACCCTGCTGTTCCTCGCGTTCTTCGCAAGCTTCGCGGTGAAAATGCCGATGTGGCCGGTGCATACATGGTTGCCTGACGCGCACGTGCAGGCGCCGACAGCCGGTTCGGTTATCCTTGCGGGCGTCTTGCTCAAAATGGGCGGCTATGGCTTCATCCGCTTTTTGTTGCCGATGTTTCCCGAAGGAACGGCTTACTGGTTCTGGCTCGTCATGGGACTGTCGATGATCGCGGTCGTCTATGCGAGCCTCGTGGCGCTCGTGCAGTCGGATATGAAAAAGCTGATCGCTTATTCCTCGGTGGCGCACATGGCGTTCGTCACCATCGGCTTGCTTGCCTTTAATCGTCAGGGGATCGAAGGCGCGATGCTTGTCATGCTCAGTCACGGCCTTGTGTCGGGCGCGCTGTTCCTGTGCGTTGGCGTGGTTTATGACCGGCTGCATACCCGCGAGATCGGGCGTTACGGCGGGCTGGCGGACACGATGCCGCAATACGCATTTTTCTTCCTGATCTTCACGATGGCCAGCGTGGGGCTGCCGGGCACAAGTGGATTCGTGGGTGAATTTCTTGCGCTTGTCGGTGCTTACGAAGCGTCGAGCTGGGTCGCCTTCGTTGCGACAACAGGGATTATCCTTGGCGCGGCCTATATGCTCTATCTCTATGCCCGCATGATTTACGGCAAGGCTGCGGGCGACGACACGCTGGCGATGCCCGATCTCAACAAGCGCGAAATTGCCATGTTCGTGCCGATTGTCGCCGTGATTTTCTGGATGGGGATTTATCCCGAGAGCTTTATGAAACCCATGCGTCGCGACGTCGGCGCGCTGGTCGCGCGGATGGAGCGGGCCAATCCGGGCGGTGATGCACAACTCGCGGCGGGCAAGCCGCCCATGCAGACGATTGCTTTGAAAGCAGAGCACAAATGATGGATCTTGCGCTCACGCTTCCAGAACTTATCCTGACAATCGGGGCGATTATCCTGCTGCTGGTTGCCGCATGGCGCGGTGATGACGCGACGCCCGCGATCTCGATCGCTTCGGTCGCGTTGATTGTTGCGGCCGCATTTACCGCTGCTCTGCCGCCTGCGGGGCATGGTATTGGCTTTAACGGGCTTTATCGCGGCGATGCCTTTGCAGCATTTGCCAAAATACTCATTTATGCAGCGACCGCGGTGTCGATCATCATCGCCCCGCGTTTTTTCGCGACGGGTGATCGGTTGCGTGCTGAATATCCCATCCTGATCCTGTTCGCGACGGCAGGCGCCGGCATGATGGTTTCGGCGGCAGATTTGATCACGCTATATATTGGCCTCGAACTGCAATCGCTGGCTTCGTATGTCCTCGCCAGCTTCATGCGCCGTGACCCGCGCTCGGCAGAGGCGGGGCTGAAGTATTTTGTCCTCGGCGCGCTTGCATCGGGCATCCTGCTTTACGGGATGAGCCTGGTTTACGGATTCACCGGCACGACGACCTATGACGGCATTGCCCGTGCGTTTGCCGCCGGATTGACCACCGGGCAGCTGTTTGGGCTGGTTTTCGTGTTTGCGGGACTTGCCTTTAAGGTGTCCGCCGTACCGTTCCACATGTGGACGCCCGATGTGTACGAAGGCGCACCGACACCCGTGACGACCTTGTTTGCAACCGCCCAAAAAGTTGCCGCGATGGCGATGCTGGTTCGGATCGCCGTCGAGGCCATGGGGTCGGCTACACTCGAGTGGCGGCAGATTGTGATCTTTGCGTCGCTGGCCTCGATTGTTCTCGGTGCGGCGGGCGCCATCGGGCAGACCAATATCAAGCGCCTGCTGGCTTATTCGTCGATCAACAATGTCGGCTTTGCGCTGGTTGGCCTCGCGGCAGGCACCAAGCAGGGTGTCGCAGCAGTGTTAACCTATCTGGCGATTTATGTGGTGATGACGATCGGCAGCTTTCTGTGTGTGCTGCAGATGCGCGACAAGAACGGCCAACCGGTTGAGACCATTGCCAGCCTGTCGGGCCTGTCGCAGAGCCGCAAGGGGCTTGCGGCGGCACTGGCGATCTTTATGTTCAGTCTCGCTGGCATTCCGCCCCTGTTCGGCTTCTGGGCCAAGTTTGTCGTGTTCGATGCAGCTGTCGCAGCGGGGCTGTTGCCACTCGCGGCCATCGGTATCGCGGCGTCGGTCATTGGGGCGTTTTACTATCTGAAAATCATCAAGACGATGTATTTCGATGAACCTGCGGCGCCATATGCCGCAGCGGGTAGCAAGCTCGAAAATGGCCTGATTGCCGCCTGCGCCGCTTTCATCGTGTTGGGTTATCTCTTCATCCCGGCGCTGGGCACCGAGGCAGCCGCAGCTGCGAGTGCACTCTTCTGACCATCATACGCGTTGCCGAAACCGGCTCGACCAATGCCGACATGCTGGCGCTGGCAGCGGCAGGTGCTGCGGAAGGTGACTGGCTGATTGCGGATCGCCAGACCGCCGGACGCGGCCGGATGGGGCGCGACTGGCACTCACCAGCTGGCAATCTTTATGCCAGCGGACTGGTGCGATTGCGTCCCGATGATCCCAATGCCGCGACATTGGCGCTGGTAACGGCTGTTGCGCTATACGACACGGTCTCGATCTGGGCACCGGACATCCTTTTGAAATGGCCCAATGATGTGCTTTCGTCGAGCGGTGCAAAATTGTCGGGCATATTGCTCGAGCGCGCTGGCGATGCGGTTGTGATCGGGTTGGGCGTCAACCTTGCCCATCATCCCGAAAATCTTGACCGGCCGGTGACGAGCATTGCCGCGCTCGGTTTCGCGGCACCTGAGCCCGTGATGGTCCTCGAAACCTTTGTCGAGGCTTTTGACGGCTGGTTGGCACGGTGGCGCGGTGAAAGTCTGGCTGACATACGTGCCGCATGGCTGGCCCGCGCTCATCCCATCGGGACTGCTCTTACGGCCAATTTGTCTGACGGGGAGTCCACCCAAGGCTCGTTTGATGGTTTGACCGACGCGTGCGCGTTACGGTTACGCTTGGCGGATGGCGTCGTGCGTGTCATTCACGCAGGTGATGTCTTTTTAATCTGATCTTTTAATCGGCTCAGGATATTCGGGGTTACGTAGAGTGCTGCTCGCAATCGACGCTGGGAATACCAATATCAAGTTCGCGCTTGTGAACGACGATGGCACACCGCGCACGCGCTGGCGGATCGCAACCGATGCGCGGCGCACGTCCGACGAATATGCCGTCTGGCTGATCCGCCTGATCGAGCTCGAAGGGTTGAAGCGCGAAGACGTGACCGACGTTGCGATTTCAACAGTGGTGCCGCGTGCGCTCTACAATCTGCAATCGCTCGCAACGAAATATTTCAAGGTCGAAGCGCTGGTCGCGGGCCGTGCGCCGCTGGAATACGGGATCGCCCTTGATGTTGACGAGCCGCATGCTGTCGGCGCTGACCGTGCCTGCAATGCTATTGCGGCACATGCCATGCATACCGGCGACTTGATCATCATCAGTTTCGGCACGGCGAC
>JAYWFN010000219.1:0-3526 GCA_043778785.1 Sphingomonas sp. | reverse complement strand
GGCCATCATTTGCCGAGCGGGAGGCTGCACTATTCGCGCCGTTCCGTGACATTGTCGTGTCAGGCGACGAAAAGCTGACCAAGCCGGGAGCCGCAATTTACCAACTCGCCCTGCGCCGATTCGGTCTCGCGCCCGGCGAAGGCTTGTTCGTCGATGATCGGCTGGAGAATGTCGAGGCGGGCGACGCAAACGGCTTTGTCGGCCATCATTTCAGTGATGCGGCGACGTTGCGGACGACGCTCGAACGACTTGCACTACTGTGACCGGGAATGGGCAAGCCTGTAAAAATCTAAAGAACTGCGTCACCCCCGCGAAGGCGGGGGTCCAACGCCGGCACGACCACATTGGGCGTTGGATTCCCGCCTTCGCGGGAATGACGAGGCGTTTGCATAGAATTCAATAGCTGACATTATATCGTCGGTTCACCGATGGAGTTTTGACGATGAAAGTCACAATTACCGAAGCACGAAAGCATTTCTACGAGCTTGTGGCGACAGCAGAGCGCGGTCAAACGGCCCTTGTAACTCGTTACGGGAAGCCGATTTTCACGATCGGTCCAATCCGTCCTACCCCCGGTGCCCCTTAAGCTCATCGCCCGTCAGGCGGACGACGTGGAGCACATTGGTCGATCCCGGCGTCCCGAACGGCACACCCGCCATCACAATCACCCGGTCGCCGCCCACGGCCAGCTTGTGCCGCAAGACCATCCGTTTCGACTTGGCCACCATATCCTCAAAACTATCCACATCGCGCGTTGCGACCGCGTGAACGCCCCACAGCAGCCCGGAACGTCGCGCCGTCTCAAGTTTTGGCGTCAGCACCAGCAGCGGCACCGACGGGCGTTCCCTAGATATGCGCCGCGCGGTAGAGCCTGACGATGTAAAGCAGATGATCGCTTTCGCCCCCACCGTAATCGCAATTTCACGCGCCGCCCCGGCGAGCGCATCGGCTGTCGTCGGGTCGGCTTTGGTTTCGGTAAAGTGCAACCGCGCGGCATAGCCGGGGTCAGCTTCCACCGTCAGCGCGATGCGGTCCATCATGCTCACTGATTCAACCGGCCATGCCCCCGCTGCACTTTCCGCCGAGAGCATGACAGCATCCGCCCCGTCATACATGGCGGTGGCAACGTCGGAGACTTCGGCACGTGTCGGCGTTGGCGCCGTGATCATCGATTCGAGCATCTGCGTGGCCACGACGACGGGACGCCCATAGCGCCGCGCGGTCTCGACAATGCGCTTCTGCGCGGGCGGCACGGCTTCGGGCGGCAGCTCGACACCCAGATCACCGCGCGCGACCATCACCGCATCGGCCATCTCGATAATGTCCTCGAGCCGGTCGAGCGCTGCCGGTTTCTCGATCTTGGCGAGCAACGCCGCGCGGCCCTGAATCAGTTTCCGCGCTTCGGCGAGATCTTCTGGCCGCTGGACAAACGACAGCGCAACCCAGTCGACACCCTGATCGAGCGCAAACGCCAGATCGCTGCGGTCCTTTTCGGTCAATGCCGCCATCGGCACGACGACATCGGGGACATTGAGCCCTTTGCGATCAGACAGCATCCCGCCAACCTCAACGCGCGTCATGACATGATCGTCGGCCATATCGGTCACGCGCAACACCAGCTTGCCGTCGTCGAGCAGCAAGCGCGCGCCAACCTCAAGTGCGGCAAAAATTTCGCGGTGCGGCAGGCAGGCGCGCGTCGCATCCCCCGCTGTCGGATCGCGGTCGAGCCGGAATCGCGCGCCGGTCTTCAGCTCGATCTTGCCATCCGCAAAGGTGCCGACGCGCAGCTTTGGCCCCTGTAAATCCGCTAATATCGTCGTCGGCCGCCCGAGCGCTTTCTCCAGCCCGCGGATCGCCGCAATTGTGGCCTTGTGATCGTCCTGCGTCCCGTGGCTCATGTTCACGCGAAACGCATCGGCACCGGCGCGCATCAGCTTTTCGATCATCTCGGGCGTTTTGCTGGCGGGGCCAAGCGTCGCGAGAATGCGAACCTTTCGGGCACGAGGGGGCAGTGTTTGAACCAAGTGTCTCTCTCCCGGACTGGTCGTTCCCCCGAATAGAGCCTAAATGCGACACTTCAAGCGAGGGTATTCACATGCAAGAGATTTCAGATGCCGTAGCGGCAGCCGCATTCCGCCGCCTCGTTGTGCATCTTCAGCATCGGCAGGATGCCGCGAACATCGATCTGATGGGCCTCACGGGGTTCTGCCGCAACTGCCTGAGCGACTGGGTCGCCGAGGCAGGCGACATGCCCAAAGATGCGGCACGCGAAGCAATTTACGGCATGCCCTATGCAACGTGGAAGCAGGGCCAGCCCGACGCCACCCCCGAACAATTGGCGCGCATGGCGGAAAGCGTTGCGAAGAATGCGTCGGGGGATTAGGCCGCGCGCTCAACATTTTCAGGATTCCCATGAGCGACATCATCCAAGCCGACCAACTGCGCCTCCTCATCGAACGGATCGAGCGGCTCGAGGAAGAGAAAAAAGGCATCAGCGACGACATCAAGGATGTGTACGGTGAAGCCAAAGCCGTCGGCTATGATCCAAAGATCATGCGTCAGGTCGTGCGTCTGCGCAAAATGGACAAGAACGACCGCGACGAAGCCGAAACGCTGCTCGACATGTACAAGACGGCGCTCGGACTGGCGTAAGGGGCGAACATGGCAGGTCACAGCAAATTCAAGAATATCATGCACCGCAAGGGTGCGCAGGATAAAAAGCGCGCGGCGGCCTTTTCGAAGCTGAGCCGCGAAATCACGGTGGCGGCAAAGTCAGGTCTGCCCGATCCGGCAATGAACGCGCGGCTCCGTGCCGCTGTCCTCACTGCCCGCGCCGGCGGCATGCCCAAGGACAATATCGAACGCGCCATCAACAATGCGTCAAAGGGCGACGGCGCGAATTATGAGGAAATCCGTTATGAAGGCTTCGGCCCCGGCGGCGTCAGCCTGATTATCGAAACGCTGACCGACAACCGCAACCGCACTGCCACCAACGTCAAGACCGCCGTGTCGAAAAACGGCGGCAACATCGGCGCGCCCGGGGCGGTCAGCCATGCGTTCGACCGGCTGGGGCAGATCACCTACCCGGCCAAGGCCGGTGATGCCGATACCGTTTTCGACGCCGCACTTGAGGCTGGTGCCGAAGACGTGTCCTCAAGCGAAGACGGTCATGAGATCTGGACCGCGCTGGGCGATCTTCATGAAGTTGCCAAGGGTCTCGAAGTCACGCTCGGCGAACCCGAAGGCGTCAAACTGGCGTGGCGACCGCAGGTTATGGTCAGCATCGACGAAAAGGACGCAGGCACCCTGATGAAGCTGCTCGATGCGCTCGACGATGATGACGATGTCCAGACGGTCTGGGGCAATTATGACGTGCCTGATGAAGTGATGGAGCGGTTGGGTTGAGTGAATCCTTTCCCTCTCCCCTTGAGGGAGAGGGCGACTCAGCGACGCTGAGCGGGGTGAGGGGTGTAAGGGAAAGCCACCACTTATTCCCCTCACCCCGCTCGCGCTGCAGCGCGAGTCG
>JAYWFN010000218.1:0-3534 GCA_043778785.1 Sphingomonas sp. | reverse complement strand
GCGTGGCCGACGTTGTGACCAAGTCGGTCGGCACGTCGAACCCCTACAACATGATCCGCGCTACGTTTGAAGCGCTCGGTGAACAGACATCGCCGAAGTCGGTGGCACAGCGTCGTGGCAAGAAGATTGCTGACCTGCTCGGTGGGTCGAAGACGGCTGACGCTGACGCCGCGATGATTACGGAGTAAGCGGTCATGGCAAAAATCACCATCAAGCAGACGGGTTCGCCCATCCGCCGCACCAAGGATCAGCGGGCAACGCTGACCGGCCTTGGACTGAACAAGATGCACAAGGTTTCGGAGCTGGAAGACAGCCCCGAAGTCCAGGGCATGATCCGCAAAGTGCGGCATATGGTTGAAGTGCAGAAGTAAGAAATAACCCCTCTCCCCCTGCGGGAGAGGGAGGGGCCCGCGCCGAAGGCGTGGGAGGGTGAGGGGTGTTTTCCCTCATACCCCTCACCAACCTTCGCTAAGCAGCAAGCTGCTAAGCTACGGTATCCTCTCCCGCAGGGGGAGAGGCGGGACAACAGCGCGACAAAAGCGAAAGCGAGTGCAATGAAACTGAACGAAATCAAGGACAATGACGGCGCCCGTAAAGGCCGTATGCGTGTGGGTCGCGGTATCGGTTCGGGCAAAGGCAAGACTTCGGGCCGTGGCCAGAAGGGCCAGACCTCACGTTCGGGCGTATCGATCGCGGGCTTCGAAGGCGGCCAGATGCCGCTGCACATGCGGCTGCCAAAGCGCGGCTTCAACAATATCTTCGCGCGCGATTGCGCCGAAATCAATCTGGGCATGATCCAGAAGCTCGTCGATGCCAAGAAGCTCGATGCCAAGGCCGTGATCGATCACGCCGCGCTCAAAGCTACGGGCGTTGCGCGCGGCGGCAAGGACGGCGTCCGGCTCCTCGGCAAGGGCGAGTTCACTGCCAAGCTGAAGTTCCTCGTTTCGGGTGTGTCAAAAGGTGCACGCGACGCAGTCGAAAAAGCTGGCGGTTCGGTTGAAGTCATCGAAGTCGTGGCCGCCGCCGACAAGGCGAAGGCCAAGAAGAACACTGTCAAGATCCGCAAAGATCTTCTCTAGGGCGCGGGGCGGGTTAGACATCCGCTGCCGCCACCCTATATGAAGCGCTGCTCCACGGGGACGAACGACTGACATGGCGAGTGCTGCCGACAATCTTGCAAGCAATATAAACCTGTCCAAATTCGGGCAGGCGACCGAACTAAAGAAGCGCCTGTGGTTCACGATCGGGGCGCTCATCGTGTTCCGGTTCCTCAGCCATGTGCCGCTGCCGGGTGTCGATCCGCGTGCGCTCGCGTCGCTTTACGATACGACGCGCGGTGGCGTGCTCGATTTCTTCAATACATTTTCGGGTGGGTCGCTCGAGCGGATGAGTCTCATCGCGCTGGGCGTGATGCCCTATATTACGGCCTCGATCGTCATCCAGCTCGGCACCTCGCTGTCGCCCAAGCTGATGGCGATCAAGAAGGAAGGCGAAAGCGGACGCAAGCGGCTCAACCAGTATACGCGCTATGGCACTGTCTTTCTGACTGCCGTGCAGGGGTATTTTATCGCTGTCGGCCTTGAAAACTGGGGCGCGTCTTCGGGCATTTCGGCCGTGGTCGAACCCGGTATGATCTTCCGCGTCGCCTGCGTCATCTCGCTGATCGGCGGCACGATGTTCCTGATGTGGCTCGGCGAACAGATCACGAGCCGTGGCGTCGGCAACGGCGTTTCGCTGATTATCATGGCGGGCATCGTGTCGCAGCTGCCCAAAGCGCTGGTCAACCTGTTCGAAGGCGGCCGCACCGGCAGCATGTCGCCGATCACGATCCTGTTGATTGTCGCGATGGCATTCGCTCTCGTCATGTTCATTTGCTTCATGGAGCGTGCGCAGCGCCGCGTCCTGATCCAATATCCCAAGCGCCAGACCGCGCGCGGCATGACACAGGGTGACAAGAGTTTCCTTCCGCTCAAGATCAACACGGCAAATGTGATCCCGCCGATTTTCGCGTCGTCGCTGCTGCTCATGCCGCTGACGATCGTTCAGTTTGCCGGGCAGCAGGTTGCCGGTGAAAGCGCGTGGGGTGATTTTGTCCTGATGATCACGACCTCGCTTCAGCATGGTTCGCCGCTCTATATGACGCTCTATGGCCTCGGCATTATCTTCTTTGCGTTTTTCTATACGGCGGTTGTGTTCAATCCCGAAGAAACCGCAGAAAATCTGAAGCGGCATGGTGGCTTCATTCCGGGCATTCGGCCGGGGAAGAATACCGAGACCTATCTGGATTATGTGCTGACGCGTATCACGGTGATCGGCGCGGCCTATCTCACGCTGATCTGCCTCATCCCCGAATTCATGACCGCACGCCTTGGCCTGTCGCTGGCGCTCGGCGGCACGAGTTTGCTGATCGTCGTCAACGTGACGATGGACACAGTGACTCAAATCCAGAGCCATTTGCTCGCGCATCAATATGGCGACTTGATCAAGAAAGCGAAGCTCAAAGGAGCTCGCAACCGTTAAAATAGGGGAAGCGGTTCGTGAACATCATCCTGTTGGGCCCGCCGGGCGCTGGCAAAGGCACCCAGGCCCAGCGCCTTGTTGAAGAACGCGGCATGGTTCAGCTCTCGACGGGGGACATGCTCCGCGCTTCGGTCAAAGCCGGTACGCCGGTCGGCTTGCAGGCCAAGGCTGTGATGGAAGCAGGCGCACTCGTCTCGGATGAGATCGTTTCGGGGCTGATCGGTGAAAAGCTCGACAACATGACAGCGGATCAGGGTGCCATTTTCGACGGCTATCCGCGCACTGAAGCGCAGGCAGTGTCGCTCGACGAAATCCTGACCGCGCGTGGCCGCACGCTCGACCATGTCATCGAACTCGACGTTGACGAGGATGCTTTGGTGGACCGGATCACGGGCCGCTACAGCTGCGCTAAATGCGGCGCAAATTACCATGATCGCTACATGCTGCCTGCTGTTGCCGGCGTGTGCGACGTCTGCGGCTCGACTGAATTTAAGCGTCGTCCCGATGATAATGCCGAAACCGTGCGCACGCGGATGGCCGAATATCGCGGCAAGACGGCGCCGATCATGCCGATCTACGAAGCACGCGGATTGCTTAAGCGCGTCGATGGCATGGCCGACATTGCGCATGTCTCGGCGGCAATCGAGGATATTCTCGGCGGATGACAATGGCGATAACCGCTGTTATTCTGCACAGATGAACGCACCGTTTCGCATCGACCTCCCACGTTCTGGCGATCGGCCAAAGCGCGCGGTGCGCGCGCGCTTTACTGTCGATGACTATTATAGAATGAGTGACTTGGGCATTCTTGATCGTCTGGGACGGACAGAGCTGATCGACGGGGGGATCATCGTCTTGAATGCACATTATATTGGTCACGCCCGCATCCACGATGCCATTCACTCTTCGCTTAAAGAGGCAATTAAGCGATCAGGGGCAGGATTGGAAGCGTTGTTCGAAACGACAGCCGAATTGAGTTCACATGATGGCCCACTGCCGGACATCACGATTTTT
>JAYWFN010000217.1:0-8362 GCA_043778785.1 Sphingomonas sp. | reverse complement strand
CGGTCGTCGCCGAACGTGACGAAGCGATCGAGTCAGCGCTCGACACCTATGGCCGCAACCTTGGCATTGCGTTTCAGCTAGTCGACGATGCCATCGATTATGCGTCCGATGCGGCAACAATGGGCAAGGGAGTGGGCGATGATTTCCGCGACGGAAAAGTCACCTTGCCGGTCATCCTTGCCTATGCGCGCGGATCGGATGAGGACCGCAAATTCTGGAAAGATGCGATGGAGGGGCGGCGCGTGTCCGATGATGATCTGGCGCACGGCATATCGCTGCTCCGCGCGACGGGCGCGATTGACGATGCCCTCGAACGCGCGCGGCATTATGGTCAGCGCGCGATTGATGCGCTGGGGCCTTTTGCGGGCGGGGCGGCGAAGACGGCGCTGACCGAAGCCGTCGAATTTGCGATTGCGAGAGCCTACTAATTCCGCTCCCCATCCACGATGTCCTGCCCGACATCCTGTCGCACCTGCGACTCGCGTCCAATCTCGTCATTGTGGCGCCACCGGGCGCGGGAAAGACGACTGCCGTTGCACCCGCCTTGATGCGGGAAGACTGGTGCACCGGCGAAATCCTCCTGCTCTCGCCACGCCGGATTGCCGCGCGCGCGGCAGCAGAGCGAATGGCGGCGCTGGCGGGCGAGCGGGTTGGCGAGACCATCGGCTATGCCACGCGGATGGACGTCAAACGCTCGACGAAAACGCGAATCCTTGTTGTCACCGAAGCGATTTTCCGTAACCGCATCCAGGTCGAGCCTGACTTGCCCGGTGTCTCCGCCGTCTTGTTCGACGAAGTCCATGAACGCAGCCTCGACAGCGATACCGGGCTGGCCTTTGCGCTGGATGCACAAAGCGGCTTTCGGCCCGATCTTCGCCTCGTTGCGATGTCGGCAACGCTCGATGGCGCGCGGTTCGGGGCGTTGCTCGACGCGCCTGTTGTGGAAAGCGCGGGGCGGGCGTGGCCGCTCGAGCATCGTCATATCGGGCGGACCAGCGACCGGATCGAGGATGACATGGCTGCCGCAATCCGCCGCGCGCTGGCCGAGGCTGAGGGAGACATCCTCGCGTTCCTGCCCGGTTTTGCCGAAATCGAACGGGCAGCCGAACGGCTCAATCTGTCGGGCGTCGAGGTGCATAAGCTCCACGGGACGCTCGACCCGGCGGCGCAGCGCGCGGCCATTGCCCCCTCCGCTGCGCGCAAGATCGTGCTGGCGACCAGCATTGCCGAAACCAGCCTGACCATCGACGGCGTGCGGATTGTCGTTGATTCAGGGCTGGCACGTCGCCCGCGCTATGATCGCGGCGCTGGGATGACACGGCTTGTTACGGAACGCGCGTCGCAGGCCGCCGTGACGCAACGCGCGGGGCGTGCGGCGCGACAAGGGGCGGGAGTTGCCTACCGGTTGTGGGAAGCAGCCGCGACGGCGGGCTTGCCGCGTTTTGATCCGCCCGAGATCTTGGAAGCCGATCTGTCCGCGCTTCTGCTCGACTGCGCCCTGTGGGGCGCGACCGATCCGCGCACATTGCGCTGGCTCGATCCGCCACCTGATGCCGCGATTGCCGAAGCGCGGACGCGATTGACGGCCTTGGGCGCGATTGATCCGGACGGTCGCGCAACCGCGCATGGCAAGGCGATTGCCGCGCTGCCGCTGCCCCCGCGCCTCGCGCATATGCTGATCCTTGCCGATGACAAGGCACTGGCAGCGAATGTCGCGATGCTGCTGAGCGAACGGGGGCTTGGCGGGAAGGATGCCGATCTCGATGCGCGCCTGTCGCGTTGGCGTAGTGACCGGAGCGCTCGGGCGGAAGCGGCGCGGCGGACCGCACGGGGGTGGATAAAGGCACTTCCCCGCCCTCCTTCAGGGGAAGGGCCGGGGGTGGGGACTGTCGTCGCTCTCGCCTTCCCCGACCGTGTGTCAAAACGGCGCTCTTCCGATGGAGCCGACTGGATCAGCGTCGGCGGGCGGGGATTTCGTCTTGATCCGACCTCGCCTCTGGCGCGCGCCGAATGGCTGGCCGTTGCCGAAACGGCGGGCGTGGCGGCAGCGGCGCGCATCGTTTCCGCCGCAGCGATAACCCGCGCCGACGTCGAATCGCTCTTCGCTGACCGACTTGAGACCAAGCGCACGGTCACATTTGATCCGGCAACGGGTGGTGTGACAGCATTGCGCGAAACGCGGCTGGGCGCCATCCGGCTGGCATCGGGGCCGGATGGTGACGCGGACCCAGCAGCGATTCGACAAGCGCTAATCGAGGGGGTGCGGGCGCATGGCCTCGACCTGCTGCCGTGGAATGACGGTGCAACGTCATTGCGGGCGCGGGCGGCGTTTGCCGGAAATGATGCGCTGTCGGACGATAAGCTGCTTGCCGATGTGAATGACTGGCTTGGTCCGCTGGTCGAACGGCGGCTCGACAGGATTGCGCCGGGCGCGCTGACCGATGCGCTGCGCACGATGCTTGGCTGGGACGAGCAGCGCGCGATTGACAAGGTTGCCCCTGCCGAATTCATATCACCGGCGGGCACGCATCACGCCATCGACTATACGGCCGACGGCGGACCGCGCGTCGAATTGCGGGTGCAGGCGTTGTTCGGCCTGTCGTCACACCCGACCATTGGCCGCAATATTCCACTGGTGCTCAGCCTGACCTCACCCGCCGGACGCCCCATACAGACAACGCGTGATTTGCCCGGATTCTGGGCGGGAAGCTGGGCCGATGTCGCCAAGGATATGCGCGGACGATACCCGCGCCACAACTGGCCCGACGATCCCACAGTTGCGGTCGCGTCGCTGCGCACTAAGAACGCGCAGTCTCGTCACCAAAACCGTTCGTCCTGAGCTTGTCGAAGGACTGTCCTTCAACTAACCGCATTCGCAGAAAGAAGGGCAAGGCTTCGACAAGCTCAGCCCAAACGGATTAGGTTGAAACCGCTCATGTCGCACGCACGCATCTTTCAAAAACCCAAAAACGCCATGCAATCGGGCCGCAGCGGCACCGACCGCTGGATGCTTGAATTCCAGCCGACCGAAGCAAAGAAGCCCGACCCGCTGACCGGCTGGGCAGGCTCGGGCGATACGCGCGCGCAGATCAGCCTGTCATTCCCCACGCTCGACGCCGCCAAAGCCTATGCCGACAAATATGGCATCACGGTGCACGTCATTCCGGCGCCACAGAAAGTGTTGAAACTTCAAACCTACGCCGACAATTTCCGCTAAGCGCGGCCCGGCGTAAACGTCAGTGCCGTGCCGTTGATGCAATGCCGCTTGCCGGTGGGTTTTGGTCCATCGTCGAAGACATGGCCGAGATGCCCGCCACAGCGACGGCAATGCTCTTCGACGCGCGCGAAGCCCAGCGTCGAATCGGTGCGGTTGCGCACGGCATTGGGGAGTGCGGCCCAAAAGCTCGGCCAGCCGGTGCCGCTGTCGAACTTGGTTTTCGACGAATAAACCGGCAACGCACAGCCGGCGCAGGAGAAAATGCCCGTGCGGTGCTCGTTGAGATAGGGGCTGTTCCCCGGCCGGTCAGTCGCTTCCTTGCGCAGTGTCGCATAGGCGGCGGGCGACAGGCGCTTTTTCCATTCGGCGTCGGTCAGCGTGAGTTCGAACTTTTCGGCCGGACCCGTCTTGGCACAGGCCGACGTCGCAAACGCCGCGCCGAGAATGGCACCGCTTGATGACGTCAGGAAATTACGGCGGGTCAGGGGCATGTCGGTGTCTCCGTCTATACCGTCATATACGTGGGGACGCGCCATCTGGTTGCACCTTCAATAGGTCGAAAGTTCGACCATAAGTTTTTTATAGCCGTTGACGAAACATGCCGCCACCCGCTCGGGTTCGCTCAAGACGTTCACGCGCAATCGCCGTTTCGCCATTTCCTCCATCAGGATCTGGAGCTGTAATTCGGCAACTCGCGCGCCGACACAGCGGTGGATGCCATAGCCGAACGACAGATGACGCCGCGCATTTTCGCGGTCGACGATGATGTCGTCGCCGTTGGGAAACACGCTTTCGTCGCGGTTGGCAGAGACATACCACATCGCGATCTTGTCGTGCTTGGCGATTTTGTGGCCGTCGATCTCGGTGTCTTCGGTCGCGGTGCGGCGCATATGAGCGAGCGGCGTCTGCCAGCGGATGATTTCGCTCGCGGTGTTGGTGATCAGGTCGGGATTGCTTTCCAGCTTGTCGCGCTGGTCGGGGAATTTGTCGAGACCATAGGCAAGCGCCGTCATCGAATTGCGCGTCGTGTCGTTGCCGCCGACGATCAGGAGGATGAGGTTCCCCATGAACTCGCCTTCGCTCATATGGCTCATGGCATCCGAATGCAGCATGATCGAAATCAGGTCGTTGGCCGGCGGCTGCCCCTTTTTCGTTTCCCAAAGCTGGCTGAACGACATGCCCATTTCATAGGCGCTGGCCAGACGCACCTGACGCTTTTCGAGCGTATCGAACATTTCGACATCGCCCAGCATATCCGACCAGCGCGTCAGGTTTGCGCGACTTTCCCATGGATAATCAAACAGCTTGGCAAGCATGCCGGTGGTCAGTTCAATCGAGACGCGATCGACCCAGTCGAACGGCTGGCCGATTGGCAACGAGTCGAGCACGTCGCCCGTCCGCTGCGCGGTTTCGATGCGCATGATGTCGATCATGCTGGGGGTGAAGGCGGGCGCAACGGTGCGGCGCTGCGCCGCGTGCTGCGGCGGGTCCATCGCGATGAACATCGGCATGCGGACTTCGCCTTCTTCAAGGCGGATCGGGTCACCGGCAACCGTGATGCCGCCAACCTGCCAGTCGGACGAGAAAATCTTGGGCAGCGCTTCGACATATTGGATCGGCTTGTAGGTGGTCAGCGACCAATAGGCGCCGAACTTCGATTCGGGCGTGTAGTGGATCGGCGATTCGGCGCGCATGCGAGCAAACGGCTCACGCCACTGGTAATCGCGCCACATCTCCGGCCTCGATACGTCAAACGGATCGACCACCGTTTCGGGCTCGACTGCCAGCGTTGCCATTGACTCTCTCCTGCCTCTTTGGTTGCAGACTGCAACCTTATTGACAGAGGTGTCAATGGGGTCGCGTCAGGTCGTCGCGGGTTTGCGGCGAAACAGGCCACGCCAGCCGCTGCCCGACTTCAGCACGCCGATGCGGAACAGGCGAACCGAAATCCAGATCGTGATGCCGACCCACATCGCCTGCCATCCGAGCGCCAGAAGATGCGGCCAGATCGCGGGATCGGTCGCGCCGCGCGCCGCCATCGCAAAGGGCGAACTGAAGGGGAAAATCTCTGCGACATGGGCAATCGTCGACCCCGGACTTGCCGCTGCCGCCGCCGACATGCCGAACATCGAGACTTGGAAAATCGTGATCGGCAGCGACAGCATCTGGATTTCGCGCATCGTCGATGCCTGCGCCCCGATGCCGAGAAACACCGCGCCGAGCAGCATGAAGGCCATCGCGAGATAGAGCGCGCAGAGAATGAAGAACATCGGGATGCCGATGGCGGGGGCGAAGCTTGTTGGCAGCATGCCGTCCGGCAACAGATTGACGCCCAGCGCGCCGAGACTCCCCCAGAACGCGACAAACACGACCGACACCCCGAACATGCCGATCAGCTTGCCGAGAAAAACCGCCTCGAGCGGAACCGACGCCGCGAGGATTTCGATGACTTTGTTCGATTTCTCTTCGGCCAAGGTGCCGACGGCTTGTCCCGCCAGCAGCAGTGTCAGAAAGAAAATGCCGAACACCGCGAAAAAGCCCGACGCTTGCTGTCCGCGTACGCTGGCCTTTCGCGCGGTGCTCTCGATGAGTGTGGCTGTCACGATGCGCTTGTCGAGTGACAGGCCTGTGCGGCCTTCACGGGCGACATCGTCGGCCAATGTCACAAGATACTCGGCGTGGCGCTTGCTTGGCGATTTATAGGTGGCGCGCGGTGCCTCAAGCGGGCCACTCAAGACTGCCGTGATGTCGAGATTTTTGCTGTCGAACAGTGTTTTAACCTGCGCAGGGAGATCGTTCGACGGCGGTGCGATCATCAATTCGGGTGGCCCTTCACCGTCGCGATAAAGCGCCCGCCGATTGCTGTCGGCGGCGGTCAAACGCTTGGCGTCCCGACCATCGGCAATCGCAACGATTCGCGTCTTCCCAGTTGACGATGCGCCCATTTGCGCGGCGCCCGATCCACCCACTACACCGAAGCTGAGCATGAATGCGGGTGCCAGCAGGAACAGCAGGAACGTCGGCGTTGCAACAATCGCGAGGAAATCGCGCCGCGCGATCACGGCGATCTGGCGGATCAGGCGCTTCATGCGGGGTCTCCGGCTTTGGCAGCGCCGACGATGCGGACGAACGCATCGTGGAGGCCGGGGCGTTCCATCGTCAGCCCGGCAATGCCGTGGCCTGCGTTGATGAGATTGAGCAGCAACGGCTCGGGGCCGCCCGCAGGCACCGTAAAGCGCCAGCCGCTGCCGTTGCGCAGTGCGTCGGCGGGGAGCAGCGCGCCAACCGTGCCATCACCCGAACAGGGCACATAATGCGCGCGCATCGGCAATGTCCCGCGTGCTTCGTCGACAGTGCCTTCGAACCGGCGCTTGGCCCCGGCGATGATCGCAAGCCGGTCGCACAACCGCTCGGCATGGCCCATGACATGCGTTGAAAACAGGATCGTCGCGCCGCGATCGCGCTCGGCGAGAATCAGCGCTTCGAGATGCTCCTGATTGACCGGATCGAGGCCCGAGAACGGCTCATCGAGGACAATCAGTTCGGGGCGGTGGACGATCGAGCCGAGGAGCTGCACCAGCTGCGCCATCCCCTTCGACATTTTGCGGATCTTGGTATCGACCACGGCGCCAAGCCCTGCTGCCTCCATCAGCGTTGCCGCGCGCGACCGTCCTTCGGCCCATGACAACCCCCGTAATGCACCCATGAAGGCAATCGCCTCGCGTGCTTTCATCGCCGGATATAGTCCGCGCTCCTCGGGCAGATAGCCGACGCGGTCGCTGGCTTCGCGCGGGCGGTCGTGACCGAGCAGCGTCCGCGTTCCCGAATCGGGATCGATGATGCCGAGCAGCATGCGCAGCGTCGTTGTCTTGCCCGCGCCATTGGGGCCGAGCACACCGTAGATCATGCCGGTGGGCACGGCGAGATCGACACCGTCGACCGCGCGCTTCGATCCGAAATTTTTGACGAGAGCGTTTGCTGTGACCGCGTAGTCGGAACTCATGATAATCCTGCAGAAAATTTCGACATGCGCGCCGAACGGGTTAGGTGGTGCCTGTGAACCCTAAACACCAGACCTTGTCAAAAGCCTTAAAGGAAGAAGCCGCGCGATTGGGATTCGCTTCGTGCGGGATTGCGCGTGCTGACACGGTTGATGGCCGCGCAGCACTGGGCGATTGGCTGGCCGCCGATCATCACGCGACAATGGACTGGATGGCCGCGCGCGCCGATCAACGCGCCGCGCCGCAATCGCTATGGCCCGAAGCGATGAGCGTGATTGCGCTCGGCATGAGCTATGCCCCCGCCGAAGATCCGATGCGATTGGCGGAGGTCGGCCATGTCGGGCGGATTTCGGTCTATGCGCAAGGAGCTGACTATCACGATGTCGTGAAGCGCAATCTGAAAGCGCTGGCGCGCTGGCTGGTCGACGCGGCTGGCGGCGACTTGAAGGTGTTCGTCGATACCGCGCCAGTCATGGAAAAACCGCTGGGCCAGGCGGCGGGGCTGGGGTGGCAGGGCAAGCATACCAATCTTGTTAGCCGCGAACACGGATCATGGCTGTTTCTCGGTGCGATCATGACGACGCTTGAACTGGACGCGGATGCCCCGCACGCTGATCGTTGCGGCAATTGCGATGCCTGCCAGCGCGCGTGCCCAACCGACGCGTTTCCCGCGCCCTATCGGCTCGATGCGCGGCGTTGCATTTCCTATCTGACGATCGAGCATAAGGGGCCGATCCCGCTCGAATTCCGCGCGGCCATGGGCAACCGCATCTATGGCTGTGACGATTGCCTCGCTGTATGCCCATGGAATAAATTTGCCGACAGCGCAGCCGCAAACAAAGCCTTTGTTGCCCGCGCCGAACTCGCCGTGCCCGACCTGTCGGACCTGCTCGCGCTCGACGATGCCGCGTTCCGACAGGTATTTTCAGGCTCGCCGATCAAGCGCATCGGCCGCAACCGGATGGTGCGCAATACGTGCATCGCGGCAGGGAATAGCGGGGATGGGCGATTGGTCTCGCCGCTTCGATTGCTTGTTGATGACGCCGATGAGGTCGTCCGCGAGGCGGCAGATTGGGCATTGCAACAGCTCCCGCAGTGCTGAGCCTGTCGAAGCACGGCTTGCGTAAACCGTCCTTCGACAGGC
>JAYWFN010000216.1:0-8368 GCA_043778785.1 Sphingomonas sp. | reverse complement strand
ATCAAGATCGAGAACGTCCTCCACGAATTCTCGTCGCTGGCGGGTGTCCGTGAAGATGTGACGGACATCGTCCTGAACGTGAAACAGATCGCGCTGCGCATGCAGGGCGAAGGGCCCAAGCGCCTTCAGCTTTCGGCAACGGGTCCAGCGGAAGTCACAGCCGGCATGATCGCGGTTTCGGGCGACATCGAAGTGATGAACCCCGAGCTGGTCATCTGCCACCTAGACGAAGGCGCGACGTTCAACATGGAACTGACTGCCGACGTCGGCAAAGGCTATGTCGCCAGTGCGGCGAACCGTCCGGCAGATGCACCGATTGGCCTCGTGCCGGTTGACGCGCTCTACTCGCCTGTTCGTCAGGTTGCCTACAAGGTTGAAAACACTCGCGTCGGGCAGGAGCTTGACTATGACAAGCTGTCGCTGAGCATCGAAACCGATGGGACGGTGACCCCCGAAGACGCCATCGCTTATGCGGCGCGCATTCTTCAGGATCAGCTCAGCCTGTTCGTTAGCTTTGACGACTCGATGGTTGCGTCTTCGCCGATGGTCGGCATGGCCGCGCCGTCGTCGCACGGCCATGAAGTCGAAAGCGATGCGAACCAGCTTAACCGTTACCTTCTCAAGAAGGTCGACGAGTTGGAACTGTCGGTGCGCAGTGCAAACTGCCTCAAGAACGACAACATCATCTATATCGGCGATCTGGTCGGCAAGAGCGAAGCCGAAATGCTTCGCACCCCGAACTTTGGCCGCAAGTCCTTGAATGAAATCAAGGAAGTGCTGTCGAGCATGGGCCTTCGCCTCGGCATGGACATCCCCGGATGGCCGCCCGAGAACATCGAAGACATGGCCAAGAAGCTCGAAGCGGAGCTGATGGGCTGACCTGCCCATAGTGTAACCTTTGTAATTTTCGGGGTTTGGGCGGTGCCCCTTTTTCACCGCCCGGCGGGCGCTACCTCAGACGGGTGCACGACGAACGAAGGAAGATTATCATGCGTCATCGTAATGCCGGGCGTAAGCTCCAGCGGACTTCATCGCACCGCGCCGCGCTGTTCCGCAACATGGCTGCTGCGCTCATCAAGCATGAGCAGATCACCACGACGCTGGCCAAGGCGAAGGAACTGCGCCCGTACACCGAAAAGCTGATCACGCTGGCGAAGAAGGGTGGCCTGTCCAACCGTCGTCTTGCGCATGCCCGGCTTCTCGACGACACACAGCTGGTCAAATTGTTCGACACACTGGCCCCGCGTTATGCGGATCGCGCCGGCGGCTATTGCCGCGTCGTCAAGGCCGGCATACGCCTGTCGGACGCCGCACCAATGGCGATCATCGAATTCATCGACCGCGACGTCGACGCCAAGGGCAAGGACTCAGGTCCGGTCATGAGCGACGACGATATGGACGAAGCGGCCTGATGATGAGGCTCCGGTTTTGGCCGGGGCTTTTCATGGCGGCATGTCTGTTGCCTGCCGCGCTGCATGCGGAGGCACCGTTGGATTATCCGAAAACTGCGACGGTCGATGTCGTCGATGTGCCCTTTGGTGAGGCCGTGGCTGATCCCTATCGCTGGCTCGAGGCCGATGTGCGCAGCGATGCGAAGGTCCGCGACTGGGTGACGGCGCAGAATGCTGTCAGTGGCAATTATCTGGCGAAACTGCCGGGGCGCGATGTTTTCGAAAAACGGCTGCGCGAATTGTTCGCGTTTGAGCGGATGGGCGTCCCGCAAAAGGCAGGCTCGCGCTATTTCTATTCGCGCAATAGCGGCCTCCAGAACCAGTCAACATTATGGGTGATGACGCGCGACGGCAGCGAACCGACGCGGATGCTGCTCGATCCCAACAGCTGGGCGAAAGATGGCGCGACGGCACTC
The DNA here is from genome assembly GCA_043778785.1 of Sphingomonas sp. Taxonomy (GTDB): domain Bacteria; phylum Pseudomonadota; class Alphaproteobacteria; order Sphingomonadales; family Sphingomonadaceae; genus Sphingomonas_O. The sequence continues at coordinate 6,501 of JAYWFN010000216.1, read as the reverse complement.
GCCGAATGGCTGCCGTCGGATGACGGGCGCTATCTGGCCTATGCGGTGCAGGACGGCGGGACCGATTGGCGCACCATAAAGCTGCTTGATGTCGCGACCGGCAAGCTGCTTGACGACAACGTCCGCTGGGTCAAATTCTCGCGCATTGCCTGGAAGCGTGACGGCAGCGGTTTTTTCTACTCGCGTTTTCCCGAGCCGACCGCGGGCGCGGCTTTCCAGTCGCTCAATCTCAACCAGAGCATCTGGTTTCACGCGGTGGGCACCCCGCAATCGGCAGACGTGGAGGTTTTCGCCACGCCCGCGACGCCCAAGCTGAACCATAGCGCCGAAGTCAGTGATGATGGCCGCTGGCTGGTCATCGCTTCATCGTGGGGTACCGATCCGCGCAACGCGGTCACGCTTGTCGCGCTCGACAAGGCGGGCTCCAAACCCCGCGCGCTGATCCCCGGCATCGAAAATGACTGGGCGCTTGTCGGTGCCATCGGCAACCGGCTGTGGTTCCGCACCGACAAGGATGCGCCGAAAGGCCGGATCGTCCGCATCGACGTGGGACGCGGTAAAGCCAAGCCGATCGAGATCGTCCGCGAGGACAAGGATACGCTGGTTGGCGCGTCGATGGTCGGCACGCACCTGATCATTGCCTATCTGGGCGATGCCAAATCGCAGGCTGAGCGCTTCACGCTCGAGGGCACACCGGTCGGCAAGATCGATTTGCCGGGGATCGGCACGGCAGCGGGCTTTGGCGGGCGTTATGGCGAGAGCGAGACGTTCTTCAGCTTCTCGAGCTTTGCGACACCCCCGACGATCTACAGTTTCAATACCGAAACCAACCGCAGCGAACCGTTTTTCACGCCCAAGGTTGCGTTTGATCCCGACGCCTACGAGACCGATCAGGTTTTTTACCCGTCAAAAGACGGCACGCGGATTCCGATGTTTATCGTCAGGCGCAAGGATTTGCCGGCGGGGCCTGCGCCGACATTGCTCTATGGTTATGGCGGGTTCAACGTATCACTGACACCGGGATTTTCGGCGACGCGGATTGCGTGGCTCGAACAGGGCGGTGTGCTTGCGGTCGCAAACCTGCGCGGCGGTGGCGAATATGGGACGAATTGGCATGATGCCGGCCGCCTCGCGCGCAAGCAGAATGTGTTCGACGATTTCATCGCGGCGGGTGAATATCTGATCGCGCAGGGGATCACGTCGAAAGCAAAGCTGGCGATCCAGGGCGGATCGAACGGTGGCCTGCTGGTTGGTGCGGTGGTCAACCAGCGGCCCGACCTGTTCGCGGCGGCGCTTCCGGCGGTTGGCGTTATGGATATGCTGCGCTTCGATCAGTTCACGGCGGGGCGGTATTGGGTCGATGATTATGGCAGCCCGGCGGTCGAGGCCGACTGGCGCTTGCTGCGCGCCTATTCGCCTTATCATAATATCAAGGCAGGCGCGGACTATCCGGCGGTGCTCGTGACAACCGCCGATACTGACGACCGCGTGGTTCCGGGACATAGCTTCAAATATACAGCCGCGCTTCAGGCGGCCAAAGCGGGCAGCAAGCCGCATATCATCCGCATTGAAACCCGCGCGGGGCATGGCGCAGGGAAACCGACCGACAAGATCATCGAAAGCGCCGCCGACGAATGGGCTTTTGTGGCAAAGTGGACGGGGATGACGGTCCGCTAGAGCATGTCGCCATTCGGTTGCGGGTGGCGACATGGTGTCGGAATTCTTTACGAAGGTTACAAAGGTGACACTATGGCGGCCACCCGAAATGGGCGGAAGCGGGGATTAACGGTCGACGGATAGAAAGAGCCGGATCGGAACGTAGCAAGAACATTTTGTGTAGGACAGGGCTTTTTTTGATCGTCGATGCCACACCGCCCAAGCGTAGCCTGGTGTGATCGCGCTCTATACTGGTGGCGGCATCAGGCCAATGAGGCGCAGCACGCTTGCCTGAATGAGCATGACGCCGAGCCAATGCAGGCTGTCTGCCAGCGCCGCGCGGTTCGCGAGCGACCGGAAGCGGTAACTGGTCATGATCACGGGGACGACAAAGCCGATCCAGATCACGAACGCGCTGCCCAGCGTCATCGTCCAGATGCTCCCTTTGTGGGGCGCGAGGATCAGCGCCCCGGCAAGGATCGCGGCGAGCCAGAATTCAGCGATAAAGGCGGTGATGGCGACCGCAGGCGAAAAGCGACCGCGCCGGGCGAAAGCCGAATAGGCGACACCGAAGATGAGCCCGGCGATTGTGGCAGCGAGGATCGGGACGATGTTGAGCAGGATGTAGATCATCGGTTCATGGCTGGCGCAAATGCAGCGCAAACACCAGTCCGAAATACAACCGTTACGCTTGCTTTCATTTCGCTGTCAGATCAATTCAGACTGGCGACAACGGCGCACGCCTAATCGCAGCCTACGGGCCACGAATCGGCGGGCCCGGAGCGAAGGATTTGGGGACATGAAGATGGTGCGTTCAGTCACGGCGTTGGTTGCAACGGCGATGCTCGCGACGTCGGTCACGCCTGCGATGGCGCAGGGTGTTTACGGAGGCTATGGCCATGGCGATCGCTATGGCCGCCATCACAATCGCGGCGTCAGCGCAGGCGATGTGATTGCCGGTGTCGCCATCATCGGCGTGCTTGCCGCTATTGCCGGGGCCGCGTCGAAATCGAACAACCGCAATCGCGGCTATCAAGGCAACATCAATTCGGAAGACCAGGCAGCAGATGCCTGCGCCAGCCGCGTCGAGCAGCGTTATGGCAACAGTGCGCGGGTGCGCGGCATCGACAACGTCCAGCGCACGCGTGACGGATATGAGGTGCGCGGCACCGTGGAAACCAACGGCCGCGATGATCGTGGTACACAGCGGTTCACCTGCTCGATCCGTTACGGACAGGTCGAGGATGTGCGGATCGACAGCGGTTATGCCTATCAAGGCTATTGAACGGTGACAGGCGGACATGGCCTCGCTAGTCGGGGCCATGTCTGATTTCACGATACGGCGGCTCGGCCCCGATGACAGCGCCGCTTTTCTTGCACTTCGATGTCGCTGTGTGAACGATGCCGCGTTGCAGTTTCGCAGCGCCCCCGAAGATGTCGTGCGCGAAGGCTTGGCGCATTGGCAGGTGCGGCTGGCGTCCGATGACGAGCGCATCATCGGCGTGTTCGATGGCGATACGCTGATCGGTATCGGTGGCATCACGCGCGACTGGCGGGTCAAGCTGCGGCACAAGGCATTGTTGTTCGGGATGTTCGTCGTGCCCGAGGCGGTGGGGCGCGGTGTTGGTTTGGCCATCGTCGATGCTTTGATTGCCGAAGCGCGTGGATTTGTTGCCTCGCTGCACCTGACATTGATGGCCGACAATGATCGCGCGCTGGCGCTGTATGAGCGCGCCGGATTTAGCGTTTACGGGCGTGAACCGCAGTCGGTTATGCAGCCCGATGGTCCGGGCGATGAACTTCTGATGTGGCGAGCGATAGACTCATCAGCGCGGGGCGTTTAGCAGCGCGGGCATGTCCACCATATTGATCGTCGATTTCGGCAGCCAGGTTACCCAGCTCATTGCGCGGCGCGTTCGCGAAGCCGGAGTGTATTGTGAAATCGCGCCCTTCAACGCTGCTGAAGCTGCGTTTGACCGGCTGAAACCGTCGGGGATTATTTTCGGTGGTGGTCCGGCGTCGGTTACGCACAGCGACAGCCCGCGCGCGCCGCAGCGATTCTTCGACGCGGGCGTCCCCATCCTCGGGATCTGCTATGGTCAGCAGACGATGTGCGCACAGCTCGGCGGGCGCGTCGGCAGCGTCGAGAGCCGCGAATTCGGGCGGGCGTTCCTGAAAGTCGATGAAAGCTGCGTGCTGTTCGACGGCCTGTGGGCACCCGGCGAAAGCCATCAGGTCTGGATGAGCCACGGCGACAAGGTCGAAGCATTGCCGCCGGGTTTCCGCGTGGTTGCCACATCCGAACGCGCGCCGTTCGCTGTCGTGGCGGACGATGCACGGCGGTTTTACGCGACGATGTTCCACCCCGAAGTTGTCCATACGCCCGATGGCGGCAAGCTGATCGCCAATTTCGTCCGCCATGTCTGTGGCTGTCCCGGCGACTGGACAATGGCAGGGTATCGGCAGGCGAAGATTGCCGACATCCGCAAGCAGGTCGGCGACAGACGCGTCATTTGCGGGCTTTCGGGCGGAGTCGATAGTGCGGTGGCAGCGGTCCTGATCCACGAAGCGATCGGTGACCAGCTGACCTGTGTCTATGTCGATCACGGCCTGATGCGGCTGGGCGAAAGCGAGCAGGTCGTCGGCCTGTTCCGCGAGCATTTCGGCATTCCGCTCGTGCACGTTAATGCCGAGACGTTGTTCATGAACGGCCTCAAGGGGCTGACCGATCCCGAGGACAAGCGCAAGTTCATCGGCAAGACCTTCATCGAAGTGTTCGATGATGAAGCCAAAAAGATTGGCGGCGCGGATTTCCTCGCGCAGGGGACGCTCTATCCCGACGTGATCGAGAGCGTTTCGTTCACCGGCGGGCCGAGTGTCACGATCAAGAGCCACCACAATGTCGGCGGCCTGCCCGAGCGGATGAAGATGGGGCTCGTCGAGCCGTTGCGCGAATTGTTCAAGGATGAAGTCCGCGTGCTGGGCCGCGAATTGGGGTTGCCCGAGATTTTTGTCGGGCGGCATCCGTTTCCGGGGCCAGGCCTCGCGATCCGCATCCCGGGCGAAGTGACCAAGGAACGGTGCGATGTGCTGCGCAAAGCCGATGCGATCTATCTCGAGGAAATCCGCTCGGCGGGGCTGTATGATGCCATCTGGCAGGCGTTTGCCGTGCTCCTTCCGGTGCGCACGGTCGGCGTGATGGGCGACGGGCGGACCTATGAGAATGTCTGTGCTCTGCGCGCGGTGACGAGCACCGATGGCATGACGGCGGACATTTATCCGTTCGATGCGAGCTTCCTGTCACGCGTTGCGACGCGCATCGTGAACGAAGTGCAGGGGATCAACCGGGTGGTTTATGATTACACGTCAAAACCGCCGGGGACGATCGAGTGGGAGTGAGTTGATTTTTGGCGGTCCTTACGCTACGTAAGGAATTGGAGATAGACCATGCCAACGATGACCATGACGTCCAAAGGCCAGTTCACGATGCCTGCTTCCGAGCGGGCGCGGCTGCGGCTCGTGCCGGGCAGCAAAGTGGATATTATCGTGAATGCGGCGGGCGAGACCGTGTTGAAACCGCGCACCGGCGACATCAAGGCGTTGCGGGGAATTATTAAATATGATGGTCCGCCGGTTTCGATCGAAGAGATGAACGAGGCGATCGGGGCCGCTGTGGCTGAGGAGTATTGGCGCTCGGTTTCGTGATCACGGTCGATACGAACATCCTTGTTCGTTATGTTCTGCAGGATGATCCGGTTCACGGTGCTTTAGCCTCGATATTTCTCGAAGAGCGTTTGTCCGAGCAAAACCCTGGCCTGATAACGGTTGTTTCGTTGCTGGAGTTTTCGTGGCTTTTGCGACGAACTTTCGGACAAAGCACGGCGAGGGTTGCCGATATTATCCGCACATTCCTGAATGCATCCAATTTGGTGATTGAGCGTCGTGATATGGTCGCTCTCGCGCTGGATATGGAAGGCGGTTTCGCAGACGCTTTGCTTCACCTTTCTGGCCTGCAGGCAGGCGCGGCAGGGACTATCACCTTCGACAAAAAGTTCGCGCGGATTGATGGCGTTGAGCTTTTGGCTGGTTAGGTGATATACGCCGGCGACAACAAACGCGGGGGAGCGTGTCATGACCAAACCACCATCATGGTTTTACGTCGCCGCAGTGATTTTAATCCTATGGGAAATTATCGGCTGTTTGGCGTATCTGAGCCAGGTGACGATGAGCGCCGCTGACATGGCGCAACTGCCTGCGGCCCAGCGTGAGATTTGGGCGATGATGCCGCCCTGGGTGACGAGTGCTTATGCGCTGGCCGTATGGCTTGGATTGGCGGCAGGGATTGCGCTGTTGCTGCGCTTCAAGATTGCGCGGTCGCTTTATATTGTTTCGCTGATTGCCGTTGTGGTTCAGTTTGGCTGGACGTTTCTCGTGACGCCGCTGCTAACCACAATTGGCGGGTCTGCGGTCATTTTCCCGCTGTTCATCATTGCTGTGGGCGTGATGGCGGTCTGGTTTTCGGGGAAAGCTGCGGGCAACGGCTGGTTGCGATGACGGTTACCGTTTTCGGCATTCCCAACTGCGACACGGTGAAGAAAGCGCGGGTCTGGCTCGATGCGGCGGGCGTGGCTTATGCGTTTCATGATTATAAGAAAGCCGGGATTGATGCGGCGACGCTGAACCGCTGGGCCGATGCGGTCGGCTGGGAACCGCTACTCAACCGTGCGGGGACGACGTTCAGGAAACTGGGCGATGCCGACAAGGCAGATATTGATCGGGCGAAAGCGATTGCGCTGATGACCGCCAACCCGTCGATGATCAAACGGCCGGTTGTCGAAAGCGCGG
>JAYWFN010000215.1:0-3546 GCA_043778785.1 Sphingomonas sp. | reverse complement strand
GCTGGCCGGCCATGTTCCGCAGCCGGGCGAAACATTGCTGCACGCCAGCGGTTGGCGGATCGAGATCATCGACGGCGATGCGCGGCGCGCAAAGCGGGTGCGGCTGCATCCGCCGGTCGCAACGCAAGTGGAGGCATAAGAGTGCGCGTAAAAATACTGGTGATGCTTGGGATAGTGGCGCTGCTCGGCGGTGGGTTTTGGTATGCCTTTGGGCGCGCCGATGTCGCGCGCCTGCCGCTCGAAGCCGTCAGCGGGGCAAAGCCCAAGATCACCGATCCGCGCGTACAGATGATTCCAACGATCAAGATCGCCAAGGTGGTCGGCTGGCAGGGCGCGGCCAAGCCGGTTGCGCCTGCGGGACTTGCAGTCAACCAGTTCGCCGACAAGCTCGACCATCCGCGTTGGCTGTATGAATTGCCCAATGGCGATGTGCTGGTTGCCGAGACGAACTCGCCGCCGCGCAAGCCGGAAGGCATCAAAGATGTCATCATGGGCTGGCTGATGAAAAGTGCGGGGGCCGGCACACCGTCTGCCAACCGGATTACCTTGCTGCGCGATACCAATGCCGATGGCATTGCCGATGTCCGCTCGGTGTTTCTGAAAGGCCTCAACTCGCCGTTCGGCATGGCGCTGGTCGGCGACCGGCTGTTCATCGGCAATCATGATGCTGTGTGGGAATTTCCTTATGTCACGGGGCAGACAGCGATCACGGCGAAGCCCAAGGCGCTGGTCAAACTGCCGGGTGGCGGCAATCATTGGGCCAAGAACATTGTCGCCAGCGAAGACGGACGTTTCCTATATGTCGGTGTCGGTTCATCGTCGAACATCGGCGAGCGCGGGATGGAAGCCGAAGATCACCGGGCGAACGTCCTCGAAGTTTCTATCGACGCCAAAACGATGCGTATTTACGCAAGCGGCCTCCGCAATCCGGTTGGGATGGCGTGGGAGCCAGTGAGCAAAGCGCTGTGGACAGTGGTCAACGAGCGCGACATGCTGGGGTCGGATCTTGCGCCCGATTATATGACGCGTGTCGAATTCGGCGGCTTCTATGGCTGGCCCTACAGCTATTGGGGCGGATATGAAGACAAGCGCGTCGAGCCGCGGCCCGACTTGCTGCAATATACCAAGCGACCCGACTATGCGCTGGGCGCACATACGGCGTCGCTGGGTTTGGCGTTCGGGTCGTTGGGGGCGTTCAAGAATGGCATGTTCGTGGGCCAGCATGGCTCGTGGAACCGCGTGCCGGTGTCAGGCTACAAAGTCGTCTTTGTGCCTTTTGGAACGAATGGGTATCCGAACGGTGCAATGCAGGATGTATTGACCGGATTCCTTGACAAGGATGGCGGCGCGCAGGGCCGCCCGGTGGGCGTGATCGTTGATAAGGCCGGTGCCTTGCTGGTCGCCGATGACGTTGGAAACCGGATCTGGCGGGTCAGCGCGCGCTAGGGGCCGCGATCAGGCGACGGCGTGGAGCTTTACGGCTTCGAGAGGTCGGATATCCTCGGCATGTGCCCAGCAAAGGTCATGCAGGTGTAGCGCACGGCCATCATGCGACAGGATTTCGATGGCGCGGATCGGCTGGTGATCGCGCTCGTCGACGAGCACGGGGGTTGATGGCACGCCCGATTCCCACCGTTCGCCCCACTGACGCAGCGCGAGCATTGCGGGAAGCAGCTCGGCGCCCTTTTGCGTGAGGCGATATTCGACCTTGCGGCGATCATCAGCCATCGCTTCGCGCGACAATATGCCGTGATCGACCAAGCGCCCGAGACGATTCGCAAGGATGTTGCGGGCAATACCCAGCGTTGACTGAAATTCCTCGAAATGATGCAACCCGTTGAAAGCCGCCCGCAAAATCAGGAACGACCAGCGTTCGCCCATTGCTTCCAGCGCCGCCGGCAGCGCGCAGTCCGCCAGTTCGCGGAGATTTTCTTTAAGCATACCCATCCTGCGTTCAAACCTATCCTAATTTCACTGTCATGCAAACTTCATATAAGTTTTGTATTGCAACTTGAAATTTACACAGGTAAGTAGTGATTCGCAACTTAATTGAAAGGCCTTCCCATGGCACATATCTCAAACATTATCGCTGCTGCATCGCTTGCCCTTATCAGTGTCGCGCCTGCATTTGCACAATCACCTGCTTATCGTGCGGTTCCCGTGGCGCAGGCCAGTGCCGACACCGTCATTGCCGACGGCGTCCTGTGGCGCTGCGGCGATGCGGGCTGCACCGCGACCAACGCAACGTCGCGTCCCGCCATCGTTTGCGCACAGGCCGTTCGCAAGGTCGGCAAGCTGGCCAGCTTTACCGTTGGCACCGTTTCGTTTGATGAAGCCGCGCTGGCCAAGTGCAATGCCAAAGCAAAAGCCTAAGACTTAACAAAGCCCACCGCGCCGGGGTTCGCTCCCCCCGACTCCGGCCCAAGGCAGGCTCGGACGTGAAAACGTCCGGGCCTGTTTTCACGTTCGTCAGAATTTTGCGGTGATGGTCAGGCGCGCGTTGCGCGGGGCACCGGGCGAGATGTTGTTGTCGTTATGCGCGTTCGGGAAATAGGTGACATTGCCGAGATTCTCGATGTTTACCTGAGCATCGATCCTTTCGGTCACTTTCACAAACAGCGCGGCATCGACCCGCGTATAGGCGGGCAGGCGCGTCACATTGCTGATTGAGGCGAACTGGCTTGCTTGATGATAGATACCAAGGCCCACGCCAATCCGGCCGGTGACATCATAGCGGTTCCATAACGCAAGCTGATTGCGCGGCACCTGCCCGACGCTGCGGCCAGCCTTCGCGGCGCTCGTTTCGCTTGTGATAACGGCCTTGGTATACGCAAACGACATGGCGGTCTGCCACTGCGGTGTAATCTTCCCGACGAGACTGATTTCATAGCCTTCGGTGAGCTGTCCGCCGGTCGGGACGACAGATCCCGGGGTTGGCCCGGTGGCACGGGTATTGGTCCGGTCGAGCCGATAAACCGCAGCGGCAACCGACAAGCCCGGCTTGATGTCCCATTTTGCGCCGACCTCGTAATTGTCGAACGCTTCGGGCTCGAGCGTGGCATTCGTCGCATCGAAGCTCAGGAACTGGTCGCCCGATTGCGGCAGAAATGATTTTGACCAGCTGGCGTAAAGCGACGCCTGCGGCACGGGTTTCAGGACAACACCGATACGCGGACTCCACAAGTCATCGATCCGCTCGACCTTCGAAGCTGCAAAAATGCTGTTGATCCCGATTTTCAGCCGGTCATAGCGAATACCTGCGATCACATTGACATAGTCGGTGATGCCGATCTGATCCTGCAGATAAACCGACCATTGGTCGACATCGCTGTCGACCTGCCGGTTGCCCGCACCCGTCACGTTCCCGGCGATGAACGTTGGTGCCGGGACGATAAGAGCCGGCGTCAGCGCAATTCTCGTGCGGCGATTTAACGGCGCTGTCGGCGTTGGGTAGAATCCGTTGACCCGCTCGCTCAGGCTGTCCTGCCGCGTATATTCAGCACCGAACAGGACAACATGGTCAAGCGGCCCGGTGCTGCCGCGCCA
>JAYWFN010000214.1:0-3546 GCA_043778785.1 Sphingomonas sp. | reverse complement strand
CGGTATGATTCTCAATCGCCCATGATCCTCAACAGATACGAACAGATGATCGCGCGGCGCTACCTCCTTCCCGGCAAGGGCGAGGGGTTCATCTTCCTTGTCGCGTCGATCAGCCTTGTGGCCGTCATGCTCGGCGTCGCCGCGCTGATTATCGTGATGAGCGTGATGAATGGCTTTCGCGCCGAGCTTTTCGACAAGATCGTCGGCCTGAATGGCCATGCCGTGATTCAGGGCTATGACGGACGGCTGGCGGACTGGCGCGAGATCATGGCGGCCGCGCAAAAGACACCGGGTGTCACATCGGCGACACCGCTGATCGAACAACCTTTGATGGCCAGCCACGACGGGCGCGTCGAAGGCGTGATCACGCGCGGTATGCGCGTCGAAGATATACGCACCAATGCAACGCTCAAATCCAAGGTGTTACGGGGTCATCTGAACGAACTGACGCCCGGCAGCGGCAACGTCGCGCTCGGGGCGCGCTTGGCCGAGGCGATCGGCGCGCAGGTCGGCGGTCAGATTTCGTTGATCAATCCTGCGGGTCAGGCAACGCCAATGGGCACTGTACCACGCATTGTCAGCTATCGTGTCGCGGCAATCGTCGAGATCGGCGTTTATGACTACGACAAAGCCTTCGTCGTCATGCCCATCGAGGACGCGCAGACGCTTCTTTTGCTGGGTGATGCGGTTGGGATGGTCGAGGTCGAGACCATAGACCCTGACAAAGTGGCACAGATTTTGTCGCCGCTGCTTCCCGTGATTGGCGATAAAGCCGTTGTCACCGACTGGCGGCAGATGAACGCATCGCTGTTCGAAGCGCTTGCCGTCGAGCGTGTTGCGATGTTTGTGGTGCTATCGATCATCATTCTGGTTGCCGTTTTCAATATCTTGTCATCACTGATCATGCTTGTGCGCGCCAAGACCCGCGACATCGCGATCCTGCGCACAATGGGCGCAGCACGTGGGGCGATGATCCGGATTTTCGTGGTTGTCGGCGTGACCATCGGTGCGTTGGGCACAGTGGCGGGCTTGATCCTGGGATTTGTGTTCCTGTTCTTCCGCCAGTCCGTGGTGAACTTCGTTCAACTTGTGACGGGCCAGAACCTGTGGGATCCCTCAATCCGGTTCCTGACCGAACTGCCGTCAAAGACCGATCCGTTCGAAGTGCTCGGTATTACGGTCATGGCGCTGCTGTTCAGCTTCTTTGCAACACTTTATCCGGCGTTCAAGGCAGCAAGCACGGATCCGGTGCAGGTGCTGCGCTATGAGTGACGTGCTGGCGGTTGCGGGGCTGAAGCGCGCGTTCACCCAAGGCGAGGCCGTAATCCATGTTCTGCGCGGTGTTGATCTGACGATTGCACCGGGCGAGATTGTCGCTTTGCTTGGGCCGTCGGGCTCGGGGAAATCGACCTTGCTGCAAGCTGTCGGACTCCTTGAAGGGGGGTTCGAGGGATCAATCCGCATTGCCGGCGAAGAAGCGTCGAAGCTCGACAGCGATGGCCGCACACGCGTTCGCCGCGATGCGCTCGGCTTTGTCTATCAGTTTCACCATCTGCTGCCCGATTTCAGTGCCAGCGAAAATGTTGTCTTGCCGCAACTGATCCATGGCGCCGAGCATCGGACAGCGGAAGCGCGGGCGTCGAGCTTGCTTGGTTTCCTGGGATTGTCGGCAAGACTGACGCACAAACCATCGCAACTCTCTGGCGGCGAGCAGCAGCGAGTGGCCGTCGCGCGGGCACTGGCCAACAAACCGGCTCTGGTTTTAGCGGACGAACCGACCGGGAACCTCGATGAGGCCACTGCCGACATCGTCTTTGCCGAGTTTTTGAAATTGGTGCGCGGCGAGGGGTCTTCGGCGCTGGTTGCAACGCATAACGAACGCATTGCAGCAAAAATGGACCGTGTTCTGCGCCTTCACGACGGGGTATTAACTTAGCGCGTTTGCTGCGTGCTCTTTGCGAGCACTTTATCAATACGGGCCTTGGCGGCGTTGAACTGCGCGCTGTTTATTGTTTTGAACCCGGTGACAAATTGTTGCTCGGTCAAGCCCTCTGACAGCGCGAGTGCCCGAATGGGCAGGAGATATTCTGTATCGGCGGATTGGAGCCGTCTGGCCGTTGCAACGGCTGTGGCTGGGTCTGTCACGCGACGGGCAAGAGCCAGCCCCGCACGATCGGCGGCGAGATCAACGAACGAGAAGCCGGTTCCACCCGGGCGACTATCGGACAATTCTTTCCATTCACCCATTGCTCGCCCGACATCAGCGCCAAGCGACACGGCAAGCGCTGCCGACAATGCCCAGTGTTTTGCCAGATCGGTGCGGCCTGCCAGCAGTGGTTCATCATTCGAACCGCGACATGCGCGAATGCGCTGGGTTGCGTCTCCTGCCAACCGTCCCGAGTCAGGCGAAACAGCATACATCGCGAGCGCCACGAGCGCAGATCGGTTCTGCTCGATCATCGGCAGCGCGGACCCCGTTTGCGCAAAGGCCCGGCGAACAACGACGACCATATCCGTCGTTGGGGACTTTGTATTGCGTTTGATCAACTGACAGTAGATTGCGCCTGTTTGTGCGGCATCGACTGGCTGACTGCGAAAGTTTGACAGGTCGTTTGCGAATGCGCCGCCCAGCGGCATATGTATATTGATCGACACAGCGTTGTTTTGAACGTCAATCGACCGAACCAGATCATTGACCGGCGGCACATCGACACCGCGGCTTTGGACCGTATGTCGGGCCAGTCGTACGATCCAGCGGCTCAGGATGCGACCGAGCGGCAAATCACCGATCTTCAAGGCAACATCCGGAAATCCCCGTGCACTCGAACCAACGCGCGCTTCGCCATTGACCCATAAATAGCCGAACCGACGACTTACCCTGATGGTCATTTCCTTGTTGTCGATGCGGCCATCGATTCGGCCAAATTTTTTGAGCTGACTGGCAAGTGTGGCAGCGCTCGTTAGATCGCCACGATCGAGGCGCAACGTGGCAAGGCCGTTATTACCGCGCAATTGTGCGCGGAGTTGCTCCACTATGCCACGAACACGCTGTGCCTGCTCGGCAATCGGCGGCTTCGCCTCAGGGACCACAGGAGAGAAATCCAGTGCCAATGCTAACAGTATGCCGAGAGCGGCCACCAACGCGCGCCCCAAAAATCGGCGTCGTTTTGCAAAGCGCGACAATAGAGGCGTGACCGGCACGGAATGATGTTCCATATGTTGTTTTGAGCAGCAGGAGAGCAGGCGATGGGCGTTCATGATTACACGGTCAAGAATGCGGACGGATCAGCGTTCGATCTAAATACGATCAAAGGGCCGATACTTATCGTCAATGTTGCGTCGAAATGTGGCTTCACGCCGCAGTATGCCGGGCTCGAAGACCTTCACCGCAAGTACGCGGATCGCGGGCTCATCGTGCTCGGCTTCCCATGCAATCAATTCCTCAGCCAGGAACCGGGCACGGAAGCGGACATCAAACAATTCTGTTCGTTGAAGTACGACGTGACGTTCCCGGTCTTCGCGAAGTTGAACGTGAACGGCGCGGAG
>JAYWFN010000213.1:0-3547 GCA_043778785.1 Sphingomonas sp. | reverse complement strand
CGCATTTGGCGAAGTTGCGCTCTCGGGCGAGGTCCGTCCCGTGTCTCATGTTGCCCTCCGTTTGAAAGAAGCAGCTAAACTGGGGTTCGACCGCGCGTGGCTTCCGACGGGTATCAAAGCGGACGGAATTTCTCTGAATGGCTTTCGTTCTTTGGGTGCGATGGTTGATTTCATGCTGGGTCGTGGATGATGCGGGACTTGCGCACCCCCCGCAGGGCGATTAGGGCGATGAACGAACATTCATTTTCATGAAAAGAAGGGTGCCTTCATGAGCGAGACCGCCGACCGGGTTACAAAAATTGTTGTCGAACATCTTGGCGTGGACGCTGACAAGGTCACTGTTGAGTCGAGCTTCATCGACGATCTGGGTGCCGACAGCCTTGACATCGTCGAACTGGTGATGGCGTTCGAAGAAGAATTCGGCGTGGAAATTCCTGACGACGCGGCGGAAAAGATCGCGACCGTGAAGGATGCCATCGCGTTTATCGACGCGAACAAGGGCTGACCTTGTCGGTCCATAACCGGGCCGTCGTTTAGCGCGTTTCGAAATGGCTCCCCGGCGTCAGCTTGGGGAGCCGTTTTCTTATTGGAGATGAAGATGCGGCGTGTCGTCGTCACGGGTTTGGGTCTGGTCACGCCGCTTGGCGCAGACGTTGAAACCACTTGGGCAAATATTCTTGCGTCGAAATCGGGCGCAGCGCGGATCACGAGGTTCGATCCGTCGGACCAGAAGTGCCAGATCGCTTGTGAAGTAAAGCCGGCGGATCATCCGTATGGCTTCGATCCCAACAAGCGCGTCGATCACAAGGTCCAGCGCCAGGTCGATCCCTTCATTATCTACGGCATCGACGCCGCCGGGCAGGCACTCGAAGACGCAGGGCTCACCGAAATGAGCGAAGCCGAGCGATTTCGCGCAGGCTGTTCGATCGGTTCGGGCATCGGCGGTCTTCCCGGCATCGCCAGCGAATCGCTGGTTTGTGAAAACAAGGGGCCGAGCCGCGTTTCGCCACATTTCGTCCATGGTCGGTTGATCAACCTGATCTCGGGACAGGTCAGCATCAAATATGGCCTGATGGGCCCCAACCACGCCGTCGTGACGGCCTGTTCGACAGGCGCGCATTCGATTGGCGATGCCGCGCGGATGATCCGCGACGATGACGCTGACGTCATGCTGGCGGGCGGTGCCGAAGGCGCAATTTGCCCATTGGGCATCGCCGGTTTCGCACAGGCGCGGGCGCTGTCGACCTCGTTCAACGACACGCCTGAAAAAGCATCGCGACCCTATGATGTCGATCGTGACGGCTTCGTCATGGGGGAAGGGGCCGGCATTGTTGTCCTCGAAGAATATGAGCATGCCAAAGCGCGTGGAGCGAAAATCTATGCCGAAGTCATCGGCTATGGCCTGTCGGGCGATGCCTATCATGTCACGGCACCGCATCCCGAAGGGTCGGGTGCGTTTCGCTCGATGGAAATGGCGATGCGCAAGTCGGGGCTGAGCCTGTCCGACATCGACTATGTCAATGCGCATGGCACGTCGACGCCGCTGGGCGACGAGCTTGAGCTCGGCGCAGTCCGCCGACTGTTCGGGGATGCCATTTCGACGATGTCGATGAGTTCGACCAAATCAGCCATCGGACATCTGCTTGGCGGGGCAGGTGCGGTTGAGAGCATTTTCTGTATTCTTGCGATCCGCGACCAGATCGTGCCGCCAACGCTCAATCTCGACAATCCCAGCGATAGCTGTGCTGGCGTCGATCTTGTGCCGCACATTGCCAAGAAGCGCGTCGTGAAAGCTGTATTGAACAACAGCTTCGGATTTGGCGGAACCAACGCATCGCTGGTCATGCGCGCGATCTGATGCGTCGCCTGGCCATCATTGCGGTGCTGGTTGTGGCCGCCGTCATTGCCGTCATGATGCTCCGACCCGGCGGTGGCAGCGCCGACCGCGATGTCGAAGTGATGATCGCACGCGGCGCCAGCCTGACGGCAGCGGCGAAAACGCTTGAGGCAGCGGGTGCGATCAGTTCGGCGAGTGGTTTTGTCCGCTATGCCAAGCTGCTTGGGTCCGGCGAGCCGATCAAGCCGGGCGAATATAAAATCAAAAAAGGGATGGACGCGGGCGACATCCTCGCGCTGCTCCAGTCGGGCAAGACCTTGCAACGGTTCGTGACGATCCCCGAGGGGATGCCGTCGATTCTCGTCTACGAACGATTGATGGCGACCGAATTGCTGACCGGCGATGTGGCCATCCCACCCGAAGGATCTGTGCTGCCCGACAGTTACGCCTATAGTCGTGGCGAAGCGCGGTCTGCGGTTGTTGGGCGGATGCAAAAAGCAATGCAGACGGCGCTGGCCAACGCATGGGCGGCACGCAAACCGACCGCTGCGGTAACAACGCCCGAACAGGCGATCATTCTGGCGTCGATCATCGAGAAGGAAACGGGTCGTGCGTCAGAGCGTCCGATGGTCGGGGCGGTTTACACAAACCGCCTGAAGCGCGGGATGCCGCTTCAGGCCGATCCGACATTTCTCTATCCGATAACCAAGGGCAAACCGCTCGGTCGCGTGATCTATAAATCTGACCTGCAGCGCGATACACCTTATAATACCTATATTTACACTGGCCTGCCGCCGGGCCCGATTACCAATCCGGGCAAGGGGTCAATCGAAGCAGCGCTTGATCCTGCACCGTCAAACGCTGTTTATTTCGTGGCGCAGGGTGACGGCAGCAGCGCCTTTGCTGATACGCTCGATCAGCATAACGCAAATGTTGCTAAGTGGCGTGCCCACCGGGCCGCCAAGGGTGGGATGTAGCGCGGCCGCCTGCGCTGATTGTTGAAATTTATGCGTAAGCCCTTGGCATTTATGCTGCGGCGCATCATATTCCTGATGAGTAATATGCTCGCAACCCATTTCAAACCCAAAGGTTCTTATGCTTCACCAATCCGTTCCCGACGTAACCTTGAAAACACGCATCCGCGATGATGCTGTCGAAGGTCCAAATCCCTTCCGCTGGCAGGATGTAACCACGAACGATGTCTTCGCCGGCAAGCGTGTCGTGTTGTTCAGCCTTCCGGGCGCATTCACGCCGACCTGTTCATCCAAACAATGCCCTGGCTATGAGTCGAGCTATGACGAGATGAAATCACTGGGGACCGATGAAGTTTACTGCATGTCGGTCAACGACGCTTTTGTCATGTATCAATGGGGCAAAAACCTCGGGCTGAAGAACGTCAAGCTGCTCCCCGATGGCAACGGCGATTTTACCCGCCGTATGGGAATGCTGATCGACAAGACTCACCTTGGCTTCGGCATGCGCTCGTGGCGTTATGCAACGGTCATTGACGACGGCAAGGTTGTCGCTTGGTTCCAGGAACCAGGAATCAACGACAATGGGTCGGACACTGACCCCTACGAGCAGTCGACGCCCGAAAATATTGTCGATTGGCTGAAGGCCAACCCGCGCTAGCGCTTATAGCCGCAGGCCTGTCGTTTCCGGCAGGCCTGCCATAAGGTTCAGGCTCTGGACCGCTGCGCCGCTTGCGCC
>JAYWFN010000212.1:0-8390 GCA_043778785.1 Sphingomonas sp. | reverse complement strand
CAAAATCCTCATCGTCGAAGCGCGCTTTTACGATCATCTCAACGACCTCCTTCTCGAAGGCGCGCGCGGCGCAATCGAGGACGCGGGGCATTTGCATGACACGATTACCGTCCCCGGTGCGCTCGAAGTGCCCGGCGCGATCTCGCTGGCGGCGGAAAGCGGGCGCTACGATGGCTATGTCGCGCTGGGCGTCGTCATCCGCGGCGAGACGTATCATTTCGAGATCGTCGCGGGTGAAAGCGCGCGCGGGATCATGGCGCTGACGATGGACGGGCTGGCGATCGGCAACGGTATCGTGACAGTTGAGAATGAGGCGCAGGCATTAACGCGCGCAAAGCCGACCGAGAAAGACAAAGGCGGCGAAGCGGCGAAGGCGGCGCTCGCGATGATGGCATTGAAGGAACGATTTGGATGAGCGGCTATCCGGTCATTGAGACCGAAAATCTGATCCTGCGCGTGCCCGAAGCGTCCGATCTCGACGGCTGGACGACCATGAATTCGGACGAGGAGACAATGCGCTTCATTGGCGGCGTCGCTTCGCGCGCGGAAACATGGCGACAGTTGTGCACAATGCGCGGCGCATGGGATATTCTTGGTTTTGCGATGTTTTCGGTCATCGAGCGTTCAACCGGCACGTGGGTGGGACGCATCGGGCCGTGGATGCCCGAAGGCTGGCCGGGCGAAGAAGTCGGCTGGGGCGTGTCGGCACAGTTCGCCGGCAAGGGCTATGCCTATGAAGCGGCTGCCGCATCGATGGATTATGCGGTCGATGTGCTCAAATGGCCGTTCATTATCCACACCATCGACCCCGAGAACCTGCGGTCGATTGCGCTGGCATTGCGGCTTGGCTCGACCAATGGCGGCCCGACGAAGCTGCCCTCGCCATTCGCAAGCGCCCGTGTCGATGCGTGGGGGCAGAGCGCCGATCAATGGCGGGCGCGGCGGGCATAGGCCTGTGTTCCCCGCGTGATGACTGTGTCGTGGTCTGCAATCACATCGACCGTGTAATCGGGTAGCGCATCGAGCGCGGCATAGACCGGCGCGAAATCGGTCTCGACTGTGATGCGCAACAAGTCATTGAATGACGGGATGACGAAGTACGTCTGCTGATAATCGTCGATCCGGTAGTCGGTGCGCATGACGCGGTTCAGATCAAAGCCGATGCGGTTCGGGCTGGGATCGTCGAGTGCGAAGATGCTTTCACCGTGGCTCGAGACGATGCCCGAGCCGTAGATACGCAACGTGCCCGCCTCGCGCACAAGCCCGAATTCGACGGTATACCAGTAGAGGCGTGCCAGCCGCTTGAGCGCACCGAGCGACCCCGCGCGCTGCCCGCCCTTGCCATAGGCCACCATATAATCGGCGAACACCGGATCGGCGAGCATCGGCACATGGCCAAAGACATCGTGGAAGACGTCGGGTTCCTTGAGATAATCGAGCTGATCTGGTCGCCGGATGAAATTGCCCGCAACAAAAACGCGGTTTGCCAGGCAATCGAAAAAGACATCGTCTGGGATGAGGCCCGGGACCGCGACGACACGCCATCCGGTGGCCGCCATCAACCGTTCTGACAGCTCGGCAAAATCGGGAATGCCGGGCTTCGACAGTTTGAGCACGTCGATGCCGCGCAGGAAAGCGTCCGACGCGCGACCGGGGAGCATCGCCGACTGCCGCGCGAACAGTGTGTCCCACGTCGCATGATCTTGCGGTGAATAATGACCCCAATCCTGCGGGATGATCCAATCGCCAGCGCTCATCTTAGCGCGACGGCACGGGCGTCAGCGCGGGCACGGCCTTTGCGGCGTCCGCCGGATCGATTCCTGGCGGCGGTGCGGCTGAAATGATCTCGTTCCCCGCCAAAGCGCGCGCGGCGCGGCGGATCGCTCGGCGAACGCGGTTGTAGGTGCCGCAACGGCAAATGTTGGTGATCGCGGCATCGATTTCAGCGTCGGTTGGATTGGGGGTGGTCTTGAGTAAAGTCGCCGTCGCCATGATCATGCCCGATTGGCAATATCCGCATTGCGGGACTTGTTCGGCAACCCATGCCTGCTGCACGGGATGTGAACGGTCGCGCGACAGGGCTTCAATGGTAGTGACAAAAGCCCCTTCCGCCTGCGCAATCGTGATCTGGCAACTGCGCACGGCCTTGCCATCGATGTCGACCGTGCACGCGCCGCAATCGCCGGTGCCACAGCCATATTTGGTGCCCGTCAGGTTTGACGCATCGCGGATCGCCCAGAGCAGCGGTGTCTGCGGGTCCATGCGGTAGCGAACCGGCTGGTTGTTGATCGTAAGACTAGTCACGCCAGCTGCGGTCGATCTTGTCGACGCGGCGAACCATGGCATCGAATTCGGCACGGCCCGATCCGCCAGGGATTGCTGTCTGATGCATATCACGTTGATGCACGGCAATGACGTCAATTGGAACCGTGATGGCAGACCCCATCGAAAGTGTTGCCAGCTGATGTTCGCAAGCGCGCTGCAGCGCCCAATATTTGATGAAGGCATCAGGCAGCGTTTTGCCCATCACAACGGGGCCATGGTTGCGCAACATCATGATGCGCTTGTCACCGAGACTTTGGAGCAGCGCCGGACCTTCTTCGTCGCGCACCGTCACCCCTTGAAAGTCATGATAGGCAATGTTGCCAATGAAATTGCAGGCATAGAAATTAACAGGCTGCAATCCGCCTTCGAGCGAGCACACAGCGACAGTGGCCGTGGTATGCGTATGAATAATCGCATGGGCATCGGGCAGGTGCCGGTGAAACAAGCTGTGCTGAACAAAGCCGGCACGATTGACATGCCAGGGGTTGTCGACATCGAGCTTGTTGCCGTCGATGTCGACTTTGACAAGGCTCGATGCCGTCACTTCGCTGAAATGCATGCCATAGGGATTGATGAGGAACGCGCCGTCTTCGTCGAGCTTCACGGTAATGTGATTGAAGATCATCTCGTCCCAGCCCATCATCGCAAAGATACGATAGGCGGCAGCCAGCTCCTGTCGCGCGGCCCATTCGGATTCGGGCATCGTGTGGGTTTTCAAAGCAGTTGCCATGACATCCTCCTGTCGCAAGCATACTAGACAGACGGCGCGCGTTGGGCAAACCATGTGCCCAATATTCTGAGGGAGCGGATGATGCAGGCCAAAGCGTTTATGTTGGCGACGCTGGCATTGTTCGCAGCGCCCATCGCGGCGATCAGCAGCGGCGCGCCGCAAGTCGTGCTCGCGACGCCGGGATCGGCGGGGACCAACGGCGGCACGATCGAACGCTTCACGATGCGTTTCTCCGAAGCGATGGTGCCGCTGGGCGATCCGCGTGCGACGCCGCCGGCGACAATGAAATGTCCTGTCGCGTCGACGGGGCGCTGGGTCGATCCGCAGACATTTGTGTTTGATTTTGAAAAGGCGCTGCCCGGCGGGATCAGCTGCACAGTTGCTCTGGGCACCAAGCTGACCAGTGCGCGCGGCGTCGCGGTTGCGGGCGCGCAGACCTTCACCATCGACACGGGGGGACCGTCGGCGCGCGCGGTGTTGCCGGGCAGGTATGGCGACGACATCGAGGAGGGGCAGGTGTTCCTGGTTGCGGCCAATGTCGCGCCGTCGCCCGCGTCAGTCGCGGCCAATGGCTATTGTGCGGTCGATGGCATCGGCGAGAAGATCGCGCTCGATGTGATGAAGCCTGACGTCGTGACACAGGTTGTTGACGGGCTGGGGCCGGACAACTGGAACCTGCGCAATTTCATGGAAAGTGCAGGGTTGCCGCAACAGATGCCCGCCAGTGCGGCGGATAAGATAAAAGCGCTGTCGACTGTGATCGCGGTGAAATGCCGCCGCCCGCTTGCGCCGGGTCGCGAGATGGCACTGGTCTGGGATGCGGGGATCGCCAGCGCCGACGGGCGCACGGCCGCACGGGACCAGCGCTTTGACTTCACCGTGCGCAAGGCTTTTGCCGCGCGGTGGGAATGCTCGCGGGTCAATCCGCAAGCCGGATGCAATCCGGTGAGCGATGCGAATGTCCGCTTTTCTGCCGACATCCCGATGGAGCAGGCCAAGGCCATCCGCCTGACATTCGCCGATGGGACAGTGCGCGAGCCGACGGTTGCGGATGACAGCAAAAGCAATCCGGCGGTCAGTGACCTGAAGTTCAAGGCGCCATTTCCCGCTGCGATGGCCGCGACATTGAGCCTTCCCGCCGGGATCAAGGATGCAAGCGGACGCGCGCTGGAGAATGCCGAGCGCTTTCCGCTGGCGGTGAAGTTTGACGCGGCACCACCGCTGGTGAAATTTGCGGCACCCTTCGGGATTCTCGAAACGAGGGAAGGCGGCGTGTTGCCTGTCACCGTCCGCGCGGTCGAGCCGCAGCTGGCGCAGCATGTCGTGTCGGTCGGCGGTGCGAGCCTGAAAATCGACGGGTCGGACGGGCAGGTCGCCGAATGGCTGCGCAAACTAGACGATGCCGATGACAATGATTTCCGCGAGGAAGGGCCAAAGGGCGCGACCAAGACAGTCAATTACACGGGCAGCACGTCATTGCTCGAGGGGCAGGGCAATGCGCTGAAACTCGGCCTGCCCGGCGCGGGCAAGGATTTCGAAGTTGTCGGCATTCCGCTGACCAGGCCCGGATTTTATGTCGTCGAACTGGCGAGCCCTACGCTTGGCACTGCGCTGCTCGGGCGCAATGTTCCGCGCTATGTCGCGGCGGGGGCGCTGGTCACCAACATGGCGGTGCATTTCAAATGGGGCCGCGAAAGCTCACTGGCATGGGTGACGGCGCTTGATACAGGGAAACCCGTGAGCGGCGCAGCGGTGCGCGTGACGGATAGTTGCACGGGCAAGACGCTGGCGACCGGAACGTCGGATGCGCAGGGCCGCGTTGCCGTGGGTGGGGCGTTGGTCGATCCCGAAACCTATGGCAGCTGCACCAGTTCGATGCCGCCGCTAATGATCTCGGCGCGCGCGGGCGATGACTTCAGCTTTACGATGACCAGCTGGGGCGAAGGCATCCGCCCGTATGATTTCGACCTGCCCTATGGCTATTCGGCGAAGGACGATATTCTCCACACGATTTTCGACCGGAGCCTGATGCGCGGCGGCGAGACTGTCAGCATGAAGCACATACTGCGCCGTCCGGTGAGCGGTGGCTTTGCTTTTGCTAACGGACTTGAGGGGACGTTGCGCCTCCAGCATCGCGGGTCGGACACGCAGTTTGACCAGCCGATCAAGATCGGTGCGGATGGCGTGGCGGAAAGCAGCTGGACCGCTCCCAAGGGTGCGCCAATGGGGGACTATGACCTGAGCGTTCTTGTCGCCGACCGGACGATCTACACCGGCCAATCGGTACGCGTGGACGAATTTCGCCTGCCGACCATGCGCGCGACGATCAGCGGGCCCAAGGAAGCCGTGGTGCGCCCGACCGTGGTGCCGCTGAACCTGTTCGTTGGATATCTCTCGGGCGGCGGGGCGTCGAACTTGCCTGTTGCGATCCGCACGGCATTCAGCACCAGCGAACGATCACCCGAGGGATGGGATGGCTGGAGTTTTGGCGGCGATGATGTGAAGGAAGGCATCACGCCGCTCGATGGCGACGGCAATGCACCCGACAAGCCGATCCCCTTGTCCCAGACGTTGCCTGTCACCCTGAAAGGCGATGGCACCGCGCAGACTTCGGTTGAGATCAACCAGGTGATTGACGCGACGACGGCGATGACTGTCGAAATGGATTATCAGGATGCCAATGGCGAAACGCTGACCGCGTCGAATTCGATTATGCTGCATCCGTCTGCGGTGCGGCTGGGCGTCAAGACCGACGGCTGGCTGATGCGTGACAGCGACCTGCGCCTGAAGTTCGCCGCGATTGGCGTCGACGGCAAAGTGCGCAAGGGCCAGCGCGTCAATGTCGCGCTTTACAGCCGCGAAACGATCACGGCGCGGCGACGGCTGATCGGCGGCTTTTACGCTTATGACAATCAGGAGAAAGTGACCAAGCTCGGGGCGAGTTGCTCGGTCTCGACCGACGCGCAGGGATTGGCGGGATGCGCGATCAACGCGGGCATTTCGGGCAATGTCACGGTCGTTGCGACCACCACCGACGAGAACGGCAATGTCGCGCGTGCGGTCACTTCGGTATGGCTGGCGGGTGAGGATGACTGGTGGTTTGGCGGCGACAATGGCGACCGCATGGACGTGATCCCCGAAGCCACAAGCTATAAGGCGGGCGAGACCGCCACGCTGCAAGTGCGCATGCCGTTCCGGTCGGCGACGGCGCTTGTAACAGTCGAGCGCGAAGGCGTGCTGTCGAGCTTCGTCACTGAATTGTCGGGTAAGGATCCGGTGATTTCAGTGCCGATGCCCGCGGCCTATGCGCCCGATGTCTATATCTCGGTGATGGCAGTGCGCGGGCGGATCGGCGGGTTCAAGCTGTGGCTGTCGGATTTTGCGCGGCGCTGGAACCTGCCGTTTTTCAACCGCGAAGGCGGCGAACCGACGGCGCTGGTTGATTTGTCCAAACCAAGCTACCGGCTTGGTATTGCCAAGGTGCAGGTTGGCTGGGAAGGCCATTCGCTGGCGGTCAGCGTGAAGGCCGATAAAGCAAAATATGCCGTGCGCGAAACGGCGACAGTCGATGTGTCAGTCAAGCAACCCAACGGCAAACCGGCGGCATCAGCGGAGATTGCCTTTGCGGCGGTCGACGAAGCGCTATTGCAACTGAAGCCCAATGACAGCTGGAAATTGCTCGACGCGATGATGGGTGAACGCAGCCTCGATGTGCTGACCGCGACGGGGCAGACGCAGGTGGTCGGCAAGCGCCATTATGGCAAGAAAGCCGTCGAAGCGGGTGGCGGTGGCGGTGATGCCAGTGCGGCAACGCGCGATGATTTCCGGCCCGTGCTGCTGTGGAAAGGTCGCGTTGCCCTCGATGCCAAGGGACAGGCGCGCATTCCGGTTCCGCTGTCTGAATCGCTGTCGGCGTTCAAGCTGGTCGCCATCGCCACACAGGGCGCGCAACTCTTTGGCACCGGCGAGACGAGCGTGCGGACAGCGCAGGATCTGACGGTATTCTCGGCGCTGCCGCCGCTGGTGCGCACGGGCGATTTCTATGGCGCCAGCTTCACACTGCGCAATGGATCGGACAAGCCGATGCAAGCGACGGCGACAGTCAAGGTCAATCCGTCGGTCGCGGTCGGCAAGCCGTTGACGGTGACCATCCCGGCGGGCGGTGCGGTTCCGGTCACATGGAACCTGCCGACGCCAGCGGGTGTGTCGAAGCTCGACTGGACTGTTGAGGCGAAATCATCAGACGGCAAGATCGACCGGCTGTCGGCGTTGCAGGATGTCGTGCCGTCGGTGCCCGTCGAAGTCTGGGCCGCGACACTGACGCGCGTTGGTACCGGCACTACCATTCCGATTGCCCCGCCGGGTGGCGCACTCGCGGGCGGCTACGTCGATGTGAAGTTGTCGGACAGCCTCGCGCCGCCGCTTGCGGGCGTGCGGGCGTATATGACGGCCTATCCCTATAATTGTTTCGAGCAGCAGTTGAGCCGCGCAGTGGCACTCGGCGATGCGGGGGCTTGGGGGGCGCTGGCGGGCGCGATCCCGACCTATCTGGATGGCGACGGGTTGCTGCGTTATTTCCCGATGGCGCAAATGCAGGGGTCCGAAGCACTGACGGCCTATGCACTGTCGATGACCGCCGAGGCGAGCTTCCCCGTGCCACAGGCGGCGAAGGGCCGGATGATCGAAGCGCTGAAGGCCGTGGTCGAAGGACGGTTGAAACGCGATGGCTATGGCCCGACGGACCAGCGATTGTTGAAAGTTGCAGCACTTGCGGCACTCGCACGGAACGGGGCGTCGAGTGCGGCGCTGGTTGGAGCCATTGATATTGCGCCTGCTGATATGCCGACGGCGACGCTGGCCGACTGGATGGTCGCGATTGACCGGACGTCGGGACTGGCAAATGCAGCGGCGCTGCGCGGGCTGGCCGAACAGACGTTGCGCAAGCGAATCGTTTATGAGGGATCGCGCGTCGACCTGACCGATGCGAGCACCGCGCCGTGGTGGATGATGGTCGGCGGCGATGAATCGACGATCCGGGCGTTGGGGGCGATTCTCGGCCGGCCCAATTGGAGCGACGAAGGGCCAAAGATGATG
Organism: Sphingomonas sp.; assembly: GCA_043778785.1. Lineage (GTDB taxonomy): Bacteria > Pseudomonadota > Alphaproteobacteria > Sphingomonadales > Sphingomonadaceae > Sphingomonas_O. The sequence goes on along the minus strand of JAYWFN010000212.1, from coordinate 241 downwards.
GTCGGCGTGTCGCTTCGCCAACGGCGCGGGCATTGGGATACGACGCCCGCCAATGCGTGGGGGAGTATCGTGGCACGGCGCTTTGCCGCGCTTTATCCGGCGAATGCCGTGCAGGGGGTGACGACGGCCACGCTTGGCGCTGTCAGCCGGACGCAAGGCTGGCCGATGGCGAGCGGGGCGGGGCCGTTGCGGTTGCCGTTGGTGCAGGCACCATTGACCTTGGCGCAGTCCGGGGGGGAGG
>JAYWFN010000211.1:0-8425 GCA_043778785.1 Sphingomonas sp. | reverse complement strand
ATTCAACCGTGCTTCGACAGGCTCAGCACTGCGGTGTAGGGGAACATTATGTTTGATTTCAAATCCGATGCCACGACCAAGGCCGATCTGTGGCGCGATGTCATCGCTGCTGCCGATGCAGTGACGGCGGGCGAGCCCGATCCGGTTGCGAATATGGCCAATGTGGCGGCGGTGCTGTTCCACGGACTGCCCGATCTCAACTGGGCGGGTTTTTACCGGGTTGTAGATAGAGAGCTGGTGCTGGGGCCGTTTCAGGGGAAAGCGGCGTGCATCCGCATTCCGCTGGGCAAGGGCGTGTGCGGCGCCGCAGCAGCAACGGGGGAAACGCAGCGTGTTGACGATGTCCATGCCTTCGCCGGGCATATTGCGTGCGATGCCGATTCGCGGTCCGAACTGGTTGTGCCGTTGATGCACGAGGGCCGCGTGATCGGCGTGATCGATCTCGATAGTCCGGTGCCCGCGCGCTTCGATGCCGAAGACGCGGCGGGATGCGAAGCGCTCGCCGCTCTGATCGGCCCCAGAACGGGACAGGCACGTTAACCATCAAACCTAGTCTTAACAGCATAGTAATGCTAAAAACCCCCTAGAAACAGTGCGTTTACGATCTGCTGTGCATAGATCGGTATCGGGGAGTATTTACTATGCGAAGCCTTGCAATCACTGGCGTTGCGCTTGCAGCCTTCATGGTTTCGCAGCCCGCTTTTGCCGAAATCGACTCGGCGGTCGGCGCGCCGCCGGTCACGATGCCACCGCCGGTTTCGGGATCGATGGGCAATCCCGATAATCGCCGCGCGTCTGCACCGATAGAACAAGCGCCAATGACCGACATGGTGTCATCACAGGCATCACGCCGCCTTGATTACCAACGTCCATCTTATGGGTTTCAATTGCCGCAGAGCTGGATGACGCCTGAAAATTATGTCGATTACCGTGCGTTTGGTCTCGACCGTCCTGCCCCTGGGTTCGGTTGGTCGCGCTATTACAATGATATGGTGCTGACCGATCAGTGGGGCCGTGTTTATGACGTTGCCGATGGCTATGACCGCGATGGACGCGGTGGTCGTTATCGCAGCCGTGATACCGACGGTATCGTCGGCGGTGTCGCTGGCGCGGCGGTCGGCGCTGTTGCGGGGAACGTCATCGCAGGGGCGGGCAGTCGTCTTGCCGGATCGCTGATCGGGGGCGGTGTTGGTGCGCTGGCGGGGCTGGCGATCGAGTTGGCCGTTTCGAAGAAAAAGCATCGTGGCCCGCGCTATGATGACCGCGCGTCGGACGATGGATATTATCATCGCGGGGGTGGGGCGCATTGGGGCGGCTACCCCGCACAGACCTGGTCTTATGGCGGCTGCGATTGCGGCGGTGGCGAGACCGTAACCACGACGACCGTGACCTATCATGGCGGCGGCGGCGGATACATGGTCCCGCGTCAGGTCGTGACTTATGAAAATGTCTATGCGCCGGTTCGCACGAAATATCGCGTTCGTGACGCCGCGCCGGCGGCCGATGGCAAGATACGGATGCGCACACGGCTGCATACGAAGACATATTGATCAGGGTGGGGGGATAAGGGAAAACCTCCGACGCTTTCCCTTATCCCCCTCTCTCCGCTCGCCGTTGGCGAGTCGCTCTCTCCCTCGAGGGGAGAGAGGTGGTTTACGGCTTCGGCGCGGGCAAACCCGCAAAGGTAACGAGGCTTTCAGCGCCGTCCTTTGACAACGCCGAGACCCCCGCAAATGTATCGTCGACGATAATGCCTTTCAGCGTTGTTTCGGTTGCACCGGATATGTCGCGCGATTGTTCCCACTCGGTCCGGTCGGCGCGGCGCCAGCGGATGCGGTAGGCCGATGCACCGGGAACTGTGGTCCATTTGACAGTCATGTCCGTAGAGACCGCACCACCGGCGACCACATTAGCTGGGGCGGGTGGAGCAGCCGCGAGCTGTCGCAACGCGGCGATGTTGAGGGCGGTGACTTTGGCGAGATAGGGAAAGTCCATCCGGTCGGCCGTGTCGCCAAAAACTTTACCGTTTTCGGTGCGCAGATCCTGATGCTGGGCATCGTAATTCTCGACGCCTACCGTGAAACGCACAGCAGGGTATCCGGCCTCGAGCATCGGCGTGTGATCGCCGCCGCGCCCGAAGCGGTCGGGGCGGCGGACGGGGAAGACGTCGAGGCCAATGCCGGGCGTGGCATTCGCAAGCTGGTCGACAGCCTTGGCAAGCGCACGCGACGGGCTGTCATCCTCGCCACCGCTCGCGCGCCGCCATTTGAGGGCCGCCGCGTCCTCGGCCGCCCCGATGCCTTCGCTGAAGACGCGCACACGACCGGCAACCGTGCGCCCGTCCTGCCCGATTGTATTGCCGACAATGTCATTGTTGAGCATCGCCGCAACGCGCCAGCCGCGTTCTTTGGCGATTTCGGCGAGGAGCTTGCCACCCCAAAGACCCTGTTCTTCACCCGAAAGCGCCACATAGATGATCGTCGCGTTGAACTTTTCCTTCGAGAGGAGGCGCGCGGCTTCCATCACCAGCGCGACGCCCGAGGCATCGTCGTTTGCGCCCGGTGCGTCCCGGGTGAAGTCCATCGGGTCGGTGACGCGGCTGTCGATATGGCCTGCGACGATGACGACATGGTTCGGGTCGCCGGTGCCGCGCTGGATGGCGAGGACATTTTCAACGATGACGCCGTTCGGCGCGCGGGGGCCGTCGAAGCGCTTGCTGGGCCGTTCGACGGTCAGGCCGAGTTTGCTGAATTCACCCGCGACCCAGTTGCGCGCCGCGCCGATGCCGCGTTTCGGGTCAGTCGCGGACGACAAGGTATGGCGCGTGCCGAAGCTGACGAGCTTGTCGACCGTGCTGCGCAGTTTTGCAGAGTCGGGCGCTGGGGATGCGGCAATGAGCAGGAGAGCGGGGAGGGGGAGGAAGTAGCGCATCAGTTTCCTTTATCCGATAGTCCTGAGCCTGTCGAAGGACGGTTAACGCGAACCGTGCTTCGACAGGCTCAGCACTGCGGTTTTAGCTGCGTCTAACTCACCCGATCCAGTTCGCCATTGTCCAGCCCGCCCGGCACGATCATGACGGGGCAGGGCAGGCTGCCGGCTTCGACACCCGCGAAATGCGCGACCAGCGGCCCCGGCGCACCGACGGGAGCGGCACCCAACACAAGCGCGGCGATATTGGGATCTTCGGACAGGATTTCGCGGATGAGCGCAATCGCCTTGCCCGTGCGGACGAGGATCGAGGGCTGGACGCCGGTTTCCTCGACAATGGCGCCGGCGGCGCTCTGGACAATCGCTTCGGCATGTTCGCGCGCGTCGGTTTCCATCGTGGCCTGCACCCCGCCGAAGGCGACGAACTCGACCGGCTCGACGATGGCAAGAATCTGGACTGTTCCGCCGGTTTTGGCAGCGCGGCGCGTGGCGAAGCGCAGCGCGACGCCCGCCTCGATGGTTTCGTCGATGACGACGAGATATGTGCGCATGTTTTTTGGCGTCCCCTGCTTTGCGCGCAGGCTGCGCTCGCATTGCGATTTCTGCAAGCCCCCCGCTTGACCGGATCGCCTGCCTGTCCGATTGGAGCGCCAGAACGCTACGGCACCTGCCCATAGAGGACGCTTGAATGGCCATCGAAGTCAAAATGCCCGCCCTGTCGCCGACAATGGAGGAAGGGACGCTGGCCAAATGGATGGTCAAGGTCGGCGACAGTGTGAAATCGGGCGACCTGCTCGCTGAGATCGAGACCGACAAAGCGACGATGGAATTCGAAGCCGTCGACGAAGGGACTGTGTCGGAAATATTGGTTGCCGAGGGAACAGACGGGGTGAAGGTCGGCACGGTGATTGCGCTGATTTCGGGTGAGGGGGAAGTGGTGGTGCCTGCGAAGACGGCGAAAGCTCCATCTCCCCCTGCGGGAGAGGGCGACTCAGCGCACGCTGAGCGGGGTGAGGGGGCTAAGGGAAAGCCTTCGACATCTGCCCTCACACCCCTCACCCCGCTCGCCGTTGGCGAGTCGCCCTCTCCCGCAAGGGGAGAGGGTAGGATTGCCGTCTCCCCGCTCGCCAAGCGCCTTGCCGAGCAGAACGGCGTTGATCTGGCTTCGATCACGGGCAGCGGCCCCGGCGGGCGGATCGTGAAGGCGGATATCGAGGGAGCTGCGAGTGGCACGGCTACGCCAGCGCCCAAGGCTGTTGCGGCGACGCCTGCTGCGCCGGTGGCTGCGGCGGCCCCCATCACCACCGACATCCCGCACGAAATCGTGAAACTGTCGGGCATGCGCAAGACTATCGCGCGGCGGCTGACAGAATCGAAGCAGCAGGTGCCGCATATTTATCTGACGGTGGATATCCGCCTCGATGCGCTGCTCAAACTGCGTGGCGAGTTGAACAAGGCGCTTGAAGCGCGCGCGATCAAGCTCAGTGTTAATGACATGCTGATCAAGGCGCTGGCCGCCGCGCTGATCGAAGTGCCTGCGTGCAACGTCTCGTTCGCGGGGGATACTTTGATCAAATATGCGCGCGCCGACATTTCGGTGGCGGTGTCGATTGACGGCGGGCTGATCACGCCGATTGTGGCGGATGCGGCGAACAAGTCGATGAGCGCGATCTCGACCGAGATGAAAGCGCTCGCGGACAAGGCGAAGGCCGGCAAGCTGCAACCGCACGAGTTTCAGGGCGGCACCGCGAGCCTGTCCAACATGGGCATGTTCGGCATCAAGCAGTTCGAAGCCGTCATCAACCCGCCGCAAGCGATGATCATGGCCATCGGCGCGGGCGAGGCGCGGCCTTATGTCGTCGATGGGGCGCTCAGCGTTGCGACGGTGATGAGCGCGACGGGATCGTTCGATCACCGCGCGATCGACGGGTCGGATGGGGCCAAGCTGATGGCGGCGTTCAAGCGGTTGTGCGAAATGCCGCTGGGGTTGGTGGCTTAGGGTGGAGACCACCCCCTCTCCCCGCTCGCCTTACGGCGAGTCGACCCTCTCCCGCAAAGGGAGAGGATGAGTTTGAAGCCAAGCTCGAACCCCTCTCCCCTCGCGGGAGAGGGAGGGGCCCGCGCCAACGGCGTGGGAGGGAGAGGGGTTGGTCCCTACACGCCCGACCACCAGCTTCATGCCCGCCATCAACTCATAAGCGAACGGACCAGAGCCATGCGTCGGGAGCCGACCGAAGCAGAAGCACGGCTGTGGTCGTTGCTGCGCGCCAAACGGCTTGGCGGAAGCAAATGGCGGCATCAGGTCAATTTCGAGGACCGCTACATCGCCGATTTTGTCTGTTTCGAGCATCGCCTGATCATCGGGGCCGATGGCGGCCAGCATGGCGACAATAGCCGTGACGAGCAGCGTGACCGCTGGTTTGACGCGCAGGGGTTTCGAGTTCTGCGCTTTTGGAACAATGATATTTTGGCGAACAGCGATGGTGTTGCTTCGATGATTTTGGACGCCTTGGAAACCACCCCCTCTCCCCGCTCAGCTTCGCTGAGTCGCCCTCTCCCGCATGGGGAGAGGGATTTAAGAAGGTAATTGCATGCCTGAAACCTATGACCTCATCATCCTCGGTTCCGGCCCCGGCGGCTACGTTGCCGCGATCCGAGCTTCGCAGCTGGGTCTGAAAGTCGCGATCGTCGAGCGCGAGCGGCTCGGGGGGATTTGTCTCAATTGGGGGTGCATACCGACCAAGGCGTTGCTGCGGACGTCGGAGATTTATCATTATATGACGCATGCCGATGCTTACGGGCTGTCGGCGACGGGGGTTTCGTTCGACCTCGCCAAAGTGACCGAGCGCAGCCGCAAGGTCGCGGGGCAGCTGAACGCGGGCGTCAAGGGGTTGATGAAGAAGAACAAGATCACCGTCGTCGAGGGTGTCGGGAAACTGACTGCGGTGGGCAAGCTGTCGGTCATGACCGGCGACACCACGCGCGAACTGGAAGCCAAGAACATCATCATCGCGACGGGGGCCCGCGCGCGCGATCAGCCGTTTGCCAAGGCCGACGGAAAGCGCATCTGGACATATCGTCACGCGATGGTGCCACCCGAAATGCCGACGAAACTGCTCGTCATCGGGTCGGGCGCGATCGGGGTCGAGTTTGCCAGTTTCTATTCGGACATGGGCGCCGACGTCACGATCGTCGAAATGCTCGACCGCGTGTTGCCGGTCGAGGATGCCGAAGTCAGCGAGTTCATGGCGAAAGCACTCGCGCGGCAGGGGATGACGCTGCACACGTCGACCGGCGTGCAGAAGCTCGACGCAGGCGCGGACGGGGTGACAGCGGAACTGAAGATGCCCGACGGCAAGATCGTTTCCGAAACCTTCAGCCACGCCATCGTCGCCATCGGCATCGTGCCGAATACCGAGGACATTGGCCTCGAAGCGCTGGGCGTGAAGACCGAGCGCGGGCATATCGTCGTCGATGGCTATGCCGCGACCAACGTGCCGGGCGTCTATGCGATTGGCGACGTCACCGGCCCGCCGTGGCTGGCGCACAAAGCGAGCCATGAGGGGATCGTCTGTGTCGAGAAAATCGCGGGGATGAATCCGCATGCGTTCACGACATGGAATATTCCCGGCTGCACCTATTCGCGGCCGCAAGTGGCAAGCGTGGGCCTGACCGAAGCGAAAGCGCGCGAAGCGGGGCACAGCATCAAGGTCGGCAAATTCCCGTTCCTCGGCAACGGCAAAGCGATTGCGCTGGGCGAAGCCGAGGGGTTTGTAAAAACGGTGTTCGACGAAAAGACCGGCGAGCTACTTGGCGCGCATATGGTGGGGGCCGAAGTCACCGAACTGATCCAGGGCTATGTCATCGCGCGGCAGCTCGAGACGACCGAAGCCGACCTGATGGAAACAGTGTTCGCGCATCCGACATTGTCCGAGATGATGCACGAAAGCGTGCTCGGCGCTTATGGGCGGGCGGTGCATTTCTGATTGCGGACGGCGTGGCGGGGTATTACGGTATTACCCATGGAAATGTCGAAACTCACGTCAAAGCATCAAGCGACTGTGCCCGCCGACGTCCGTGCGGCGCTGGGGTTGAAAGCCGGGGACACAATCGAATGGGTTGTGGACGAGGGCGGTGCGCGGGTGCGCAAGGCGAGCAAGATTGACTGGATGTATCTTCGGGGTGTCGAGGCCAGCCTTGCCGAAGAGTGGCTGAGTCCGGAGGACATGGAAGCCTTTCGTGACCTTTGAAAGGTTCGATGTCGTCATTGTTCCGTTTCCCTTCACGGATCGCAACGCCGCTTTGCGCCGCCCTGCTATAATCCTTTCGGATCGGGCCGATTTCGGACAGGCCACTGGTCAAAGCCTGATGGCGATGGTGACACGGGCGAAAAAATCGACGTGGCCGTTCGATCTACCGCTGACCGATCTTAACGCCGCCGGACTTAGCCTTGATTGTTCGGTGCGCATGAAGTTTTTTACGCTGGTCGATGCCCTTGTCATACGGCACGTCGGGCGGCTCGCCACGCCGGACCAGCGCGCCCTGCAAGGTATACTCGCCCGCAATCTTGGCTTATCCGGAGAATCATATTGAAAACTCTGTTGTCTATCGGACTCGTTTTCGCGCTTACCGCCCCCGCCACCGCTGAAACCGTTCATATCACGGCGGCACGGATGGTCGATGTCGAGACCGGGCGGATGGTGGCTTATCCGATGATCACGGTGACCGATGGCCGCATCACCGGGATTGCTGACGCGCGCACCGTCCGGACGTCAGGCGATGCAAAGATCATCAATCTGGGCGACCGTACCCTGCTGCCCGGGCTGATCGACATGCATGTTCATCTGGATTCGCTGGCGGAGATCGGCGGCTATCGCAGTCTTGAATATACCGACAGTTTCTGGATGGCAGCGGGCGTCAAGAATGCGCGCGAGATGCTTGAGGCGGGGTTTACGACGGTGCGTAATGTCGGGTCGGCGAACTACAATGACGTTGGGCTGAAGCATGCGATTGCCGAAGGTTATGCGGTCGGTCCGCGCATCGTGCCGGCGGCGAGCGCCATTGGTGCGACCGGCGGGCATTGCGATGAGACATTCTTTCCGCCGTCCTTCGCGCGCAAGGGATCGGCGGTCGGCGATGGCGAACAGCAATTGCGCCAGCGGGTGCGCGAACAGCGCAAATATGGTGCCGAAGTGATCAAGATCTGCGCGACGGGCGGGGTTTTCTCGCGCAATACCGAACCGGGGCAGCAGCAGCTTTCCGAAACCGAAATGCGCGCGATTGCCGACGAAGCGCATCAATGGGGATTGCGCGTGGCAGCGCATGCGCATGGCGCGGCGGGGATAAAGGCTGCGATCCGCGCGGGGATTGATACCATCGAACATGCCAGCCTCGTCGATGATGAAGGGATCAAATTGGCGGTGGCGCGGGCACAGCCGGTGTGGTTCTCGATGGATATTTACAACACCGATTACACCCAGGCCGAGGGCGCGAAGAA
>JAYWFN010000210.1:0-8429 GCA_043778785.1 Sphingomonas sp. | reverse complement strand
ACGCGCGCGCATCGCGACGGACGACCCGAAACCTATGTCGTCATGGCATTGCTGCATGACATCGGCGATACGCTGGGTACCTATAACCATCCCGACATTGGCGCGGCGATGATCAAGCCGTTTGTGACCGAGCAAGAGCATTGGATCTGCGCGCAGCACGGGCTGTTTCAGGGCAATTATTATTTCCACTTCGTGGGGATGGACCGCGACGCGCGCGAAATTCACCGCGGCCATGAATATTGGGATGCGTGCGAGCATTTCTGCCGCACCTATGATCAGGCGGCGTTCGATCCCGATTACGACACCGAACCGTTGAGCTTTTTCGAGCCGATGCTGCGCCGCGTCATGGCCAAGCCGCTGCGGCCGATGATGACGCTGACCGCCGCCGAATAGCAAAAAGCCGCCGTCCTTTCGGACGACGGCTTTGTTTGCCTCTTTACGTAATTAAAACGCGATCACGAACGATCCGAGAACCGTGCGCGGCGAGCCAATCTGAACGAAGATCGGGTTTGAATAGCCAGTGATGGCCCCCGTTGTGGTATTGTAAGTTGGCGTCTGGTTGCCGCCGTCAAAACCGCCGACATACAGTTTGTCGAAAAGGTTGCTGACGTTGAACTGGAAGTAGGTCTTGTTGTTGAGCCCGATGAAATCGAGCGACACACGCGCGTCAAGATCGACAAGCGTGTAGGCTGGCGCAGCTGCGGGGTAGATTTGCGTGCTGGCAGCGGTCGTGAACAGCGGCAGGTTGGTATCGTTGATGAACCGCTTTCCCGTGCGCTTTGCCTGAATGCCAAGCTCGACCGGCCCTAGCGATCCCTGAACACGACCACCGAGTGTATAAACCGGTGAACCTGATTCACGCTTGCCGGCGGTCGGCGCGAAAATCTGCGTGCCATTGGTCAGCTCGGTGATGAGCAGATTGTCCTTGATCTTTGACTTCAGCGCCGAACCGAACACATAGAAAGCAAGTTCGGGGATCGGCTTGTAGGACACGCTGCCATCGACGCCATATTTGGTGACCTCGCCAAGGTTACGATAGACCGAGCGATCAAGGTCGGGATCATAGGCCTGTGCCAGACGATCCTTATATTTGGTATACCACGCCGAGAATTGCGCGCGGAGATTGCCCGAGCGCCAGCGCACGCCGACGTCAAAGTTATCCGTCGTTTCGGCGCGGGGACGTGCTTGCTGTGCCGTCGGCGCGAAGAAGAAGCTGTTATACAGGCTATCCGTGCCGGGAACCTGCAAACCCTTTGAATAATTGGCAAAAATGCTGCCATTTTCATCGAGGTCGTAGGTCAGGCCGAGGTTTGGCAGGATCTTGTTATACTTCAGAATGCGCTGTTGCGGCCCCTGCAGCGGCGAGGTTGTCGCCGAGGCACCCGCACCGATGGTGACCGTCGGGTTGTTCGCCTGATACGCCGCGAGGCCTGCTGCGTTGGTGCCGAAGCAGTCCACGAAACCGGCGGCGCTCGATGTGGCGCAGTTGTTCGTCAAGTCGCGTTTGAAGAATGGTGCGCGGACGCCGAGATTGACGGTCAGCGCATCGTCGAAGAACTCGCCGCGATATTCACCGGCGATCTGATTGAGCGTCGCAAACGACAGGCGATCTCGCTTTTGCAGCGTGTTGCCCCCGCCATCGGCAAGGCCGTTGTTGACGGGGAACACATCGAGCGGCTTGCCGTCGCTGCCGAGGAAGCCAACTTCGCCCGTCTGGCGATGGCGGGCACGGTCGAACGAGTAAGCGATACGGACAGTGTTGCTGTCGTTGATGTCATAACGCAGCGAGGCGATGACGCCGTAACGGCGCGTGCCGGTCTGGCTTGGCGTGAGCACGCGGATCGTATCGAGAATGTCCCCGTCGCCGTTCAGATCGCGACCGAAATAAGGGATGCCGCCGATATAGCCGGTCTGGCAGCTCAACGTTGGTCCGGCAGGTGTGGTCTGGCAGTTTGATGCGCCGCCGACCGGGTTGACGTCGCGACGTCCTTCCTGACCGACGGCACCGCCGCCGCCGTTTGCCTTCACATATTGAAAGCTGGGGTCGACCGTGAGGATCAGGCCGTCAGTCAGCGTGAAGCGCGAGGCAAGGCGGACGTTGCCGGTGTTCGACGGGTTGACGCGTTCGTCAAAGGTCGAGCCGCAGCTGTTTGCCACATCGGCGAGACCGGGGCGCGCGACCTGATTAGTCTGGCACGGTGCGATGCTGTAAAAACGTTCATCACCGGTGGTTGGGAAACGGTTTGGCACGACGGTGGTCGCGATATTGTCAATGCGCAACGGTACCGAGCCGAAGAAGTTGTTGCGGGCCTGATTATAGTGCCCGGCAATCGAGATGAAATCGCCATTGTCGCCGATGGGCTGATAAAGTCGCGCATTATACTGCTGCTTCTTGATCTTGCCGCTGCCGTTGAAGACATTGTCATTTTCGCTCGCGCTCGCCGAGACGAAGGCGCGCGTGCCAAAGGGGCCGAATGTGCCGGTATCGACCGAACCAAAGATACGGAAGAATTTGAATTCACCGGCTGAACCGACGAGCTTTGCGCCGAATTCTTCATAAGGTTTGCGCGTGCGATAGTTGACGGTGGAACCCGAAGCCGCGGCCGTCGGGCTGTCGACGTCGGTCGATCCGAGATTGACGTTGACCTGTTCGATCAGTTCGGAGTCGAGCTGCTGGCTCGAATACAGCGCATAGTTGCCCGAGTCATTGAGCGGCACACCGTCGAAAGTCTGCGAGATACGCGTGTTGTCAAAACCGCGGATCGACAACTTGCCGCCTGCCGAGCCGAACGCATCGTTGTTCTGAAAGCTGACGCCGGGAAGCTGATTGATGATGTCGTTGATCGACTGGCCGGGCAGCTGGCGTTCGATGAACTCCTGCGTCAGGACCGCTTTCGCCTTGGTCGTGTCGGGTGTTGCAACGCCGCCGACGCCGCGATCAACGGTGCTTGCGGTGACCACGATTTCCTTTTCGTCGAAATCAACCGAACCCGTCGACTGTGCAAAGGCAGCACTCGGAAGAATGATGGCCGCAAAAGCGACGCTGGCGAGAAACTGATTACGCATGGTGTTGAACCCCTCAATGGCAATAGCCCGTCGCGGCGCACTGGCGCGCCGACTCGAGGGGCTCCCTGCGGCGCTTATGTTTCGACTCTGTGACTCGGACAACGAATGGCGTTGATGTCCGCGCAATCGGTTTTGCTGCGTTGCAAAAAAGTCACGCCTTGAGCAGCGTTACTCGTCGCCATAGAGGGCGACTTCGGCCGTTTTGGTCGACGACACGCGCCCGCGATGCATGCCGGGCGTGTTGAAGCTCCAGCCGCCTTCGCCCGAGGGGCTGATCACGATAACGCCGCCCGATCCGCCGAGCGCTTTGACGTCGGCCATCACCGTATCGGCGGCTTTGACAATATTTTCGCCAGCGAAGCGGACGCGCGCGCAGATTTCATGCGCGACGCCTTCACGGATGAAAAATTCGCCCGCACCCGTGGCGGAGACAGCGCACGCGCGGTCGTCGGCATAAGTGCCGGCACCGATAATGGGTGAATCGCCGATGCGGCCCCAACGCTTGCCGGTAAGGCCGCCGGTTGACGTGGCCGCAGCGACATGGCCCGATTGATCGACCGCGACCGCGCCGACCGTGCCATATTTCAGGTCGACGTCGAACGAACTGAGCTTCTGTGCTTTCATTTCGTCGAGCTGGCGGCGGCGCTCGGGCGTGGCGAAATAGGCGGGGTCAGCTTGTTCGAGGCCCTGTTCGACGGAAAACTGGTCTGCCCCTTCGCGTGACAGCATGACGTGCGGGCTGTGTTCCATGACCGCGCGGGCCAGGCCGATGGGGTTTTTGGTTTTGGTGATTCCAGTGACCGCCCCGGCGCGGCGGTCGCGCCCGTCCATGATCGCCGCATCAAGCTCGTTGGTGCCCTCATAGGTGAAAACCGCGCCGCGCCCGGCGTTGAAATGCGGATCATCCTCAAGCACGCGGACCGATGCTTCGACCGCGTCGAGCGAACTGCCGCCCTTTTTCAGGACCGCTGACCCGGTTTCGAGCGACAGCGCGAGCGCGGCGCGGATGGCTTTGTCATTTTCAGGGCTGACTCTGGCGCGCTCGATGATTCCGGCACCGCCGTGAATGACAAGGCCCCATTTCGGGGCGGGGGCAGCAGCGATGGTCATAAAAGCGGCGGCTAACAGGGTCAGTCTCGAAATCATAGGTGCCTCGGATTCAGTTTGACGATGGCGGCGTTGAGCACTGCGGCGAAGCTGACCCAGGCCAGATAGGGCGCGACGAGCCAGCTGGCCGTCACCGAAATCGGGCGCAGGACAACGCAGAGCAGGAGACACGAAATCCAGAGGAACACGACTTCGATCAGCGCAAGATCGGGGCGCTTGTATTTGAAGAACAGTGGCGACCAAGCGAAGTGCGCAACGAAATTGATGGCGAACAGGATGATCACCGACGTGCGCTGGGCGTCGGTCATCGCGGCGGTATAGGCCATGTAGGCCGACCAGCCGGCAAGGCCGAGAATGATCGTCCATGCCGGGCCAAAGGCCCAGTCGGGCGGCTGGAAAACGGGTTTCTTGAGCGCGCGATACCACGGGCCGATCTCGGTGACCAAACCGCCGACACCGCCGAGGATGACGGCCCAGAGGATCGCGGCGATGGCGGGCGTGCTGATCATGTTATGTCCCTTAGCGCGTTCAAAGGCCGCAAGGATAGTTTCGTCTTGAAACGCACATTGACGGGGCGTAGCGCAAATCGAAACAGGAGAAACCTCATGATCGTCCACGGCAGCACATTATCGCCCTTTGTCCGCAAGGTCATGGTTTTTGCGGCTGAAAAAGGGCTGGTGGCCGAGAACAGGATTGCGCCACCGGGTCCGAAAACACCCGAGTTCCTTGCGATGAGCCCGTTCGGCAAAATCCCGGCATTCGAGGATGGCGATTACCAGCTGTGCGATTCATCGGCGATCGTGCATTATCTGGAAGCCAAGCATCCCGCGCAGCCGCTGATCCCGACCGAAGCGCGCGCGCTGGGCCGGGCGATCTGGTTTGACGAATATGCCGACACGATCATGTTTTCCGCTGCCGCGCCGATTTTCTTCAACCGGGTGGTTGCCAAATTGATGGGCATGGCAGGCGACCTTGCCGCCGCCGACAAGGCCGAAGCCGAAACGCTGCCGCCGGTGCTCGATTATCTGGAAAGCGTGATTCCGGCGAGCGGGTTCCTCGTCGAGGACCGGATGACGCTCGCCGACATTGCGGTCGCGAGTCCCTTTGCCAATTTCGCGCATGCCGGTGTGCGCATTGATGCCGCGCGCTTTCCCAAAGTGACCGGCTATGCAGCGGCGATGCTCGCGCGGCCGAGCTTTGCGGCGCTGGTCGCCAAGGAAAGTGCCTTTCTGGGACGGTAACGCCAATGTCCTGAATCGAGACGGGGGAGCGCCAAGTTTTGCTCCCGTTTCAACCGTAAACAGAGTATTTACCTAAATCACAGCCTTTGGGGGGTGATTCGGTGAAGACGATTTTTTTAATGCGGGGCATCGTTGCAACAGGCGCGGCATTCGCGCTGAGCGCAGTGCCGACGGCGGCATCAGCCGCAACGATCCTGTTCAACCTAACGTCGCAAAGCATTTCGACATCGGGCAGCGGCAGCAGCGCGATCAAGTTCACGACCGCGACGGTCGGTGGTGTGAAAGTGCGGATCAGCGCGTGGTCGCTTTCGGGCACGAGTGGCAGCGGCACCATCGCGAAATCGACGCTGGCGCAATATTCGTCGGGCCTTGGCGCCGTATCGTCGGGCGAGTCCACGAGTAACAACACGCACACGATCGACAACCAGTATAGCCGCGATTTCCTGTTGTTTCAGTTTGACCAGTCGGTCAGTCTGACCAGCGGCAAGCTGACGCCGTTTGCGGTCGGCGGATCGGCAACCGATACCGACTTTACTGTGGGACGCGGCACGAGCGCGACGCCGTGGACGACGCAGATGAACCTGACCGGCACGTCGTCGGCGGGACTGTCAACGCTGTTGACCGGCGGCCTGAACCATTACAACGGGCCGGGCAGCACGAATATTGCGTCGCTGAACCCGTCAGGTGGCTATGGCAATGTCTGGATCATCGGCGCGAAATTCACCAATACCGGTACCATTGATGCGTTCAAGTTTTCGGCGCTGAAAATATCCACCGGCCTTCCGGTGCCTGAATCGTCGACATGGATGATGATGATCGTCGGTTTCGGCGCGGTTGGCGCGACAATGCGGCGGAAAAATGCCGTTGCGCTTGCCGCGGCGGCCTGAAGCAATCGCGATTAAATAACCAGATAGGCACTTTTTGCTTGACAGCGTGACGCTGATCTGGCATAACAAGTGAACGATGCAGAAAAGCGAGTCGGGGGCGGTGCGGATTTGAGACGTAAATGTCTTGGTTCGTTGGCCCTCTCTCCGCTCGCCTAGAGGGCGAGTCGCTCTCTCCCCGCCGGGGAGAGAGTTTTTTTGTGTCTTCTTTATTCTGGGGAGAGAGTCATGGCCGCGAAAGTGAAGCGGAAAGTCGTGCGTGCCGCGCCGATGGCATTGGCGGAGCGCTGGACAGCGGCGAAGCGCGAACGGTTTCTGGCCACGCTGGTCGAGACAGCGAATGTGGCGGGCGCCGCGCGTCTTGTCGGCGTGCCCGAGACCAGTCCCTATCATCTGCGACGAAAGGACGAGGACTTTGCCGCAGCGTGGGACCGCGCGCTCGATGAGGCCTATTCGAAGCTCGAAATGATGCTGCTGCGCCGCGCAACCTATGGCGACGCGTGCGACGGGCCCGACAGCCCTGCGATTTCGACGACATTTGCCCTGGCGCTGCTGCGCCATCACCAGACCAAGGCGAAGCGCGGCGCGCCTGACGTGCCAAGGACGATGCGCGGGGCGGGGCTGCGCAATGATTTGATTGCGAAACTGGCGGAGTTGAACCGTGACAGCGATGACGGCTGACGCCGCGTTTGCGGCAACGCCGACGGGGCCATCGATCTTTGAACAGATGAAAGCGCTGTCCGCCGCGAAGAAGGCGGCGTTGATGGCGTGGCTGAACGATCCGAAAATTTCGGAATTTTACGATAGCTGGATCTGCTGGGCGCACGCAGAGCAATTGCCGCCGGCGTGGCACTGGCGCGTCTGGCTGCTGATGGCGGGGCGGGGCTTTGGCAAAACCCGCGCGGGTGCCGAATGGGTTCATCATGTGGCGCAAACGCCGGGCGCCCGGATTGCGCTGGTCGGGGCGAGCGAAGAAGAAGTGCGGCGCGTGATGATCGAAGGGTCTTCGGGGATATTGAACTGTGCGCCGATCGGCGGGAAGCCAGTCTGGGAGCCGTCGCGCGGGACCGTTACATTTCCATCAGGGGCACAGGCCTTTGTCTATTCGGCGGCCAATCCAGACAGTTTGCGTGGACCCGAACATGACTATGCCTGGTGCGATGAACTCGCCAAATGGGCTAAAGACGAGGCGACATGGGACAATTTGCGGATGGGCATGCGGCGCGGCAAGCGACCGCAAATCGTGGTAACGACAACGCCAAAGGCCCGGCCACTGATCAAGAAATTGCTCGCCGCGCCAACGACAGCCGTAACGCGCGGTCGGACGGCGGACAATTGCCATGTGCCGCAGCGGTATATCGATGACCTGAACGAAAATTATGGCGGGACCAAGCTGGGTCGGCAGGAAATGGACGGCGAGATGATCGAGGACATCGAAGGGGCATTGTGGATGCGCGATATGATCGAGGGGTGTCGGGTTGAGACAGTGCCTGATTTGCGGCGGATCGTTGTCGCGGTCGATCCGCCTGCGAGCGCCGGAGGCGATGCCTGTGGCATTGTCTGCGTCGGCCTTAGCGCGGACGATGTAGGCTATGTGATTGAGGATGCGAGCGTTTCGGGATTGTCGCCCGAGGGCTGGGCAGGCGTTGTCGCCGAGGTTGCGGCAAGGCACGGGGCCGACCGGGTGGTCGCCGAAGCCAATAATGGCGGCGACATGGTGGCCAGCGTCCTGCGCGCGGCGGACAGCGGATTGCCGGTGAAACTGGTCCATGCGTCGCGGGGGAAAGTGGCGCGGGCGGAACCAGTGGCGGCGCTTTATGGGCGCGGGCGTGTTCGGCATGTCGGCGCGTTTGCGGGGCTTGAGGAAGAGCTGTGCGGGCTGGTTGTTGGCGGCGGATACGAAGGGCCGGGGCGGTCTCCGGATCGGGCCGATGCGCTGGTCTGGGCGGTCACGGAATTGATGTTGGGGCGGCGGGTGGCGGAGCCGCGGTGTCGGTTGGTTTAGTTTTTGATAGGAAATATCCTATTTTAACAGAAATCAGCGCAGCTGCGATTTTAGCTCATTCTAAGTATTTGATATTTTCGCCAAGCACCGAACCCAGTTAGGCTCTTCGAGCAAAATAGCTCGAAG
>JAYWFN010000209.1:0-8434 GCA_043778785.1 Sphingomonas sp. | reverse complement strand
TGATCGACAGTCAGGCGTCCATGCGCGGCGGCTTCGGCAACGAGGCGGATCTCGGTTGCAATCCGTTCCCATTCAGGCACTTTCGGTGTTGGCTTGGCACGCAATAATTGTTCGGCAAAAGCGCGCGAATAAGGATCGTCACGCAGCGACGGCGCAGTCCAGGCGCTGCGACGCGGCGGCAGATCGCCGGTCAGCGCGTGGAACTTAACCTGAACCGCCGGACGCGACAGATATTCGATCAGCTTCCAGCCCGCGGCCTGCTTGATCGACGTGTTGAACAGCACAAGGCTCGATCCGCCGGCATTTGAGCTGCCGGGGCCGTCGGGACCGGGCATTGGCGCCGTCATCCAGATGCTTTGTCGGTCAGCCGGAAGGCGACGCTGAAACTCCCCGATCTGCCACGGCCCGGTAATATAGAAGCTGAAAAAGCCCCGATCGAACTCGTCCCACACATTTGCAATTTCGGTGTTTGCCGCAACCGGCGCGAGCTTCTCGCGCATGATATCGAGATAGAAGGCAAGCGCACGTTTGAACCCCGGTCCTCGGAAGTTGCCATAGCGTCCGCCATCGCGCAGCATTTCATCCGGCTGGTTGAGGCCAAGGACGACCAGCGGCTCATATTCGTTAAGCGGCAGGAACGTCGCGTAGGACTTTTCGCCGACGATGCGCTTGATCGCAATCATCTGCGCGCGCCATTCGGCCCAGCTTGTCGGGGGACCGTCAAACCCCGCCTGCTTCACCAGATCGCGGCGATAGAATAGCAGCCGCGTATCGACATACCATGGTATACCGTAGAGCTTATCGGTGACGATGTTCGAATCCCACACGCCGGGGAAATAATCGGCACGGTCGATCGCCGGCGTCGCTGCGACCTGCGCGTCAAGCGGCACGAGCGCCCCCAGAGCGACGAATTCGGGGACCCAGCTGTTCCCGAGTTGCGCCATATCGGGCATCGCATCGCCCGCAAACGCAGTCAGCAGCTTTTCGTGCGCTGCCGTGAAAGGGAGTTGCTGAACGCGCACCTTGATCTCGGGATTTTCCTTTTCGAAAGCCGGGATCAGTTCGCCGATCACTTCGCCTTCACGGCCCATGGCCCAGATTTCGAGCGTGGTCTTGATGGACGCGGGCGCGCAACTCCCTAATGCCAGCGACGCGGCAAGACCGAGAAGTGCCACAGCTTTCACCCGAGCCAACCACCTGTGAACCCGGCGCGCTCCAGCCCGCGCCGGACATGCGCATTCTTGCGCATTGTTGCCCAGATCATTCCAGTGCGCCAATTCTCGATTCCCGCGATGATCGGTCCCTGATCGATGCCGAGATAATCGCCGGCAACCCACCCGATGCCGGGGACAATCTTGCCATGTTTCAGCGGCGTTGCTGTGTCCGTCAGCGTCGGGTTGAACGAGTCGAGAAAGCCGTATTTCTGATAGAGGCTCGAACCGTAGCGTGCGCGCATTTCCGCGATCGCCGGGATCGAAATTTCGGGTGCAAACGCAATGGACGATGCTGCCGCCGTCGGCGCAATCGTGCCATCATCACGTTCGCCGGGGCCGCGCGCCGAATAGCTGAAATATTCACGCGTGCGGCCATCGGTATCGAGGATGAAGTCGCCCGGCCCATCACACGCCGTCAATCCCCATATATTGGGGCCATAGCCCGCAAACTGACCGGGATTAGCGATCGCATAATCGCGCTGGGCCAGCGTCGCGCGACGGCTGTTTTCGAAATAGTCGATGCCCTTGGCGCGCATGTAGGGATCGCGGATGCCGCGAAAATCGACCCAGACATGACTGTATTGGTGGCCAAACAGCGGCGGAAAGCGAAGATGCGGGCGGGGCCCCTTGGCATCCCAGACGGCGTCGAAACGCGCGCTCCACGCGGCCCACGTCACGGGCGGAACGGCGTGCGTCGGCGATCCGATCGCCAGCAGATAGAGCAGCAGACTTTCGTTATACTGGTTCCAGTCATGCCGGATGAAGCCGCTTTCGGGTGACCAGCCCATCGAAATCAGCGGCGCGCGCGGTCTGATCCAGGCCCAATCGACGCCAGCATAAAGCTGGTCGGCAAGCGCGCGGATGCGACGCTCATCGGGATGGTCGCCGTCGAACCAGCTCTGCGCAAACAGCGCGCCGCCCAGCAGCAATGTCGTGTCGATCGTGGACAATTCGGTTGTGCCGAACCGATGACCCGTCTTCATGTCAAGAAAGTGGTAGAAAAAGCCTTTGTGCCCGCTAACGCCCGACACTTGCGGACCCTGCGGCGCGCTCGCCAAAAATTCGAGCGTGGCCAATGTGCGCTTGAGCGCCTGTGCGCGCGTGATCCAGCCATTGACGACACCGACAGGATAGGCCGTGAGGGCAAAACCGACTGCGGCGATGCTGCAAAACGATGGCGTCGGCCAGCGATCGGGCGCGAGGCCTGTTTCCGGGTCCGTGGTGTCCCAGAAAAAGCGAAAAGTCCGTTCTTGTAAATCGCCGATGACACTTGGCACACGCTTGGCACTCGATACGCTGCCGCCCGCCGCGCAGCCCATGCTCAAGCCCGCTAACGTCAGCACCGATCCGTTGAGCAGCTCGCGGCGCGTGGGCATGGGAAACTCCGATTTACGCAAACTATGTTAAATACCCCGGCGGCGTCTCGAATTCGCAGAGGGACGAGTGCCGCCGGGAAGGGGATACTAGAATTTGAAGGCAGCCCCGAACTGGAAGCTGCGCGGCGGCCCCGACAGGCCGTTGGGCAAGCCGAAATTGGCATTGCCGCCGGGCGGAATAAACCCGTCAGCTCCGCCGAAATTGGCACGATTAAACAGGTTAAACACTTCAGCTGTTAGCGAAAGCGCATTGTCACCGAACACGGTGATCTCCTTTTTCAAGCGAAGATCAACCTGAACGAAGGCCGGCAACTTGCCGACATTGCCAGGGAACAGAATGTCGCGCGCGCCAAAGCCCGCCGATGCGTCAATCACGAAGAAAGGCTGTGGGCTTGCAATTGTCGCTAGGCCCGAAATCTGAACGCCCAGCGGCAAATCTGCGATGCCGTTCAGTACCAGCTTGTGCCGCACATTGCCTGCGTTCGGTACATACGGCCGGGCTTCGATATTCGGGAAATCGAAATTGAACGAAAAGCCGCGCTCTTTCGAGAAGCTTGCTGTGTACGCCAGCCCGAGGCCGAAACCCGACGCCCGAGTGTAGGGTTTGTCGGCAGTGAAATAAACGCCGTGATAACGCGTCGCGCGCGTATTGAATGCTGCAACGGCGTTCGAATAGCCGTTGATGAGCGGAATGAAATCATAAAAGCCGCCGGCATTGGTGGCGACCGTTCGGTTGAGCGGTGCATAGCCAACCTGGTCGCTGCCGATGATATAGTTGTAGCTCAACGACGTGCGCACGGGTCCTACCCGCTGACGAACACCAATCGCAAACTGATCGGTGTGCGGCGATTTCAAATCATTGGGGATGACGCGCAACTCGCTTGTTCCCGGTGATGTCGGATTATTGGCCAAGCTGGTGCGTAAAGCCGCAAGGCCATCCGGTGTCAGATATTGCGGGAGAAATTGGATCGTCGGTTGGCCGTTGCGTGGCAGGCCGTCGCGCGAAAATTGGATGTTGCCACGCTGATATTGTGTGAAAAGGCTTTCCTCGGCAGCGTTCCGAAATAGAACACGGTCGTAATAGCGGCCATAGCCACCGAAGAAGACGGTGTTCTGATCGCCCTTGATGTCATATGAAAATCCGATCCGCGGCTGGAACTGGTTAAGGTCGGCTTTGCGGTTTTTGCCGTTCGAAATATAATCTTCGACATTATAGAAGCTGCCGATCCGCGGGTCTGCGCCCAGCGCACGCAAAGCAGCTGCAGCAGCGGCTGGCGTCACGAATTTGTTGTTTTTCGAATTCGAATCATAGTCCCAGCGCAAACCGATATTGATGAGCAATTTGTCAGTCACTTGCCAGTCGTCCTGAACAAACAAACCGATCTGGGTCGTTTTGGCATTGATCTGCGGATTGCCGACGCCGAAGTTGACTTCATTTGGCTGACGGAAGTCGAGATTGTTTGCGGCATCGATCCGGAAGTTGAACAGCGGATTGGCAAAAGGTCCGCTGCCGCCGACGTCGTATTTCTGAAGCGAAACCTTGACGCCGAGTTTCAGCGTATGCGCGCCAAGATCGGTAAAGGTAATGTCGTCGCGAAACGTGAGGCCACTCTGCTTGACGTTCTGGAAATCGGGACGACCACCGATGTTGATGACGCCGTCATAATTGCGGCCAAACTCAGTCCCGGCGGCGTTACCAAAAGCCAGATTGAGCTTCAGATAATCGATTGCCAGTTCGTTGATAAAATTGTCGTTCGTGTGCTGCCAACGCAATTTGCCGGTATAGGTGTCGTTGGTGATATCGGTGCCGCGCGAACGCGCCGTATCGCCGCCAAAATCGCGCAAGTCGGTTTCCTTGCGGATGCTCCCGGTCAGCTCGACCAGGTTGTTGTCGTCGGCTTGCAAGGTCAGCTTGGCAAACCCGAGATGTTGGCGGAACGGACTCGAAAAGCTGCCGCGAAAATCAGCCAGCGTGAGACCGGAACCGCTTTCGAAGGCCGCCTGACGCGCAGCATCGCCGTTTGGATTGACCGTCGACGAACGGTTCTGAATATTGCCTTCATACGTCGCGAAGAAGAACAGCTTGTCCTTTACGATCGGCCCGCCCAGCGCTGCCCCAAACTGGTAGCGCTTCAAATCCGGTTTTGGCTGGTTGTTCTTTTTCTGGAAAAAATCACGCTCGACCAAACCGGCACTTTGATACGTGCCAAAAAGATCACCATGGAACTCGTTTGTCCCTGACTTGGTGATCGCCGTGATGATCGCCGTCCCTGCGTCTTCATACTCGGCTTTGTAGTTCGACGTGATGACGCGGAATTCCTGAATCGCGAGCTGCGAGAACGGATTGCCGCGGCTGCCGTCCTGGCCGACGATACCGCCTTGTTGCAGGTTCGATTTCAAGCTTACTCCATCAATGAAGACGTTGACTTGCGGCCCGCCCAGCGATTCACCGTTGGGATCGGCGCTGATCCCGCCGCCGCCAAATGTCCGCCGCGTTTCGGCATTGTTGACAGTGATCCCCGGCGCGAGATTTGCAAAATTCAGGAAGTTGCGATTGTTCTGCGGCAGATTTTCGATTTGCTGCTGCGTAACGTTGGTGCCGATTTCAGACGTGCGGGTTTCAGCCAGCGGGGCTGCCGTCACGATAATGTCAGCGCCATCGACAACGGTATCCGCAACTGCCGCACCGAGCGTGACGTCGAGGCTCGCGCTCTGACTGACGCCGACGCGGATCAATTGCTTGAACACGCCGCTCTTTCCGGTGACGGTAATGGTATAGGCCGCGGCCTGAAGCCCCACGAGCACATACTCGCCGTTTGCATTGGCTGTCGCGCGCGCGGTTTGGTTAGTGCCCGCATTCACCGCAACAACTGTTGCGCCGCTTTCGGGCGCACCACTCGCAGACGTGACCTGCCCGCGAATGGTCGCGGTTGTCGTCTGGGCGGCAACCGGCGCGATCATCACCACCGCGCTGCCCAGTATCGTCGTCGAAACCAGCGCTGCGCGCAGTCCTGCCTTCATAAATGCGTTCATCTTACTCTCCCTTGTTCCCGATAGACCGGGGTTGTTGTTTCGGTGGCGCTGGCGGTGCGTGCGCTTGAGGCGCGGACGACAAGCTCTGGCGTCAGGAATTCGGCAACCGCGTCGAGCGCGTCATCAGTCTCGACAGCTTCGATCGTCTCGATCAAACGGTCGAGCGCGCGCTCGCCGAGCTTTGCGATATGGACACGCATCGTGCTGAGGGCAGGCGTGACGTAACGGGCAATCGGCACATCGTCGAAGCCGATCATCGCGACATCGCCCGGGACTTTGACGCCCGCTTCGATCAGCGCTGTCATGCAGCCGATCGCCATAATGTCGTTGGCTGAGAACACGCCGTCGACGCTGCGATGCTGCGCCGCCAGCTGCTCGCCAGCAGCGATCCCGGCATCCTCGCTGAAATCGCCTCCGATGATAAGCGGTTCCCCATCATCGAGCATCTCGGTAACTGCTTCACGAAAACCAGCGGCCCGCTCGTCGGCGTCGGCATTGCCTTCAGGTCCGGCGAGGTGCGCGATTGTCTTGCAGCCCTGGGCAACCAGATGCGCAACAGCGGCGTGCGCACCCGCGCGATTGTCGATCGCTATCGACGCATGCAGTGCGCCATCGATCCGGCCATTCATGACCACCGTCGGCAATCCCTTGGGAAGGTTATGCGAAAGGAAATCTGCGTCGAGTTGCGGCGACATGACCAGCAGCCCGTCGACTCGCCCGCGCATCGCGCGCAGCGCTGCAGCGGTTTCCTGTGCACTGCCATGCATGTTCGACAGCAACAGCTGCAGCCCGCGGCGGTGCGCGGCATAATCAATACCACGGATAATTTCGGAAAAGAATTCGCCGAACAGATCAGGCAGAACAACGCCAATTGTGTTCGAGCGCTTGGTTGAAAGACTGCGCGCGCCGAGATGGGGCACATAGTTTAGAGCTGCTACCGCATCGAGAACGCGCGTGCGCATAGCAGGCGTAACACCACTGTGGTCATTAAGTGCCCGCGACGCCGACGCAACCGAGACCGACGCAAAGCGCGCGACATCCCTGATCGTTGACGTGGCCATCGTCGTCCAAATTCCTCTCCCGCATTTTGCCAATGGCTCAGCGATGCTTGGCCGGTTCTCGTCTGAACGACGATTGTAACCGGTTTCACGAAAGCCATGTAACCGGTTACATAGATGAATGCCAAGTGGTTTATTTCATCACGCAACCTTGTTCAGGCAGCAACGCGATCCGACTGGTGCCGTGGCCGTGCGACAGCGCTTCCGTTTGCGTCGAACAGATAGAGATGCTCGGGCGGCAATCCGACGGCGACCACAGAGTCCACTGGCAACCGATTGGCCAGTACGCAGGTAAGCTGTTCCTCGCGACCCGGCAGATCGAGATAGCCATAGTGGATGCTGCCCAGTGATTCGACGAAGCGAACAACTGTTTCGATGCGGTTGACGTTGCCGCCAATCGCGAAATGCTCGGGGCGGATGCCCAAGCTGACTGCGGCGCCAACCGCGAGTCCACTGGCATCGATCGTCGTGCGAACCGTGGTGCCGCCATCGATCTGCACGATTGCGCCCGATGCAGCATTCGACGTCAGCGTCGCTGGCAACAGGTTCATCTTCGGCGACCCGATGAACTCGGCCACGAAAACCGTATCAGGGTGCGCATAGAGTTCGGCTGGTGTCCCGACCTGTTCGATCCGTCCACTTGACAGAACAACGATCCGGTCGGCCAGCGTCATTGCCTCGACCTGATCGTGAGTGACATAAACCATCGTCGTGCCAAGCGATTTGTGCAGACTGGCAAATTCGTAACGCATCCGCACCCGCAGCGCTGCATCGAGGTTCGACAACGGCTCATCGAAAAGAAATACCTGCGGCTTGCGCACAATCGCGCGGCCGATCGCGACGCGCTGACGCTGCCCGCCCGACAATTGTTTCGGTTTGCGGTCGAGCAAATGGGTGATGTCGAGCGTTGTCGCCGCCGCATCGACCAGTGCGTCGATTTCGCTTCGCGGCAGACGCTGCAGTTTCAATCCGAACGCAAGATTTTCGCGAACGCTCATGTGCGGATAAAGCGCATAGGATTGAAACACCATTGCGATCCCGCGATCTGCCGGCGCAACATTGTTGACGACCCGTCCGCCGATTGAAAGCTCGCCTGCAGTCAGCTCCTCGAGCCCGGCAATGACGCGCAGCAAAGTCGATTTGCCGCATCCCGACGGCCCGACGAAAACGATGAATTCACCATCTTTGATATGCAGATCGATGTCGCGCAGCACTTCGACCGCCGCGAATGATTTTGAAGCCCCCGCCAACAAGACATCTGCCATACCATGCTCCTGAAACGAAACTGGACTTTGACCGCTAAGAGCGATCGCGTGTCAATTGAGTATTGAAACGAAGGCAACCCGTCGCCCGATTTCAGTGCCGTGCTCCCGCGTGGCCGATGATGTACCAATCACGCGTTCGCACTTTCGGTTGGCCAGCCAACTCTGACAAGTGTCCCGCTCGGATCGGAAACTGCGAATTCGATCAAGCCCCATGGCTTTAATTTGGCTATAGCGCCCATGTCGGATGCTAACGCCGCGGCATTCTCCGCATATAAACAGAGTCCGTGGGCGTTTCGTTCGGGGATCACCCATCCGGGTTCGGTGTGCTTAAGATGAATGATCGCGCCCAAGCCGTCGCGGAGAATTCTGTAACCATGGTGAGGATAAACTGCTGTCGCCTTGAACCCAGGGCGTTCATAAAAGGCTTGGCTCTCATTCAGATCGTTACAGGGAACAATCGCAACTGCGGTGTGCTCGACGGTCATAGC
>JAYWFN010000208.1:0-8467 GCA_043778785.1 Sphingomonas sp. | reverse complement strand
AGCAGAAGCTCGGCAATCCGGTGCATCATATTCATAATGGCAATGTGTCGCCCGATGTGCCGCCGGTGACATTCGGCCTAATTCTGAATCTAACTGGAGTTTTGGGAGCTGATGCCACTGCCGAGCAGGTTGCAGAGTATCTGGACAATTACATCGGCGAACCAACCAGCGATCCCGAACTCAATGCTCTGATTGATCATGCTGTTGCCTATAACCGCGATTATGTCGCGCCGACGCTCAAGCGGCGCAAGCCCGAGGGTGCTGAAGTCGCCGCGCTCGAACGCCTCGACCGCGAACTCGCCGCCTTGACCGATGGCGCGGACGGCGTGGCCATTCAGGACATCGTTTACGCAATCGGTAATGAAGCCGGGTTCGAAAAACTGCGCGACTGGTTTCAGGCGCTTTACGAAACGCTGCTCGGATCCAGCCAAGGCCCGCGCATGGGGAGCTTCATCGCGCTCTATGGGGTCGCGAACACGCGCAAGCTGATTGCGGAGGCGCTGGCCTAAACACCCCCGCCTTTCACCCAGTCGTCGATCTTTTTCTCAAGCACCGTCAGCGGCAGCGCACCGGTCATCAACACTTGCGCGTGGAATTTGCGGATGTCGAATTTTGCGCCCAGCCGCTTTTCGGCGTCGGCGCGAAGCCGCTGGATCGTCATCGCGCCGATCTTATAGGCAAGCGCCTGCGAGGGGATCGCGATATAGCGCTCAACTTCGGCAGTCGCGTCGGTTTTGCCCATGTCGCTGTTGGCGAGCATATAGTCGATCGACTTGTCGCGACCCCATCCCTTTGAATGGATGCCGGTATCGACGACGAGGCGCATCGCGCGGAGCATTTCGTCCGACAGTGTGCCCATCCGCTGATACGGGTCTTTATAATATCCCATTTCATAGCCAAGCGTCTCGGCATAAAGCGCCCAGCCCTCGACATAGGCAGTGTTGCCGCCAAAACGCATGAAGGGGGGAAGATCGGTATTTTCCTGCGCCAGGCTGATCTGGAAATGATGGCCCGGTGCGCCTTCGTGCAGGTAAAGCGTTGTCATGCCTGGCGTCGTCCGCGAGGGGAGGTCATAGGCATTGAAATAGAAAATGCCGGGCCGCGTCGTGCCGTCGGGCGTCCCGCTTTCGTAGGAGCCACCAGCCTCGAACTTTTCACGGAACGGCTCATAGGGGCGGATTTCCAGCTTTGATTTGGGCAGCGTCGCGAAATAAGTGCCAATAACACCATCGACTTTCATGCCGATGTCATAATAACCCTGCGTCAGCGCTTCGCGTGATGCGGGTTTCAGCTTGGGATCGGTGCGTAGATTTTCGAAGAATTCGGCGAGCGTCCCCTTGAAGCCGACTTCGGTCTTCACGCCTTCCATCGCGGTGCGGATGCGCGCCACTTCGGACAGGCCGAGATTGTGGATCTCATCGGGTTTCATTTTCAGCGTGGTCGTGCTTTCGATCAGCTGCTGATACAGGACGGGGCCGCCCTTCATCCCGCTGAGGCCGACTTCTTCGCGCGCGGCGGCCAGATATTCATCGTTGAGGAAAGCACGCAAGCGGCGGTAGGACGGGAAGATGCCGTCGGCGATCGCAGCACGATATTCGCCCGGGATGCGCGCTTTATCAGCCGCGCTAAACGTATCGGGAATCGCTTTGGCTGGCGCGTAATAGGGCGATTCTTCGGGCGTCTGCTTCAACTGCGCGTCCAACTGCTCGATGACATTGCGGATCGTCAGTTTGGTTTCGACGACGCCTGTGCCCATCCCTTCGCGAAAGCGGCTGATCGAGCGGTCGATCAGCTGGACGAACTCTTTGTGGCGCTTCAGGTTGTTGTCATAGTCCACAACTGTTTTGAACGGCGCGGCACCTTTGCCGCTCGCGAAGGTCGGGTAGAAGGTGTGGAAGCCGAAGAAATGGTTGATCGGCCGCACTTTGGTGAGCGCAAGGATTTCGGGCGTCAGGTTTTTCAGCCCGTCGAGCGTCTGCGCTTCGAAAACATCATAAGCGATTTTGTCAGTCGCGCCGAGCTTGGCGCGCGGGATGGCGCGCAAGTTGCGCAAATCGCTTTGCCCCGCCGTGCGCTCGGCATTGAACGAGGCTTCGGTGCCGAAATCGCCGAGATGGTCAGCATAGCGCAAATCACCACGGAACAGCGCGCTGAGCGGATTGCGCTTGAGCGATGCCTCGTCACTGTCAACGAACAATTTGCGCAGTTTTTCCGCCGGGCTCATCGCCTTTTTGGCTTTTGCAGGAGCGGCTACGGCCATCGTCGGCGCGGCGGTCAGCGGAACGGCGAGACACAAAGCAAGAGCAAACGCACGTGTCATGGGAGACCTCTGTTTTGATTCAGTAATACAGTTGTTTGGCGCGGAAAACGGCCACGCGTCAAGCGTTGTTCTCAGCGCTTGGATTCGGTTGCGACTCCTGCGACATTGCCCATCGCAAGCGTAAGCGTGAGGGGACCTGAAATGATCATGAAATTTGGTGCTGCCGTGGTTGCGGCAATCGCGATGACAAGCGTACCAGCGCATGCGCTGGGCGTCGGTGATCTGGCGAAAGTCGTGCTGGGCAACGGCGCGACGGTCAAGAAAGCAGCAGAAACCTGCCCCACCAAGGTTGCGCTGACGACGCAGGATTCGCTGACGATGCAGATTGCGCGCGCCGCTGCCGAACGCGCTTTGCCTGCGCCGCAATTCCTTGCGCTCGATACGGCTGCGACCACGCAAGCAACGACTCAGGCAGCAACGCCGGGATTCTGCAATCAGACGGCGAGGAAAAAGAATCGCCTGCTCGACGCGATCAAGAAGGCCGGACAAAAGTTGATCACCGCGCGCGTGCTCGGTCTTTAACTGAAACCTAAGTGGCGCTAGGTATCGGGGAACCGAGAGGATCACCCGATGCCGCGCGCTGACACATTTCCTGCGAACCCCCACTGGCTGCCACCCGAGCGGGGGCAGGATGTCGATCATATTCCGGGCACGGACGGCTGGCCTGTCATCGGCACGACATTGTCGCAACTGGCGGACCCGCCGGCCTTCACGAAGAAAATGATCGAAACCTATGGACCGGTCTATCGTGCGAACAGCTTCGGCGGGCGTTTCGTTCATCTGATCGGGGCCGAGGCAAACGAGCTTGTCCTGTTCGACAAGGATAAGATTTTTTCGTCCGAACAGGGGTGGGGCGTGACGCTCAATCAGCTGTTCCCCGGCGGACTGATGCTGATCGACGGGGACAAGCACCGCGGCGACCGCCGCATCCTCTCTGTCGCGTTCAAGCCCGAACCGATGCGGATGTATGCCGACGCACTGAATGCCGGGATCAAGGCGCGGGTATCGAAGTGGTCGGGCAAGCCGATCAATTTCTATACGGCAATCAAAGCGCTGACGCTCGATCTCGCGGCCACCTCGTTCCTTGGCATCCCCTTTGGTCCCGAAGCGGCGAAGATCAACAAGGCCTTTGTTGACATGGTGCAGGCATCGGTCACGCCGATCCGCAGCCCCATTCCGGGCACCCCGATGGCGCGCGGCGTGGCGGGCCGCAAATATCTGCTCGATTATTTTGGTGCCGAAGTGCCCAAACGGCGCGCGGTCACCGCGAATGATATGTTCAGCCAGATTTGCCGGACCACCAACGAGGACGGCAGTTACCTAAGCGACACGGCCATCGTCGATCATATGAATTTCCTGATGATGGCGGCGCATGACACGATCACGTCGTCGGCAACGTCGATGGTCATGCTGCTCGGCCAAAATCCTGAGTGGCAGGACAAGCTGCGCGCCGAAATGGAAGGGCTTGGCGTCAATGATGAAGACCTGCCCTATGACCGGCTCGGCGACCTGACGCTCACCGAAATGGCGTTCAAGGAATCGCTGCGTTTCATGGCCCCCGTGCCGTCGCTGCCGCGCCGCGCGCTCAAGCCCTTTTCGTTCGGTGGCTATGATTTCCCCGTCGGCACCTTTGTCGGCATCCAGATTTCGCATGTCCATCACATGCCCGAATATTGGCCCGAGCCCGAAAAATTCGATCCGATGCGCTTCACCCCCGAGGCATCGAAGGGGCGGCATAAATATGCCTGGGTGCCGTTTGGCGGTGGCGCGCATATGTGTCTCGGGCTGCACTTTGCTTATATGCAGACCAAGATCCTGATGTGGCATCTGCTGCGCACTCACCGCATTGATCTCGCCGAAACCAGCGGCAAGAAATGGCAGGCATGGCCGATCCCGAAGCCGCGTGACGGCCTGCCGGTGACGATCACGGCCATCTGATGCGGGCGTTGGTTCTGCTCCTGCTGATATCGGCCTGTGGAACCGCCACACCCGACGCGGCGGTCAACGAAACCGATCCGGCGATCACCGATGCGCTGGCCGACCCGATCATGGCTGATCCGCGGCTCGCGCTGCAGGATCGCGGCGGCGCGATCGGCGTGCCCACGGGGATTGATGGCGGTGAGCATGCCCTCACATTGGGCCAGATTGCGGCGGCGCGGGTTCGCGAGGCGCCTTTTGCCGGGTGCGATGCCAAAATCGACTATGCGTTTGCGTGGATGGCGCGCTTGCCCGCTGACCTGGCTTTGCCAGCCGCTGGCACGGTCAGCGAAGCCGCTGGCAGCAATGCCCCTGCCTGTAACCTGCGCATCGTCCGTTATGCGATTGCGCGGCCGGTTGCTGAGGTTGAACTCTTTTATCGCAAGAACGGCTTTGCCCTGACCAGCAACGACGGCACCGTCAGCGGCTTCCGCAGCAAGGACGGCGCGGCTTATTGGGTTTCGATCAGCGCGAACAAATCAGGCGCGTCGATTGATTTCGTGACCAATCGCGGAACCTAGACTGGCGACAACGCCGCGTTCGGGCTAGGGCCGCGCGATGACTGGTTTGTTTCCCGTAATGATCGGCGGCGCGTTGGGCGCAGGTGCGCGATACCTTGTCGGCTTCGTGCTCGGCTCGCCGTGGGCGACGCTTGCCGTCAATCTGATTGGTGGCCTCGCGATGGGCCTGCTGATCGGGACGCTGGCGCGCGACAGTGAGAGCTGGCGTTTGTTCGCGGGCGTTGGCGTGCTCGGCGGGTTCACGACCTTTTCCGCCTTCGGCCTCGAAAGCTGGGGCATGATCGAACGCGGCGCTTATCCGATAGCCGCATTCTATGTGATCGCCAGCGTCGTCGGTGCGGTCCTGTTTACCGGCCTTGGCCTCTGGATAACGCAGCGATGACCGATGCCGTCCGCCAGTTCACGGTCGCCGCCGATGATGACGGCATAAGGCTCGATCGCTGGTTCAAGCGGCATTTGCCCGATGCCAGTTTCAACATCGTCTCGCGCTGGGCACGGACGGGGCAGTTGCGCGTTGACGGTGCGCGCGCGACGCCGGGCGACCGCATTGTCGCGGGGCAGATCATCCGCGTGCCGCCCGCCGAACCGGGCATGGCAAAAGTCGCGTCCGAACGACCCAAGCGCGCCGTCTCCAACCTGACCGATGACGAGACGGCGTTTGCGCAGAGCCTTGTCATCTATAAGGACAATGCCGGCCTCGTCCTCAACAAGCCCCCCGGCCTCGCGACACAGGGGGGCAGCGGCACGGTCGATCATGTCGACCGCCTGCTCGACGCGCTGACCTATGAAGGCAAAGGTCGGCCCAAACTCGTCCACCGTCTCGACAAGGACACATCAGGCGCGCTGTTGGTAGCCCGCACCCCGCGTGCCGCAGCCCATTTCGCGACGGCCTTCTCGAGCCGCACCGCGCGCAAAGTCTATTGGGCGATCATCGTCGGCGTGCCCGAGATCCACGACGGCATGATCGAACTGCCGATTGCCAAGCAACCCGGCACCGGCGGCGAAAAAATGCACGTCGACGAAAAGGAAGGCAGCCCCGCCCGCACGCGGTATCGCGTCGTCCAGCGCGCCGGCAACGTCGCCGCCTGGGTCGAGCTTCAGCCTTTTACCGGCCGCACCCACCAGCTCCGCGTCCACATGGCCGCGATCGGCCATCCCATCGTCGGCGACGGCAAATATGGCGGCAAAGCGAGCTTCCTGACCGGCACTGTCAGCCGCAAGATGCACCTCCACGCGCGGCGCATCCGCGTCGAACATCCCGACGGCGACATCATCGACGTCACCGCCGACCTGCCGCCGCATTTCACCGAAACGCTCGACGATCTCGGCTTCGATATCGAGACCGGCGATGTTCTGGTCCTCGACGAAGTGAAATTCTCGGCCACCCCCGAAGGCAAAGCGCGCGCGGCGCTGAACAAAGCGAAATCGGCGCGCAAGGAACGCAAAGGCGAACGGCGCGCACGGGGTGAAAAGAAGGCTGTGGTCAAAAAGCCGACGAGGAAGAAGTAGCGTGCACCCTAACCCGCAATTCCGCTGGGAAGACCGCGATGCGATGCGCGCTTTTGCCTCCGAAATCGGTTTCGGCATGCTCTTCGCCGCCACGCCCGATGGCCCGCGGGTGGCGCATATTCCGTTTGTGTTTCTCGACGAAGACCGCATCGGTTTCCACGTCGCGCGCGGCAATGGTATCGCGCGGGGACTGGCGGGGACCGAGGCGCTGTTCGTGGTCAACGGCCCCGATGCCTATATCAGCCCCGATTGGTACGGGATTGCTGACCAGGTGCCGACGTGGAATTACCTGACGCTCGAAATGCAGGGCGTGGTCACCAAAATGGACCGTGGCACGCTGATCGCGCAGGCCGACGCCTTGTCGTGGCAGCATGAAACGCGGCTCGCGCCGAAGCCCATCTGGACGCGCGACAAGATGGCCGATGGCTTGTTCGACAAGATGCTCAGCGCGATCACTGGCTTTGAAATGCGCGTAACGGCCATGCGCGGCACGGCGAAACTGGGGCAGAATAAATCGTCCGAAGCGCGCGCCAAAGTCGCCGATGCCCTCGACGCACGCGGGCAACGAGCGATGGCGCTGCTGATGCGCGATCTGACGTGAACCGTCTCGCCATTTTCGATTGCGACGGGACGCTGGTCGATAGCCAGCACAATATCGTCATGGCCATGAACGATGCCTTTGCGCAGGCGCGAATGGCGCCACCAGCGCGCGCCACGACACTGAATGTCGTCGGGCTCAGCCTGATCGAGGCCATGCAAATGCTGTTGCCCGATGCTGACCACCGGTTTCATGCGACAATGGCCGAACATTACAAGCAAGCTTTCTGGCGGTTGCGTGACAATGGGTTGGTCGAAGAGCCGCTGTATGACGGCATCGCTGACGCGATTGACGCGCTTGAGGCCGAAGGCTGGCACCTCGGCGTCGCGACGGGCAAATCGGATCGTGGACTGGCGCTTTGCCTCGAACATCACGGCCTGACCAGCCGCTTCATCACGCTCCAGACCGCCGATCGGCATCCCTCCAAACCGCACCCCTCCATGATGAAAACCGCAATGGCTGAAGCAGGCGCGTTTCCCGAAACCACCATCATGATCGGCGACACCAGTTTCGACATGCTGATGGCGCGCGCTGCGGGGGTGCGGGCACTGGGCGTTGCCTGGGGTTATCATGCTGCCGAAGATTTGCACGCCGCCGGTGCTCATGCCGTCGCGACGCATCCGAGCGAGATAAGGGAGTTTGCATGACCGAAACGCCGGACCCCGCGCGCGCGCGCTTCTTCGCGCTTGGCCTGATCCGCCTGAGCGGCGTCGCGCTGGCCTTTCTCGGCGTCTCGATCATTGCGAAGCGCTGGATAGAACCCGCGGAGGTCATTGGCGGCGTCATGCTGTTCATTGCGGCTGTGGATGTGCTGGTTGTCCCTGTCCTGCTGGCAAAGCGGTGGCGGACGCCAAAGTGAAACGTTTCTGGAAAGACGTCGCCGTCGAAAACGGCACAGTCCTGTTTGATGGCCGCCTCGTCAAAACGCCGGGACGCAAGACATTAAAATTGCCCACGCCGCAGCTTGCCGAGGCCATCGCCGACGAATGGCGCGCGGTTGAAGGCGAGATCAAGCCCCACCAAATGCCGCTGACCGGCCTTGCCAATGCGGCCGTCGAACGCGCGCCCGCTGTCGAGACGCTGGCGGTATACGGCGAAACCGACCTGCTCTGCTACCGCGCCGACAACCCGCCCGAGCTTGCGGCGCGCGAGGCCGAGATCTGGGATCCGCTGCTCGATTGGGCGCGCGCGCGGTTCGATGTTTCGTTTACGGTGACATCGGGGATCATCCATAGCGCGCAACCGCCCGAAACCGTGCGGCGGTTGGGCACTGCCGTTGCCGCTTATGACGATTTTCACCGCACGGCGCTGTCGCCGCTGGTGACGATCGGTGGATCGTTGGTCGTGGCGCTGATGCTGACCGAAGGCGCGATCACGCCCGATGCGGCGTTCGATGCGTGCCATCTTGATGAGCTATGGCAGGCCGAGCATTGGGGCGAAGACTGGATGGCCACCGACGCCCGCGATGCGCGGCGCGCCGATTTTCTAGCGGCGACAAAATTTCTCGAATTGCTGACACCGCAGTCCTGAGCCTGTCGAAGG
>JAYWFN010000207.1:0-20721 GCA_043778785.1 Sphingomonas sp. | reverse complement strand
AAACAAGCGACGCTACGGCGAGCAGCCAGTTTGCGATCGCGCGGGGTTGCGCCGCGACCGGCAGGGTGATTGGAAGTGTCGTTGCCATCAGCGCACATATACTATTCGACATGGCGTAAATGAAGGCCCGACCGAAAGAATTCAGACGAGTGGAACAGGCGGAGGATTATCGTCGGTCTCGGTATCGCCTGCGTCTAGCGCGGCACCCGTCAAGCGGCTCTGGGCCTCGACGATATCGGTTATATCCTGAATGATCCCGATAATCCGCGCGCCGCCAGAGCCGCTCATATCACGCTCGCCCGCTGAACGCACATGCCGAACATTGCCCTTGGCCGAGATCAGATCTGCGGCGAAATCAAACGGCGTTCCATAAACGATGGCATCGTTGACCGCCGCGTTCACCCGCGCCTTATCATGATCGGCATAATAGTTGATCGCGCGCAGCACCGATTTTCCCTCGATGACGTCGAGCTCGTGAATCCGGAACACTTCATCGGACCAAGTGACGTCCATCGTCTTGATGTTGATTTCCCAGCGCCCGATTTTCGCGATGCGCCCGGCCTGCGCCAGCGCACTGTTGGCGCGGGTCAGTTGCTGCGTATTGGCCAGCAGGTCGGCCTGGCTCAGCTTCAGCGCATTGTCGCGCGCGTGCGCTCGCACCATGCCTTCGGCGATAGCGCCGAATTGATGGAATGCGGTGTTTTCGGCGTCGGTCAGCGTACGAGCTTTGTCATCCACCAGGCAGAAGGATCCGACAATGTGGCCATCGGACGACCGGATCGGATAGCCCGCATAAAAGCGGACGAAGGGCGAACCTGTTACACAGCTACGGTCACGCACCCGAACATCGGTCTGCGCGTCATCGATGATTTGCGGGCCGTCGGCATCGAGCAAAAATTCACAGATCGTCTCACCGAGCGGCACGCTGTCAACGGCCATCCCGTGCTGCGCGAGAAATACCTGATCCGTGCGGTCAAGCAGCGAGACAGCGACCATTGGCACATTAAAGTGATTGGCGGCGAGCCCGACAATAGTTTCGCAATCCTGCGAATAGCTATGACCGTCCAAATCCAAGTCACGCAGCGCCGCCAAGCGCCGATAGTCAGTGGGATTACGCATCGTTTTCATTGGCACACACTAAAATAAACAATGCCATCAAACAAGCGATGCGCCCGAAAGGTCCAGCGCGCTGAATATTTTATGAAGTAATAAATTGTTAAGGATATTGCCCGTATTACAGAGCATGCCCCTCCCCATCCACGGGGCGTAAATCAGGAAAGCAACTCCGTTTGGTCCCGGGAGCACATTCCTAATTTGCCGAAGCGGCCGCTGCACCTATTGCAGCGGTCGTTTTTGTTTGTAGGTCTGATCTACAACCACCACATTAAAAAATGATGAACATCCGGCATTTATCGTGATTCGGCAGTTATATTTCCTTAACCATTTCGCTGCCGGCAGGGTCGCTTATCGCTTGCCGAGCAATTCCATGACTGCAACGGTCATCGCGGTGGCGCCCGTCGTCACGGCAGCGCGGCCATCGACCTTGAAAAGCCCCGAATGGTGCCCCGCAACCGCCGGTCCGCCATTTTTTTCGGCATCGAACGCCGCCTGCGGTGTCCCGCCCACCGCAAAGTAGAAACCGGGCACTTTCAGATCGGGCGCGACGAAATAGGAAAAGTCTTCGGCACCCATGCCCTTCTGTTCCCACGGCGTCACGGCCGCCGCGCCAAGCTCGCGCTTGAACGCCGCGTTGATCCGCCGGGCGAGCGGGCCGTCGTTGATTGTCGTCGGCGTTCCCGCCACCACGTTCACAACAGGCAGCAAGGCATCGGGGAGGCCATTGGCGCGGCCGATACCATCAGCAACCCGACGGATGGCGGCAATCAACTGCGCGCGGGTCACTTCGTCATTGGCGCGCACCGTCACTTGCAGATCGGCGTGGTCCGAAATGATGTTCGGGCGGTTACCGGCGTTGAACGCGCCGACCGTAATGACGCTTGGCGTCAGCGGCCCTTTTTCGCGGCTGATAATCGCTTGCAGCGCCACCACGAGTTGCGCTCCGATATACACAGGATCCTTGCCCAGATGCGGCGACGCGCCATGCGTTGCCACGCCGCGCACGGTAATCTCCAGCGCATCGGACGACGAATATTGAATGTCTTCCGACGCACTCACCTGCCCCGTCGGCAGTTCAGCCCCGACATGATAGGCAAGCGCATAGTCGGGCTTGGGAAAGCGGGTGTATATCCCGTCATCGACCATCGCCTTTGCGCCGCCCAGCGCTTCTTCGGCAGGCTGCACGACAAAAACGATCGTTCCCGCCCAGCGATCCTTCATCGCCGCGAGCCGTTTCGCCGTCGCGATCATGCCCGTGATGTGCGTGTCATGGCCGCAGGCGTGCATGACCGGCGAGTCCTTGCCGTCGACGCCAACCTGTCGCGCTTTCGATGCATTGGCGAGGCCCGACGTTTCTTCGACCGGCAAACCGTCCATATCGGCGCGGATCAGGACTGTCGGCCCCGCGCCGTTCTTCATGACGCCGACCACACCGGTCTGCCCGACTTTTTCAGTGACGACGATGCCAGGGATCGCGCGCAACTCCTTGGCCATGCGCGCCGACGTATTGAATTCGCGGAACGACAGTTCGGGATTGCGATGGAAATAATCGAAGAGGGGCGCAAGGTTCGCATCATAATCCGCGCGGATCGCAGCAGCATAATCGGGTTCAGCCAGCGCAGGCGTAGCGGACAGCGCGAGTGGAAGAGCAAGCCAGAGATATTTCATATCGATGTTCCCCATTTGTATTATTCGTTGCGCCGGTTCTTTTCCGGCACCATATCGTCAACTTATGGCAATTCAAATCCGCACGTCGCTCGCCGAACCCGAAACCGATCATAGCTTTGTCCCTCACCGGCCCGAGCGACCCCTAAAGCTCGAAGGCGGCAAAAGGTTCAAGGTCGTGTCAGACTACACCGCAGCGGGCGACCAGCCGACGGCGATCAAGGAACTCGTCGAAACGGCGCTGACCGGCGAGCGCAATCAGGTTCTGCTCGGCGTGACGGGATCGGGCAAGACCTTCACGATGGCGCGCGTGATCGAGGAATTGCAGCGGCCCGCGCTGATCCTCGCCCCCAACAAGATATTGGCGGCGCAGCTTTACGGCGAAATGAAGTCGTTTTTCCCCGAAAACGCGGTCGAATATTTCGTCAGTTATTACGACTATTACCAGCCCGAAGCCTATGTCGCGCGGTCGGATACCTATATCGAGAAGGAATCGAGCGTAAACGAAAGCATTGACCGGATGCGGCATTCGGCGACGCGGTCCTTGCTTGAACGCGACGACGTGATCATCGTCGCATCGGTGTCGTGCCTTTATGGCATCGGATCGGTCGAGACTTATTCGGCGATGATCTTCGACCTGAAAAAAGGCGCAGGCGCAGATCAGTCCGAAATCATCCGCAAACTCGTCGCGCTTCAATACAAGCGCAACGAAGCGTCGTTCCAGCGCGGCAATTTCCGCGTGCGTGGCGACAATCTCGAGATTTTTCCGTCGCATTATGAAGACAGCGCGTGGCGGATCAGCTTCTTCGGCGACGAGATCGAAAGCATCGTCGAATTCGATCCGCTGACGGGCAAGAAAGCCGCCAGCCTCGATTACGTCCGCGTGTTTGCCAACAGCCATTACGTCACACCCGGGCCGACGATGAAGCAGGCGATGGAAGCGATCAAATTCGAGCTTTCCGAGCGGCTCAAGGAACTGGTCATCGAAGGCAAGTTGCTCGAAGCGCAACGCCTCGAACAGCGCACCAATTTCGACCTCGAAATGATCGCCGCGACCGGAAGCTGCGCAGGGATCGAGAATTACAGCCGCTTCCTCACCGGCCGCCTGCCCGGCGAGCCGCCGCCGACTTTGTTCGAATATCTCCCCGAAAATGCACTGCTGTTTGTCGACGAAAGCCACGTCACCATCGGTCAGGTGAACGGCATGTCGCGCGGCGACCACCGCCGCAAACTGACGCTCGCCGAATATGGCTTTCGTTTGCCCAGCGCCATCGACAACCGCCCGCTGCGCTTCAACGAATGGGATGCGATGCGCCCGCAAACCGTCTGCGTCTCCGCCACCCCCGGGCCGTGGGAAATGGAGCAAACCGGCGGCGTGTTCGCCGAGCAGGTCATCCGCCCCACCGGGCTTATCGACCCACCGGTCGAGATCAAACCCGTGGAGGATCAGGTCGACGACGTCATCAACGAAATCCGCAAAGTGACGGCGCACGGCTATCGCACGCTCGTCACCACGCTGACCAAGCGCATGGCGGAGGACTTGACCGAATATCTTCACGAAGCGGGAATCAAGGTGCGCTATATGCACTCGGACGTCGAAACGCTCGAGCGCATCGAGCTGATCCGCGACCTGCGGCTCGGCGTCTATGATGTGCTGATCGGCATCAACCTGCTGCGCGAGGGGCTGGATATTCCCGAATGCGGGCTGGTCGCGATTTTGGATGCCGACAAGGAAGGCTTCCTGCGCAGCGAAACCTCGCTGATCCAGACCATCGGCCGCGCCGCGCGCAATGTCGACGGGCGCGTGATCCTCTATGCCGACCGCGTGACGGGCAGCATGGAACGCGCAATGCGCGAAACCGATCGTCGCCGCGAAAAGCAGCTTGAGTATAATGCGGCGAACGGCATCACCCCGCTGACCATCAAGCGCAATATCTCGGATGTGCTCTCGCATCTGTCGAACCGCGATCAGGTGACCATCGAGATCGATGAAGACCGCCCCCACATGGTCGGCCACAACCTGCGCGGTTATATCGAGGAGCTCGAAAAGCGGATGCGCAAGGCGGCAGGCGACCTCGAGTTCGAGGAAGCCGGGCGGCTGCGCGATGAGATACGGTCGCTGGAGGCGGAGGAGCTCGGCTTGCCGGGTGTCGCGGTGTCCGCCGCGCCGATCATGGGGCGCTCGAACGAGGGCAAACCGGGGACGCGGAAAACGCGATATGGGAAAAGCCAAAAGTTCAAGAGCGGGCGGGGCGCGTGAATGCTTGCGTTTTGCTAGCATTATGGCTACAGTCTCATTTAAGGAGATTGCTGTGGCTACGCTTACTGTCCGTAAACTGTCCGACGAAACCTACGAAGGCCTTGGTCTGCGCGCGAAAAAGAACCATCGTTCGCTCGAAGCCGAAGTGCGCGACATACTGGATCGCGAGGCCAAAGCATTCGATATGACGGCGTGGATTGCGGAAGTCCGGGAAATTCGTGCGCGCAATCCAATCAAGCTCCCCGACAGCATGACCTCGCTCGATCTCCTGCGCAAAGAGCGTGACAGCTGGTGATTGTTATTGACGCCAGTGTGGCGGTCAAACTCTATCACATCGAATCAAATTCCGACGCAGCATTGGCCCTGTTCAAGGAGCATGAGGGCAGAATTTCTGTGCCCGATCTTTTCGCCGTCGAAGTCGCAGGTGCTATCGTTCGGGACGCGAATATCAACAGGAGCGACAATCAGGACAAACTGGCGAGCTTGGCGACTTTGCTTGCCAGCGCTGCAATCACCCTTGTCCGCACGGGAAGCGCCGACCTGCTCCGTGCCGCTAACCTTGCTATCGACATCGGCCACCCGCTGAAGGACTGCCTCTATCTCGTGCTGGCAATGGAATTGGCGTGCCCGCTGGTGACTTGCGACGCCAAATTCGCGGTGAAAGCACGCGGGGTTTATGCGGGGGTGCGGGTGTTGGAGGCGTAGGTGAGACGCAGTGAGGGAAAGCCGGGGATGCGGTAGTGCCGGCTCGGGAAACGCGGCAGAAGTGGAAGGGGCGGTAGTGCATTATTTGACATATAGCCCGTATAGCACTATACGCGCTATACGGAGATTTAGATGCCGCAAATTGAGATTAGTTTTGAGACTTGGAAGGCCTTAACAAGCCGTAGAAGATCAGAAACGCATACGTATGACGATGTTATCCAAGAGGCGTTAGATATTGACAACGGCAAGACAGTTCATGCTGCTCTGCCATTTATAGAAGCGGCGGCCAGTATCGCATCGCAGATCAGTTTGACTGGCCCTGCTAAAGGAATGTCATTTAGAGGCTTGGTTTTACCGAACGGCACACTTCTTCGAGCGAGCTACAAGGGAAAGCATCACACTGCAGAAATCGTCGAGGGTAAATGGGTTAGCGAAGACGGTGCCGACTTTGGTAGCCCTTCTGCTGCTGCAACGGCGATCACAAATACGAATGTGAACGGATGGCGTTTTTGGCAAGCCAGGCGCCCATCCGACGGTGAATGGCGCTTTTTAGACGCTATTCCGAAAGTCTGACAGTGATCCGTTCCTTCGCCACCGCCGACACCGAACGCATCTGGAACGGCCTCCGCGCCAAGCGGCTGCCGGGCGACATTCAGGATCGCGCGCTCGACAAGCTCAAAATGCTCAATCGCTCACGCAGTTTTGAAGACTTGCGTAATCCACCCAGTAATCGTCTGCACGCCTTGAAAGAGGACCGCCTCGGTCAGCATTCCATTTCCATTAATATGCAATGGCGTATATGCTTCGTCTGGAAGGACGGAGACGCATACGATGTCGAAATCACTGACCCTCATTGATCCGGACTGGCTGCACAACAGCCATGCGGGGGAAATGCTGGTTCTAGAATTTATGGAGCCGCTGGCTCTGTCGCCCGACGCGCTTGCTGGCGCACTCGGCGTCGATGTTGCGCGCCTTAACGACGTGATTGCGGGTGAGCGTCCAATGGATGCCGAACTCGACCTGCGGCTGGCGCGCTATTTCCGCATGTCCGAAGGTTTTTTCCTCGGACTGCAGACCGACTATGAACTGCTCGAAGCCAAGCGCACACTGAACGGCGAACTCGACCGGATCATGCCCCGCGCCGCGTGAAAAAAAAGGGCGGCGCCGTCTCCAGCCCCGCCCCTTTTCTACAACCAATACCCAAACCGGGCATCCGGTAAATTCAGACCAGCTGCTTGATCAGTTTCGCGCTGCGACGACGCATTGCAAAGCCGACCATGCCGAAGCCCGCAATCAGCATGCTCCAGGTGGTTGCTTCGGGCACGGCGCCCGCCAACGCGGTCACTTCAGCGGCAATCTGGCCGGTGTTGTCGCCGTTGTTGCTGTCCCAATAGTACAGCTCGAGCACGCCAGCCGTCGGCGCAACGCCCGAAAAGCCGGTGCCGAGCGCGAAATAGGTCGTGCCGATCTTGCCGACCATCGTGCCAAAAGCGGTCGTGAAACCGTCCTGCGTCCATGTGCCGAAATTTTGGCCGATCTGCGTGCCGACGGCTTCGCCCGAATCATCCGCTGCTGTGGCAAAACGATTGCCGACGAGACCACCGGCATCCGAGAAGCGCGGCAAGGCACCGGCCGACCAGAGGTCGTTGGTGTTGCTGCTGACAGTGAACGCCTGTCCGGCGGTCAGCGTAATTGTGCTCAGCCCCGTGCCGCCCGATGAACTGTTGGCGAACGCCTGAACGATGAACGTCGCGGCGGACGCGGGCAGCGGCGCCAGCATGGTCGCGGCGAGTGCAAGAGCGGCAATCTTCTTCATAACATATACTCCCTGAAGGACAAAAACCCCTCGTCCTAACCGTGTCTTAACAAAGTTTTAGCCATGTTGCACTGCACAAAATAAACGGTTCGTCCCGTTTTTGGATTAATCCTCCCGGATCAGTCCCGCTGTCTTTGTCTCGGGCAGCATCAGATACGCGACCACTGTCATCGCGACCATCGCCGCCACATACCAGAAGAAGCCGCTCTCCATGCCGCTGCTCTTGAACCAGAGCGCGACATATTCGGTTGTCCCTGCCAGCAGCGTATTCCCCACCGCATAGGGAAACGCAACGCCGAGCGCGCGGACGTGCGCGGGGAAAAGCTCGGCTTTCACCATCGCGTTGTTCGCGGTGTAGCCGCCGTGGAGCGTGATCGGGATCAGGATCAGCGCAAGCGCCACATATGGCGATGTCGTCGTCCCGAGCAGCGTATAAACCGGCACAGCGACCAGCGACACGCCAATCCCTGCAATAAACAGCAACGGCTTGCGCCCAAACCGGTCCGCCAGCATCCCCGCAATGGGTTGCAGGCAGAACGACCAGACCAGTGCGGCCGCAATGATC
This sequence comes from Sphingomonas sp., assembly GCA_043778785.1. GTDB lineage: Bacteria > Pseudomonadota > Alphaproteobacteria > Sphingomonadales > Sphingomonadaceae > Sphingomonas_O. Next base: position 12,594 of record JAYWFN010000207.1, on the reverse strand, counting down.
AGCGTCGCGGTGCGCTTGTCAAAGCCCGCGCTGTTGATCAGATATTTGAGCATGTAAGTGGTGAACGCATAAGACGCCAACCCGCCGCCGCCCGACATCATCGCGACGAGAATGCACGACCGGCGGTGGTCACGCCACAGGATGCGCAGCGAACTATGCTCGCGCGTCTGGTCGATCCCCGCAAAGGATTTTGTCTCCGCCATTGTCCGCCGGAGCAGGAACACCAGCACCGCCAGGATCGCCCCGATCACAAACGGAATGCGCCAGCCCCAATCGCCGAGCTGCGCTTCGCTGAGCGTCGCTTGCAGGATCAGCGCGGTGATGATCGCCAGCAACTGCCCGCCGCTCAATGTCGCATATTGAAAGCTCGACCAGAAGCCGCGCCGGTCCGCCGGGGCCATTTCGGACAGATAGGTCGCGCTCGAGCCATATTCGCCGCCAACCGACAGCCCCTGGATCATCCGTGCGATAACCAGCATCACCGGCGCGGCGACCCCCACCTGCGCATAGGTTGGCGCGAACGCGATCATCAGCGATCCGACCGCCATCATGATCACCGACAGCGTCAGCCCCGCCTTGCGCCCATGCTTGTCGCCATAAATGCCCATCACCCATGCGCCGATGGGCCGCATCAGGAACCCCGCGGCAAAGATCGCCGCAGTGTTGAGCAGTTGCGCGGTCGCATCACCCTTTGGGAAAAAGACCGGCGCGAAATAGATGGCGAAGGTGGCGTAAGCGAACCAGTCATACCATTCGACAAGGTTGCCCGCCGACCCCGCGACGATCGATTTCAGGCGTTTGGTATCAATGCTCATCTGTGCGGCTTATGCGACAGCGTGCCGATATGCCAAGCCCGGTGCGACTTGTGCGGCAGGCGTGTTGTCCGTTAGTGCACTGTCGATGAAAAAAACACCGCTTACCCTGAGCCTGTCGAAGGGCTGTCCTACTTGGTGCGCTGGTCAAGAAAGAAGGACAGGGCTTCGACAAGCTCAGCCTAATCGGTTTTGGGTTGGGCTTGCTCCTCTACTGGCCGTCGTCGCTTGCGTGCAGCCCCCGGCGCCAATGCCACAACCTCGCCCTGCCCCGCCTGTCACGCGACCCGCGCCAACGCCGCCGCCTGCCCCCGCGACCAACTGGAGCGACCGCGCCCCTGCCCCCGGCGTCTGGACTTACACGCGCGATAGTCGCGGCAGTATCGCGCGGTTCGGGCAAGCAGGCACCGACGCGCTGTTCACGATCCGTTGTGAAGCGACCGGCGCGCGCATTTTCGTCTCGCGCCCCGGCAGCGTGGCGGCACGGATGACGCTCCGTTCGACCAATGGCGCGAAAGCCTATGACGCGCTGCCGACCAGCGGCCCGCCATCCTATGTTGCCGCCGAACTGACGGCGCGCGATCCGCAGCTTGATGCGCTCGCTTTTAGCCGGGGGCGCATCCTGATCGGCCTCGACGGCGCGGGCGACCTGATCCTGCCGATCTGGCCTGAATTCACCCGCGTCGTCGAGGATTGCCGGGGGTAAAATTCCGCAGTCCTGAGCCTGTCGAAGGACGGTTCGCGCATTTAACCGTACTTCGACAAGCTCAGCACTGCGGATCAGGCTAATTCATTTCGAACCTGACTGTCATCGTCCGCCATTCCTGAAACGCCACGCCGTCGCGCGTCGCCGGCGCGAATTGCCATTTGCGCATCCCCCAGTCGCGCGTCGCGGCAAAGAACGCCTCCTGATCGACGTTCACCGCTTCGATGCGCAGCGGGCGGCCATCGACGCCAACGAGGACGCGCACTGTGACTGCGCCTTCGATATTCAGCCGCTGCATCCCCGGCGGATAGGGCGGCTGGGCGTTGCGACCAACGAAGCGCGGGCCGACAATCACCGGATTCTTGGGCGGATCGACGGGAAAAATCTCGATCCCGCCGCCCAGCCCCTCGCCAGTCCCCGCACCAGCGAGCGGGCCCGGATCGCCGGTCAGCGCCGGACCCGCGTCACCGGGCTTGCTTGGCACGCGGCGCTCGACACGGTCGACGGGCAATGCCGTTTTCGTTTTCACCTTTGGCGTTGCCTCATCGACCACCTCGGGCGGGATCGTCGGCGCGGGCACGTTATAGCCCTCCAACGGCGGATGGAACCTTTCAACGACCGTCGGCGCGATCAACATCAGCGCGCCGATCCCCGCGACATGAATGGCAACAACCACCGCCATCGCGCCGGGGCGTGGCTTGGTTTCGAGATACCCGTTGGACTGCATAACACCCTCCTCTTTGGCGGCATCACGGTCGCACCGCTCTGATGAAAGATGTTACAACATTACATGAAACTGTAAAGAGACAACGAAACGACGGATTTCGGGGATTTATGAAAAATACGCGGCAAAATCGCAGACCCTGAATCATGACAGATAAATATATTTTCGAAAAGTCCTTGATCGCGAGTCGCGAATGACTCATGTTCTGTTTGTGTCCAACGCAGGGCACATTCATATCAACTAGCGAAAGGAGGTGATCCGATGTCTCATGGTTCAGCAAGTGGCACGGGTAATTTCGTTCGGGAGTCGCGCGGCTAGTCCGCTCATGGTCTCCCGGGCTAGAGATTCATCTCCAGCCGCTGACCATGTTAGGGGTTGCCGATCCGAAAGGGTCGGCAACCTTTTTCATTTCTTGAGTGGGCAGGACGGCGGGTTTGTTGGGGGGGAGCGGAATGTCCGGTTTTGGCGAGCACTTTTATTAAGCCGCCAGCGTCCCCTCTCTCCTCGCGGGAGAGGGCGACTCGCGCCGCAGCGCGAGCGGGGTGAGGGGGATAAGCGATCTGTCCAGAGGATTTCCCTTATCCCCCTCACCCCGCTCAGCTGCGCTGAGTCGCCCTCTCTCGCAAGGGGAGAGGGGTTGCATACGCCAGCAGATCGATGGCGGCTTTCGAGAACAGCGCTTGACCGGTCAAACGACCAAAATCTTGTCACAATCCGCCGTGGCCCGAATAAAAAAACCACTATCCTACAGATGGTGTTCTTGATACGTTCCAATCTGGTATTCTCTAATCTTGCTCTTTGAAACCGTTGATCCCGTCCGATTGCCCAGTAATTTTGTGTAGGCGCATAGTGAGAACTTCGTGAACTTCGCCTGCCGCAATCAGCAACGCACCGCTTCCTGTCGCGCAGTCGCCATAGTGTAACCTTTGTAACCTTCGCCGCGCGTGCAAGCGAATCCTTGGACTAACTTTTGACTAACTTTTGGTCAGAATCCGCCAAAGCCTTAATACAAAAAACCCGGCAGCTTTCGCCACCGGGTTTTTGATTTCTCGACAAACAAAAGCCGTTCAGCCTTCGGTCGGCGCTTCCGCCACAACCGGCGCATCAACCGCGATCTCGCCCGGCTCTGCATTCGGATCATAGGCTTCGGTAAACCCGGCCTCGTCCTTTTCAAACATCGATGCCATGACATCGACGCCCTGCGTCTGCAGATCGGCTTCTTCGGGGCTGCGCGCGACGTTTACCTTGATCGTCACGGCAACTTCGGGATGAAGCTGCACGCGGACATCATACAGGCCAATCGCCTTGATCGGCTTGTCGAGAACGACCTGGTTCTTTTGAACCTGCGTCCCGTCAACGTCGAGGGCTTCGATGATGTCGCGCACGGCAACCGAACCATAAAGCTGGCCGGTGTTCGATGCCTGACGGATCAACGTCACTGACTTGCCGTCAACGTCCTTGGCGCGCGTTTCGGCTTCGCCACGGCGGTTGTCGTTGTCGGCAACGATCTTGGCTTTGTTCGCTTCGAACAGTTTCAGGTTGGCTGCGTTTGACCGCAGCGCCTTTTTGTTCGGGAGCAGGAAATTGCGCGCGAAACCGTTCTTGACGGTGACAACGTCACCGATTTTGCCGAGCTTTTCGACGCGTTCGAGGAGGATCACTTCCATGTTACTGGCCTCACTTCACGATGTAGGGGAGGAGGCCGATGTGCCGGGCACGCTTGATTGCTTGCGCAAGTTCGCGTTGCTTGGGCGCACTGACGGCGGTGATGCGGCTGGGAACGATCTTGCCGCGCTCAGAGACAAATCCCTGAAGCAACCGGACGTCCTTATAGTCGATCTGCGGCGCATCCTTGGCTGCGAAGGGGCAGCTTTTGCGGCGGCGGAAAAATGGGCGTGCCATGTCTATATCTCCTTACAGCGCGTCGCGGTCGTCGCGGTCACGACGCGGGCGTTCGCCACGCTCGGAACGCTCGCGGTCGCGCGTTTCATTGCGGCGCATCATCGCCGACGGGCCCGCTTCGTGGCCGTCAACGCGCAATGTCATGTAACGGATGACATCTTCGTTGATCTGCGTCTGGCGCTCGAGTTCGAGGCAGACGTTGGTCGGCGCTTCGAATTCGATCATGACATAATGCGCTTTACGGTTCTTCGCGATGCGATACGCAAGCGAGCGCAAGCCCCATGTTTCGGTTTTGACGATCTTGCCGCATTATCGGTAATAATCTTGGTTGCGGTTTCCGCGAGACCGTCGACCTGTGCCTGAGCCAGATCCTGACGCGCGAGAAACACATGCTCATACAGAGCCATGCTGGTTCGTCCTTCCATGCCGATCGCTGACGCCGCCCCATGCGGACGCCCCTCCGGCTTTCTTGTGCGTGTGCCTATGGCGGAATGCGGCGGGCTTGGCAAGTCGGGCTGCTATGGCCTAGGCGGGCTGGCATGAGAGCATTTATATTTCCAGGACAAGGCAGCCAGTCCGTCGGCATGGGCAAGGCGCTGTCCGACGCCAGCCCCGCCGCCCGCGAAGTTTTTGGCGAAGTCGATGAAGCGCTGGGGCAGGCGCTTTATCGCGTCATGACGGAGGGGCCGGAGGATGTCCTGACGCTGACCGAGAATGCGCAACCGGCGATCATGGCGAACGCAATCGCAACACTGCGCGTTCTGGAACGCGAAGGCGGCGTGCGATTGGCCGAGAAAGCAGCATTTGTCGCGGGGCATTCGCTCGGTGAATATTCGGCATTGTGCGCGGCGGGCGCGATCGACCTCTCGACCACAGCGCGGCTCCTCAAGACGCGCGGACAAGCGATGCAGGCTGCCGTGCCGGTGGGTGAGGGCGCAATGGCGGTCATTCTCGGACTCGATTTCGACGCGGTCACCGCTGTCGCAGCAGACGCAGCGCAAGGCGATGTCTGCGCGGCGGCGAATGACAATGGTGGCGGGCAAGTGGTGATTTCCGGTCATGCCGCCGCGGTCGAGCGCGCAATGGGATTGGCGAAAGAGCGCGGCGCGAAGCGGGCCTTGCCGCTGGCCGTATCCGCGCCGTTCCATTGTGCCTTGATGGCGCCTGCTGCCGAAGTGATGGCCAAGGCATTAGCCGAGGCGCGTGTTCAGGCACCGCTCGTGCCGCTTTATGCTAATGTGTCGGCGGCGCAGGCAACCGATCCCGATGCAATCCGCGGGCTGCTCGTCGATCAGGTAACGGGGATGGTCCGCTGGCGGGAGAGCGTGATCGCGATGGCGGAAGCGGGCGTGACCGAATTTGTCGAATTCGGCGGCAAGGTGCTGGGTCCGATGATCAAACGGATCAACCCCGATGTGGCGACGCGAGCGGTGGTAACGATGAACGATATTGAAGCGCTGGTCGGCGGCCTTTGAGAAGGAGAACCTGATGTTCAAAATGTTCAGACAACGCCGCCGTCGGCGACGGGCGCAGGATCCGGTCAAGCAGATCGGTAATGCCGCCGGTAAGGTCATTGCCGGGGCGATCCTGACCGGGCTCAAATCACTCTTCAAGAAATAGGAATTCGGATGTTTGATCTGACAGGCAAGACCGCGCTGGTAACGGGCGCGAGCGGTGGCATTGGTTCTGCGGTGGCGAAGGCACTCGCGGCGCAGGGTGCGACCGTGGCGCTTTCAGGAACGCGCGAAGACGCGTTGCGTGCTGTTGCCGCGGACATTCCTGGTGCGGTGGTCGTGCCCTGCAATCTTGGCGACGCCGAAGCAGTCGAAGGACTGATCCCCGCCGCTATCACAGCGCTTGGCGGCAAGTTGGACATTCTCGTCAACAACGCCGGGGTGACGCGTGACAATCTTGTGATGCGGATGAAGGATGATGAATGGTCCGACGTGATCCGCATCAACCTCGAAGCGGCGTTCCGACTGATCCGCGCGGCATCAAAGCCAATGATGAAAGCGCGTGTCGGGCGCATCATCACGATCACCAGCGTTGTCGGCACCACGGGCAATCCGGGGCAGGCGAACTATGCTGCCTCAAAGGGCGGCCTGACCGCGATGTCAAAAGCGCTGGCGCAGGAACTGGCGAGCCGGAATATTACCGTGAACTGCGTCGCGCCAGGCTTTATCACGTCGCCGATGACGGATGTTTTGCCTGATGCCCAAAAGGAAGCGCTGACAACGCGTATTCCTGCCGGACGTCTAGGTGAGGGAGCCGAAATCGGTGCGGCTGTGGTCTATCTCGCGTCGGATGAAGCGGCATATGTCACGGGGCAGACGCTTCATGTGAACGGCGGGATGGCGATGATCTAGGATTCGCACGCGAATCCCGAAACCGGACGATAATTAACCCCCTTTTCCCATAGTCGTCATGGTCAACATCGCGTTAACATTTGGCCATGAAAAGGTCGCTTGTTCTCACCAACGAAGCTGCACGGCATCCGTTTCGTCGCTTGCTTCGCCCCGTAACGATGATGCCGATGGTTCAGGAGCCGCCGATGGGTGACATGAAATTTTTCATGCTCAGCTTTTCGGCCGCATTCCTCGCCTTTTGCGGCTTTCTTTCCTAGACTGGACGTCCAAGCATGTCCGGCTCGAGCAGCCGGTGCAGGTGCGTGACGACAAAGCGCATTTCGGCGTCGTCGACCGTTTTCTGCGCGGCACTGCGCCACGCTTTTTCAGCGCTCTTGTAGTCGGGGAAAATACCGATGATCTGGATTGTCGTATGATCGAAATCGAGGGTGCGGGGGTCTTTGACACGACCGCCGAAAACGAGATGTAACTTGCTGCTCATCGCAGCCGTTTAACGTCCGATTCAGTTTCGGGCGAGGGGGTTTCCACAGTTTTTTCCTGTGCATTGCGATAAAGAACGCGCAGCCCAATCGCCGTCGTGGCGGCAATGACGCCGCCGATCAATGCCCGTTTGCGCTGTTTGGGTGTCGCTGAAATGGCGGCAATGCGCGTGATCGACCGGGCGAGCGCAAGCTTGGCAAAGTCCGCCGCAATCAATCGAGGATCGAGGCGGCGACGCAACAGGCTTGCCGTTGTCGTCAGCGCGGTACGGCGCAAATTAGCTTTGGCGGCGGCATCGCTGACAGGGTCATCCGTCATGTCGGCGTCTCCATGAATTTTTTACCGCTCTTAGCCGCAGGCGTATTCGCCAGATGCAAAAAGCTGCCAGAACCGAACAAACCAAAACGATTATCGCAGTCGCCCAAGCCGGACCAACGATCGGCGCGAGGGTTAGCAACACGCCAACGACGAACGCGATCATCGCGCCTTGCGCAATCACGATCGCTGCAAACGCATAAGCCGCAACCCAGCCGACGGCACGGCGCGTCAGTCGAGCCTGGATGTCGTAAACCCGCCGTTCTGCATCAAACCAGGCAATTGCGTCCGCAAGCAATTGGCGCAGCAAGTCACCAAGTGGCGGTGGAATCTCGTTATCGGGTTGCGAAACGGGGTCCACCGCTATGCTGCTGGTCAGGCTTTGTCGTTTTTGTTGCGGCCGCCGGTAAACAGACCGACTATGAGCAAGCCAACTGCCGCGAGTGCACCAATGGCAATCGCAGGACGCTTTTTCACAAAATCAGTTGCTTCAGCGGCAAGCTGGTCAACGTCCTTGGCTTGCAGCTTGGCCGCAACGTTTTCGACACCGGTTGATGCCTTGCGGGCATAGTCGCCATAGGTTTTGCCAAGATGCTGGTCGACCGTGCCTGCCGCGTCATTGGCGATTTTCGACAGGCCCGACAGTGCTTCAGCAGCCTTGTCCTTACCCGTGTTCGCTGCCTTACGCGCTGCTTCGGTGGCTTCGGTTGCCATCGTTGATGCTTCTTCTTTCAGTTTTTCAACGGTCGTCTTGGTTTCGGCGACGACCTCCTTAACCGCAACATTGGGCGTTGCACGTTTGCGGGGCGCTTTGGGCGGGGTGATTTCGGCCATGTGTCAGTCCTTATTTAGGCATTGAGCGGAATGTGGGAGACAAACCGCCCACGTCAACCACAGTTCCATTGTTTCGGCATCGTTATTTGCACAAAGCGGCGCGCTTCGATAGGGGCGCGCGCATACCGCAGCCATTTTTCGAGAGCCAAACATGACCGAAATTCTGGACATCCACGCCCGCAGCATTGTTGACAGTCGTGGCAACCCGACGGTCGAAGTCGACGTGTTTCTTGAAGACGGCAGTTTCGGGCGTGCCGCCGTTCCCTCGGGTGCATCGACGGGGGCGTATGAAGCCGTGGAATTGCGCGACGGCGGCAAGGCGTGGCTGGGCAAGGGCGTGACCAAGGCGGTTAATGCGGTCAATGGCGAGATTGCCGGCGCGCTGGCGGGTTATGACGCCGAGGACCAGAGCGAGATCGATGCGGCAATGATTGCGCTCGACGGGACGGCGAACAAAGCGCGGCTGGGCGCTAATGCCATTTTGGGTGTGTCGCTTGCGGTGGCAAAGGCTGCGGCTGACGCGCGGGGATTGCCGCTCTATCGCTATGTCGGCGGCGTCGGGGCGCACGTCCTCCCCGTGCCGATGATGAATATTATCAACGGCGGGATGCATGCCGATAATCCCATTGATTTTCAGGAATTCATGGTCATGCCGGTTGGCGCCGACAGCTTGTTCGATGCGGTGCGGATGGGCGCGGAGATTTTCCATACGCTCAAGAAAAAGCTGCATGACAAGGGGCTGGCGACGGCAGTCGGCGACGAAGGCGGCTTTGCCCCCAACCTCGCCAGCGCGCCCGAAGCACTCGACTTCATCATGGCCTCGGTCGAAGCAGCAGGATACCGACCCGGCGAGGATGTGATGCTGGCGCTCGATTGCGCCGCCACCGAGTATTTCCGGGACGGAGGGTATCGGTTCGAGGGTGAGGGTGTCGTTCGCACACCGCATGAGAATGCGGCTTATCTTGCCGATCTGGCAGCGAAATATCCGATCGCGTCGATCGAGGATGGCATGAGCGAAGATGATTTCGAAGGCTGGAAGGCATTGACCGACTTGATCGGTGACAAGGTCCAATTGGTCGGCGATGATCTGTTCGTCACCAATGTCACGCGACTTTCAGACGGCATGGCAAAGGGACTGGCAAACTCGCTGCTCGTCAAGGTCAACCAGATCGGCACGCTGACCGAAACGCTCGATGCGGTCTCGATGGCGCACCGCGGGGGCTACACTGCGGTCATGTCGCATCGTTCGGGCGAAACCGAGGACGCGACGATTGCGGATCTCGCGGTCGCAACGAACTGCGGTCAGATCAAAACAGGCTCGCTCGCGCGGTCGGACCGGTTGGCCAAGTATAATCAGCTGATCCGGATCGAGGAAGAACTGGGATCGGTCGCAAAATATGCCGGAAAATCGATTTTCGCACGATTTCGCGGTTGAATGTAGGTTGACGGGGCGAATCTCAGGTGATTCAAGAGGTTCGTGAACAAAGCGCGCAAAAAGATCTGGATTAACCTCCGCGCGGCAGCAATGCCGGCGCTGGCAACGCTTATCGTCGCCTTTTTTGGTGGCTATGCGCTGTTCGGATCGAACGGCGTCCTGGCATGGGGCGAATATTCGAAGGCGCTCGAAACGCGGCGCGCGGACCTGATTGCTGCCGAGCGCGAAAAGGCAATTCTCGCGAACCGCGTGGCGCTGCTCGATCCACGTCATGCCAATCCCGACATGGTCGACGAACTGGTCCGCCGCGATCTCGGCGTCGCGCATCCCGATGAAATGATTGTTCCGCTGCGCTAGATTCCCTAGCGTTCGCAGTTGCACAGCTCGGCGCACGGTGCTTATAGCGGCGGTCTGTCAACGCCGACTCTGAAAGGCTTCGCTCCTTGGCCAAAGCTGCCGCAAAATCAACGCCCATAGTCCGCCCGCCCGAGCCGGTGCGTTACAAAGCATCCAAGGACGAGATGCTCGAATTTTACCGGCAGATGCTGCTGATTCGCCGGTTCGAGGAAAAGGCGGGACAGCTTTATGGCCTCGGCCTGATCGGCGGTTTTTGCCATCTTTACATCGGACAGGAAGCCGTCGCCGTTGGTTTGCAATCGGCGCTCAACATCGGGCTCGATTCAGTCATCACCGGCTACCGTGACCACGGCCATATGCTTTTATGCAATATCCCGCCGAAGATTGTCATGGCAGAATTGACCGGGCGTGCGGCGGGCATTTCCAGGGGCAAGGGCGGGTCGATGCACATGTTCAGTGTCGAACATGGCTTTTACGGCGGACACGGGATCGTCGGCGCGCAGGTTTCGCTCGGGACTGGCCTCGCGTTCGGGCACAAGTATAAAGAGGACGGCGGCGTTTGCCTTGCGTATTTCGGTGATGGCGCGTCGAACCAGGGGCAGGTGTACGAAAGTTTCAATATGGCCGAGTTGTGGAAGCTCCCGGTCATCTACGCCATTGAAAACAATCAATATGCGATGGGCACCAGTGTCGCACGGTCAAGCGCGGAGACGCAGCTTCACCGGCGCGGTGACAGCTTCCGCATCCCGGGCATTCAGGTTGACGGCATGGACGTGCTCGCCGTGCGCGGTGCCGCTCAGGTCGCGTTCGAATGGACGCGCGGTGGGAATGGCCCGATCATTCTCGAGCTCAAGACCTATCGTTATCGCGGGCATTCGATGTCCGATCCGGCGAAATACCGGAGCCGTGACGAAGTGCAGGCGATGCGCGACAAGTCGGACCCGATCGAGGGATTGAAGAAAGAACTCGAAGCGATGGGCGTGACCGAGGATGCCCTTAAAGTGATCGACAAGGACATTCGCGCCATTGTGGCGGAGGCGGCGGATTTTGCCGAGCAGTCGCCTGAACCGGCGTTGGACGAACTCTACACCGAAGTGCTGGTGGGGCAATATTGATGACCATCGAGATCAAGATGCCCGCGCTGTCGCCGACGATGGAGGAAGGGACGCTGGCCAAGTGGCTCGTGAAAGCGGGTGATAGCGTGAAATCGGGCGATATTCTTGCCGAAATCGAGACTGATAAGGCAACGATGGAATTCGAAGCGATCGACGAAGGCGTTGTCGGGGAAATTCTGGTCGCCGAGGGCACTGATGGCGTGAAAGTGGGAACGGTTATTGCGACCATGGCAGGGGAGGGCGGGGCTTTTGCTGCATCTCCTGCGGCTAAAGTTGACGCACCTAAGCCGGAACCAGAGAACCGTTCATCCCGAGCGCAGTCGAGGGAACCTGTTGTCGAGCAAGGTGTCTCGACTTCGCTCGACACGAACGGAACGGGCGGTGGCGGATCGAAGGTTACCCTCACCCTACGCGAAGCCCTTCGCGATGCGATGGCCGAGGAAATGCGCACCGACGACCGCGTTTTCGTGATGGGTGAAGAAGTCGCCGAATATCAGGGTGCCTATAAGGTAACGCAGGGACTGCTCGACGAATTCGGCGCAAGGCGCGTGATTGACACGCCGATTACCGAACATGGCTTTGCCGGCATCGGCGCAGGCGCGGCGATGGGTGGATTGCGCCCAGTCATTGAATTCATGACCTTCAACTTTGCCATGCAAGCGATTGATCATATTATCAATTCAGCAGCGAAAACCAATTATATGTCGGGCGGCCAGATGCGCTGCCCAGTCGTTTTTCGCGGCCCCAACGGTGCGGCGTCGCGGGTCGGCGCGCAGCACAGCCAGAACTATGGTCCGTGGTATGCCAGCGTGCCCGGCCTGATCGTTATCGCACCCTATGATGCAGCGGATGCAAAGGGATTGCTGAAGTCAGCGATCCGCTGCGAGGATCCGGTGGTCTTCCTCGAAAACGAGCTGCTTTACGGGCGGACATTTGACGTCCCAGAAGGCAACCATATCGTCCCCATCGGCAAGGCGCGGACGATGCGCGCTGGCAACGACGTCACGATTGTCAGCTACTCGATCGGCGTCGGCCTTGCGCTCGAAGCGGCGGAAACGCTTAGCGGCGAGGGGATTGATGCCGAAGTCATCGACTTGCGCACGCTGCGCCCGCTCGACGGGGCGGCAGTGCTGGCGAGCCTCAAGAAAACCAACCGCGTCGTTGTCGTTGAAGAAGGCTGGCCCGCTTGTTCAATTGCATCGGAAATCATCGCCATTTGCATGGAAGATGGCTTCGACGACCTCGACGCGCCCGTGCTGCGCGTGACCAACGAAGATGTGCCGATGCCCTATGCCGCCAACCTCGAAAAAGCGATGCTTGTCACGCCTGCGAAAGTGATCGAGGCGGTGAAGAAGGTTTGTTATCGTTAGCAGGCGGCCGTGAGACGCGTCACCGCAGGCGCGTCCTGAAACAACCCATGATCCTCAGTGTTGGTGGCGGCAGCAACGGCCGAGCTTCCCAACACGCGCGGGTCGCGAACAATAAACGCGGCGCGATAAAGCAATGTCTGGTTGTTCGTATTCATGCCGAAATAGGTCATGCCCTTGG
>JAYWFN010000206.1:0-20847 GCA_043778785.1 Sphingomonas sp. | reverse complement strand
TCACGAAGCTGATGCTCGACGTCGTCCCCTCAATGTCCGTCAGGATCGCGCGGATCGGCATTCAGACCGGCTCGTGACGGGGGAAACGGTCCGAAATGTCATCGCCGGTAAAGGCAGCGACCCAGCCGTCGGGATTCACGAACAGGCGGATCGCGGTAAAGCGTGGCGCTGCGCCCATATCGAACCAGTGTTTCATCCCCGCCGGGACCGACATCAGATCGCCCGCTGTGCACAGGACATCGAACACCCGGCCGCCGTCATGCAAGGTGAACAGCCCTTCGCCGCCAACGAAGAAGCGCACTTCATCTTCGGCATGGGTATGTTCGGACAGGAATTTGGTGCGCATCACCGCGCGGTGGGGATGATCGGGCGCAACGCTGACGACATCGACCGTTCGGTATCCGCCTTCGGACTTCAATATATCGATCTCTTGGGCATAGGCCGCCAAGATGTCATCACCAGTTTCGCGCGTCGGCCAGCGTTCGAAGCGGACGCCAATCTCGCGCAGCGTTGACGCAATGACGTCACTGTTTTCGGTCACAATTATGGGGCTCGATGCATCGTTCTCACGAAAAACCTGCAACCGGCTCATGCCCTGCTCCTGAATTGTGCCTCGGCCAGCTCGGCCATGATCAGCCATTCGATGGCCTCGATCACCCGCTCGGCCTCGGCCATATCCGCGCCCCAACCATAAAGGCCATGACTGCGGATCAGGTAAGCGGGCACTGTCCCCAGCGCAGGCGACACCGCATCCCAGATCGCGCCCATGTCCTGACTATTATCGACAATCGCCAGTGTAACCTGCGTCTCATGCGTCTTGATCCCCGGCAAGGCCTTCAGCATCTCATGTCCGGCAAATTGCCATGCCGCCAAATCCGGATACGCGCGCGTCAACGCAACGGCTGTCGGCGAATGGCTGTGCAGCACCGCGCCAGCTTCCGGGAACATCGTATAGATGGCCAAGTGCAGCGCCGTCTCCGCCGACGGCCGCTTCCCGTCGAGCGACGTCCCCGCGCTATCGACCCGCATCACATCATCTTCGGTCAGCCGCCCCTTGTGCCGTCCCGACACGGTTACCGCAAAACTGCCATCGTCGAGCCGACACGAATAATTGCCCGATGTCGCCGGCGCCCAGCCTTTGCCATCAAGCCAGCGTCCGGTCGCAACAATCGTGCGTGCTGCATCGGGGAAAGAACTGCGTTTCATTGCACAGCGGGGATTGCCGTGTCTTGCCGCTTTGCGCTAGCCCAAAGATCGTGCTCAAAGTTTTTCACCCTTCATCGCCATCGGCAACGATCATCGATGCTGATAGCAACGCGGCACTGCCCGCCGATACGGTCTGGATTGATCTGTTCGAGCCAACCCACCGCGAGGAACAACTCGTCGAACGCATCAGTGGCCACGCGATACCGACCCTCGAAGAAATGGCCGAAATCGAGCAATCCAGTCGTCTATACGAAGACAGTGGTGCGATTTACATGACGGCGACCGTGCTGTCGGGACTGGATGAAAATGACCCGATTGCAACGCCGATTTCATTCGTCCTAACAAACAAATACCTGATTACCGTTCGGTATGCCGATCCAAAACCATTCCGCATTTTTGCGGCTCACATTGCGCGCCAGCCCGAATTGCTCGGCAACGCAATGGAAACGCTCGTCAAACTGCTCGATGCGATTGTCGACCGGATGGCCGATTCGCTCGAACAGGTTGCCAGCGAAATCGAGCTCGTCTCCAAGCGGGTATTCCGCCGTTCTGCCAATGAGCGCGGCAGGCGCATTCCTGCGTTAAAACTTGAAGCCTTGCTCGTGCGCATCGGGGGCTGTCAGGACCTGCTTGCCAAAGCGCGCGAAACCGCGGGCAGCACAACAAGATTGCTCACCTTCGTCGCGGCTTGCTCACATTTCCGCGGCAACACCGAACAGCGTGACCATATCCGCAGCCTCAGCGAAGACGTCGACTCGCTGATCGATCATTCAGCCTTTCTGTCAAACAATATTACATTCCTCCTCGATGCGTCACTTGGCCTGATCAACATCGAACAGAATGCGATCCTCAAGATTTTTTCGGTGGCTTCGGTCATTTTGCTCCCGCCGACGCTCGTCGGCGCGATTTACGGCATGAATTTTGACCACATGCCCGAACTGAAATGGGTTTTCGGATACCCGATGGCGCTGATCATGATGCTGGCGTCTGCCGCTCTGCCGTATCTTTACTTCAGGCGGCGCGGCTGGCTGTAACAGGTCCCGAAAAGACCAAGACGCCGTCATCGACCTTGCCCAGTTTCAGCGACGCATAATCGCGCGCATAATTATGATGCACTTTCCACGGATGCCTAACGCCCTGTTTGGGCACATAGGCCTGCGCGCGTGTCAGATAGCCAGACGTCAATCCGAAGAAATTACCTTCGGACATTTCGGCTGGATCAAGCCGTGGCACAACCTGCACATAGCCACGCCGGTCCATATGGTTGAGAATGCGGCAGGCATGCGCACTGCTCAGATCGGCCTTAAGCGTCCATGATGCGTTGTTGTAGCCGATGACATAACTGAGATTTGGGACCCCACCGATCATCATGCCCTTGTAGATCATTGTCTCGGGCATCGCGACTTTGGCCCCGTCGAGGAAAAGCTGGGCCCCGCCCATCAATTGCATCTCGAGCCCGGTCGCGGTTACGACAACGTCGGCAGAGAGTGTTTCACCCGAAGCCAGCTTGACCCCTTCGGCAACAAAATGATCGATCGTATCGGTCACCACCGAGACTTTGCCCGCCTTGATCGCGTCGAACAGGTCAGCATCCGGGACCGCGCATACGCGCTGATCCCAAGGATTATACCGCGGCGAAAAATGCGTCTCGACATCATAATCAGGACCGAGCGCTTCTTGCACCATCCCGACAAGTCGCTTTTTTGCCGGGCCAGGATTTTTGCGGACAAGCCAGAACATCGTCATGCTCACGACCACATTCTTGAGCCGCACCGCGCGATAGGCAAGCCCCTTGGGCAGCAACTTGCGCAGCCGCCCGGCAATCGCATCCTTCGACGGCACGGCAGCGACATAGGTCGGCGAACGCTGAAGCATCGTTACATGCGCTGCGGTTGCGGCCATCGCAGGCACCAGCGTCATCGCGGTTGCGCCACTGCCGATCACCACAATTTTCTTGCCCGAATAATCAAGATCTTCGGGCCAGAATTGCGGGTGAACCACTGTGCCTGCAAAGTTTTCGATGCCCGGAAAATCAGGCGTGTAGCCTGCATCATAGCGATAATAGCCACTGCACATCATGACCCAGTCTGCTGTCACCTTGACACTATTTGCCATGGTGAGCGTCCAGCGCGCCGCCGCTGTCGACCAATCCGCGCTGACGACTTTGCTGTCGTAACGAATATGTTTATCGATGCCGTTTTCATGGGCCGTCTCGGCGATATATTCGCGGATCGTCCACCCATCGGCGATCGACTTTTCACCCAGCCAAGGTTTGAAATTATAGCCGAGCGTGAACATGTCACTGTCCGAGCGAATGCCCGGATAGCGGAACAAATCCCACGTCCCGCCGATTGCGGCACGGGCCTCGAGGATTGCGTAGCTCTTACCGGGGCACCGTTTCTGCAAATGCCACGCCGCACCGATGCCAGAAAGGCCCGCTCCGACTATGATAACGTCAAAATGATCCATATATTTAGCATCTGCGGGATTGACGTTCACGTCAATGGACAAGCGTTTTCCACAGCAACTGAATGGCCACGTAAAGGATCAATATGCCCGTCGCGCGGCGCACCAGCGTCTGGCTCAGAACCGTAATCCCCGCCCAGCTACCGATCTGCCCGCCAATCAGCACGGCAAGCGCCAACGGCCAGTAATCGGTGACGGCAGCCAGCTTGCCAGCATCACCGAGCTTGATTCCCTGCCCGATCAACCCGGCAAGTGAATTGACCAAGATGAACAAGCTGGCGGTCGCGGCAATCGCCCGTGCTTGCCCCCAGCGCATCAGGTGGAGCAACGGCGCCAGGAAAATGCCGCCGCCGATTCCGACCAACCCCGAAAGATAGCCAATGCCACCGCCGAGCAAGGCATCGACCACCGGATTGGTGGCACGCTCAGCCGCTTCGATTTTCGGACTGCGTTGCAACAGGAGCAACACACCCGCCGCTAGCAAACTGCACCCAAGCACAGCCATGAAAAGCGGCTGCTTGATCGGCGTCAACCCGCCGAGCAACGCCAGCGGTGCCGACGCGACCACCAGCGGCACCACCCGTCGCCACGGGATCAAACCACTGCGTGCATAACGGATTGTCCCGCCCGTCACGACAATGACGTTGCACGCCAGCGAAATGAACGGCAGAATCCGGTAATCCGTCCCGCTCAGCGCCAGCAGCGCGGTATATGTTGATCCGCCCCCGAAACCGACACTCGCGTAAAGCAACGCGGTTGCGAAGAATGCGGCGATCAATCCCATGCCAGGTTACGCAATCGACCCGTGACAATGCTTGTATTTCTGCCCCGACCCGCATGGGCACGGCGCATTGCGGCTGACCACGCCGACCCAGCTATCCGGGTCTTCGCCCAGCATATCCTGCGGATCGGGCTGGACAATCTGGAGCGGCGGCAGACGCGTTGTGATCAGGCCCACGCCCGACAAGTCATCATAAGTGTCATCTTCGCCAGTGAGCGGATCGATGTGCGACGTAAAAATATCAGGCATCTGCGGGAGTTCGTTCAGCGGCTCCTGCATGAACTGCGCATGCGCCAGCACTTTGGTCACGTCCTCGCGGATCAGCGTCAGCATGCGTTCGAACAGCGCAAAGGCTTCCTGCTTATACTCGTTGATTGGCGTTTTCTGGGCATAGGCGCGGAGATGGATCACCTGCCGCAACGCATCGAGCGTCGAGAGATGCTCTTTCCAGTGATGGTCCAGATTCTGGAGCATCACGCTCTTTTCAACTTGCGCCCATGCGCCGTCGGGCAAGTCCGCCGCCTTCGTTTCAATTGCCTTGTCCGCTGCCTCACGAACGCGGTTCTCGATATCCTCGGGCTCAATCCCCTCTTCGGTCACCCACTCGGCGATCGGCAGTTCCAGCCCCAATATGTCGCGCGTGCGCTCGGTCAGTCCGTTCTTGTCCCACTGCTCGGGATAGCTGCCCACCGGACACGCTTCGCCGACCAGACCATTGACCGTTTCGGCTCGCATATCGACGACCACATCGTCGACCGTTTCGGCGTCCATGATGTCGCTGCGCTGTTCATAAATGACTTTGCGCTGGTCGTTCATCACGTCGTCATATTCGACGACTTGCTTGCGGATGTCGTAATTGCGCGCTTCAACTTTTTTCTGCGCCGTTTCGATGGCTTTCGACAGCCATTTGGAGCCAATCGCTTCGCCATCGTCGAGGCTGTTTTTCATCATCCGCGCAAACATCGTGTTGTCACCGAAAATGCGCAGCAGATCATCATCAAGGCTCAGGTAAAAGCGCGACAGCCCAGGATCGCCCTGCCGACCGGTGCGTCCGCGCAACTGGTTATCGATCCGGCGGCTTTCATGCCGTTCGGTGCCGAGGACATATAAGCCGCCGGCTGCCAAGACTTCGGCCTTTTCGGCAGCGATCTCTTCCCGCAAACGCGCAACAACGGTATCTTTTTCAGGGCCATCGGCCAGATCGGGAAACTCGTCCTGCAAGCGGAACTCAAGGTTCCCGCCCAGCTGAATATCGGTCCCGCGCCCCGCCATATTGGTCGCAATCGTCACGCGGCTTTTGCGCCCGGCTTGCGACACGATATGCGCTTCCTGTTCGTGAAAGCGTGCGTTGAGCACCGAATGCTCGACGCCTTCTTTTTCGAGATATTCGCTCAGCAATTCGGACTTTTCGATGCTAACCGTGCCAACCAGCACGGGCTGACCACGTTCGGCCTTTTCGCGCACCGAAATCGCAATCGCGCCGAACTTGTCCTGCGTATTTTTGTAGAACTCGTCCTGCTCGTCAACGCGAAGCACCGGCACATTGGTCGGGATCGACACGACATTCATCTTGTAAATATCAAAAAATTCAGAAGCTTCGGTCGCTGCCGTCCCGGTCATCCCGCCCAGTTTGGGATACATGCGGAAATAATTCTGGAACGTGATCGACGCCATCGTCTGGTTTTCGGGCTCGATCTCGACGCCCTCCTTGGCTTCGACTGCCTGATGCAAGCCGTCTGACCAGCGCCGCCCGTCCATCATCCGCCCGGTAAATTCGTCGATGATGACAACCTTGCCGTCCTTCACGATATAATCGGTGTCCCGCTTGAACATGACATTCGCACGCAGCGCCTGGTTCAGGTGATGGACAACCTGCGTGTTCTCGAAATCATAGAGATTCGCGCCCTCGAGCAGCCCCGCCGCTTCGAGCATCCGCTCGACTTTCTCGGTGCCATCTTCGGTCAGGATGATCGACTTCTGCTTTTCATCCATTTCATAATCGAAGGGCACGAGTTGGCTGACAACGGCATGGACCTGCTTATACAGTTCGGACTTGTCGTCGGTCGGGCCGGATATGATCAACGGCGTCCGCGCTTCGTCGATCAGGATCGAATCAACTTCATCGACAATCGCAAAACCGAATGGCCGCTGCACCATCTGCCCGCGCTCATATTTCATATTGTCGCGCAGATAATCGAAGCCGAATTCGTTGTTCGTGCCGTAGGTAATGTCGGCGTGGTAAGCATCACGGCGTTCCTGATCGGAGATATTCGGCACGATGACGCCGACACTCAGCCCGAGGATTTTATAGACCTGCCCCATCCAGTCGGCATCGCGCCGCGCCAGATAATCGTTGACCGTGACGACATGCACGCCCGTTCCCGGCAGCGCGTTCAGATAGCACGCCAGCGTCGCGACCAGCGTCTTTCCCTCGCCCGTGCGCATTTCGGCAATCTCGCCGCGATGCAGGACAATCCCGCCGATCATCTGCACATCATAATGCCGCTGTCCGAGCACACGCACGGCGGCCTCGCGCACGGTCGCAAACGCTTCGGGGATAAGCGCGTCGAGCTTCTCGCCCTCCTCAAGCCGCGCGCGGAACAGCACGGTCTGGTTCGCCAGTTCGGCATCGGTCATCGCCGACACTGTGCTCTCGAAGCCATTGATTTTGCTGACCAAGCCACCGAGCGACTTGACGTAACGATCGTTCGACGATCCGAAAATAGCCTTGGCAATACCGCCGAGCATAGGGAATTCCTGTTTGTATTGAGGGCAATCGTACCCCCGCGAAGGCGGGGGCCCAGACTCTTCGTCCGGGACTGGACCCCCGCCTTTGCGGAGGAACGGAAAGGCTAAATCCGCAAACGCCCGGCGTACAGCGGCGCGACCGCAAACGGCGCAGTTTCCACGAACGCAGCCACCAAAACATCGCGCAGCGAAGGCAGCGAAACCAAAGGCCGCAACCCCGAAGCCACCACCGCAGCCCGCGCCGCGTGCCGCTCGACCAGCGCCGAAACCTGCGCCGCCGAAACCCCCGCCGCCCGCGCAGGAAGGGCCCCCGCGGCAAATGCAGACAGCAAAGCGGAAAGGAGCAGGATCAGACGCATCGTATGCCATATAGGGGGGCGCGGGCCGTGCGTCCACTCAAGACCACATCCGACCCTCGTAGACTGGAGACCACCTTGCATGTAGAAATGTTTCTAGCATGGCGAGCGTCGGCTTACCGATCGACGCAGGGAGTAGGAAATTTATTCGGGTAGTGTTTTGCTTGATCCACTCCCCGACCCGATCCGGATCAATCGACTTCGCTCCAATTTTCTCAGGATAGGTTACAAGCGACTTCGCCAAATTACTTCCGGCGCTGTTTGGATTACAGTGTTGAGAGCGGTATCGGGCGTCACTGTTCGGACCCGCTAAACCCACTTTCAGAACCTGATCACCCAACACGAAGCAATAAACCGCCATCTTCCCCTTTGGGAGACTCGACGGCCTATGAGGTTTTGGAACGACCTCAACTCTAACTTGCTCCCGTGTCAGCCCGCCTCCTGCAAAGGCAACGAAATCCGTGAGCGCCGCCTGCGCTCGTTCTGCAAGAGCTTCCATTGGCTATGGCTAGCTCACAAAAATGATCGCTTCAATCGGACTCGGTATCAGCTAGGGCAAATTGCTTCCTAAACTCCTCCCCGGAACGGGGAGGTGGCAGCCCGCTTGGGCTGACGGAGGGGCAGTTGCGCGCGCCGACCACCGCACTTGCGGGAACTGCCCCTCCACCACTCTTCGGTGGTCCCCCTCCCCGTTCCGGGGAGGATTTTGCCCTTAGCACTCTTCGCGCTAGAGGAATTCGATGACCACTTCCCCCCTCGCCACCCCCTTCCCGACTCTCGCCGCCCTCCCCGGCGTAAGCCCACGCATTGCCCGCGCGGGCTACAAGGACTGGGGCCGCTGCGACCTGACCTTTGTCGAGCTCGCGCCCGGCACTTCGGTCGCTGGTGTCACGACGAACAGCAAATGCCCCTCGCCCGAAGTTGAATGGTGCCGCGCCGCGCTCGTCCTCGGCCATGCCCGCGCGCTCGTCGTCAATGCGGGGAATGCCAATGCCTTCACCGGCCAGAGGGGCCGTCAAGCCATCGAGGCCATCGCCGCACGCGTCGCCAACCACTTATCGTGCCAACTCTCGGACGTGTTCGTCGCTTCGACCGGCGTCATCGGCGTGCCGCTGCCCATCGACAAGGCCGAAGCAGGCCTGACCGCTGCCTTCGCCGCCGCGCCCTGTTCATGGGAGGACGCGACCAACACCATCGGCACCACCGACACCTTCCCCAAAGCCGCGCAGACGCAAGCGGTGGTCGGCGTCGACCCTTCGACAGGCTCAGGGCGCACGGTCACGCTCGTCGGCATTATCAAGGGCAGTGGCATGATCGCGCCCGACATGGCGACGATGCTCGGCTTCATCTTCACCGACGCCGCCGTCGCGCCCGCGTTTCTTCAGACAGCGCTGTCAGAAGCCAACCGCGCCACGTTCAACTGCATCACTGTCGACAGCGACACCTCGACCAGCGACACTATCCTCGCCTTTGCGACAGGCCAGGAAAACCCGCTGACCAACTATGACGACCCAGGCGCCGACGCGTTTCAGGCCGCGCTGACCGATCTCTGTCGCCAGCTCGCCCAGCTCGTGATCCGCGACGGCGAAGGCGCGACCAAGTTCATCACCATCGCCGTCGCGGGCGCAGAGTCGGACAAAAGCGCGCACCGCATCGCGATGAGCATCGCCAACTCACCCCTCGTCAAAACCGCCATCGCCGGCGAAGACGCCAATTGGGGCCGCGTCGTCATGGCGGTGGGCAAAGCCGGCGAACCCGCCGACCGCGACACGTTGTCCATCAGCTTCGGCGGGGTGCAAGTCGCCGCCAACGGTTTGGTCGTCGAAAGCTATGACGAAGCCCCTGTCACCGCGCATCTGAAGGGCAGCGAAATTGACATCGGTGTGAACTTAGGCTTGGGCTCAGGCCGCGCGACCGTCTGGACCTGCGACCTCACGCACGGCTACATCAGCATCAATGCGGATTACCGCAGTTAGGCCGCGCTGGCAGCCGCTGACCCGCCGAGCTCACCCTCAAGCCAGCCCTTCAACTGCGACTTCGGCGCTGCGCCAACCTTCGTCGCGGCGGGCTTGCCATCCTTGAACAGGATCATTGTCGGGATGCCGCGCACGCCATATTTCGATGGCGCATCGGGATTGTCGTCGATGTTGAGCTTGGCAATCGTCACTTGTGCGCCCAGTTCGTCCGAAATTTCCTCGAGGCTCGGCCCGATCATTTTGCATGGCCCGCACCATTCGGCCCAGAAATCGACGAGCACGGGACCGCTCGCTTCGAGGACGTCGGTGGCAAAGCTGCTGTCAGTGATCGCGATTGTGGCCATGTGGGAAACTCCTTGTTGCCAAGCTATTTAGGATGCCCTTCGTCTGCACTCAACTGGTTGCGATCAAATTGTCCTGCGCGGCGGCAAAGCTGGGCTTGTGCAGATCAAGCAGCGGTGGCGGCAAGCGGTGCAGCACTGGCCCCTCGCTATAGAGCAACGAAGCACGCACATCATGATCCGGAAATATTGCCTGAAGCACAGCGGCATAGGCCGCCATTTGCCGCACATGCGGAAGCGGAATCGCCTCGACCGACGCGGGTACCCGCCGCGCGGTCTTGAAATCGACAATTTCGACATGCGTATCCGTAACCAACAGCCTGTCCACGGTCCCGGCAATCACGACCCCGTCGACGACCCCCGCCACGGGCGCCTCGGCGAGCGCATCGGGCGCGAAAATACCGGCAAACTGCGGATCATCGATCACGCGCAACGCGTCGTCAACGAGCGCCGCATCGGCTCCCGCCGCCACCAGCCACCTTAGACCAGCCGCCCGCCGATCCGCCGCGGCCAGCGCCGGCAACCGCTCGAACAACGCATGCAATGCCCGACCCCGCTCGGCAGCCGCCGCCATCGCAGCACTCGGCGGTGGATTGGCGACATCGTCCTGCCCGATTGAAGAAGGCGCGAGCGGACGCGGCGGACGGGCTTCTTGCGGCGCGGGTTGGTTGAGCCACGCGGGCAGTTCCCCCAACCGCAGTCCTGAGCCTGTCGAAGGACGGTCAACGCGCGAACCGTCCTTCGACAGGCTCAGAACTGCGGGGACTTGTCCATAGCGCAACACTTCGCCCCAATGCGCATCGTCGGTTTTGACGACATCGAGGCGCATCATCGCCCGCTCGACCGCCGCGTGCCAGCTCTCGCCCGGCACCACCCCCTTGGCGCGCGGCCCCAGTGACCCTGCGATCACAAGCCGCTCCTCGGCTCTTGTCATCGCCACATAAAGCAGCCGCCAATGCTCCTTGCGCGCTTTGTCGTCGGCCTCGTCCATCGAGGATTGCAGCGATACCACCAGCGCGCGTTCGGCCCCGCGCGGGCGGAACAGCGGCAGGTTTTCGACCACGTCGTCAATGGTCCATTTGAAGTTGCGCTCGAGCGCCTTGTCAGGATCCGCACAGGCATCGGCAAGGATCACGAGCGGTGCCTGCAATCCCTTCGCCCCATGCACCGTCATCACGCGTACAGCATTACCGGCAGCGCCAGAATCGCGGACAATTTCGCCTTCACCACGGTCAAACCAGTCGAGAAACTGCTGGAGCGAGGCCACGCCCTCACGCTCGAACTGCAACGCTGCACTGAGCAATTCATCGATTGAATCGCGCGCTTCTTCGCCGAGCCGCGCGAGCAGTTTCTTGCGTCCCTGCAATGTGCCCGACAATATATTCTCGAAAAATGCATAAGGCGTGATGTTGTCCGCTGCA
This sequence comes from Sphingomonas sp., assembly GCA_043778785.1. Lineage (GTDB taxonomy): Bacteria > Pseudomonadota > Alphaproteobacteria > Sphingomonadales > Sphingomonadaceae > Sphingomonas_O. Next base: position 9,552 of record JAYWFN010000206.1, on the reverse strand, counting down.
CTCAGCATAGCACCCAAGACATCTCGAGCATCGCCCGCCGGAACGGCATTCCACAAGGTGCTCGCGCGCCCGTGGGCCACCGCAAACAGATCATCCTGCGACCATGAAATCAATGGCGAGACGAGCAGCACGGCAAGGTTCAAGTCATCCTGCGGCTGCGCGGCAAAGCGCATCGCAGCGAGCAAATCCTGAACGGCCAGCGGTGCTTTCAGCTGCAGCCGGTCGATACCTGCCACCGGCACACCTTCCTCATGCAAACGCGCAACCAGCAAGGCGGCAATGTCGCTCCGTTTGCGGACTAGGATCATCACATCGCCCGGCGTTAATGCGCGGTTCTTTCCCGCCAGCCACATGGGTGCAGCAAGCCACGCCTTCACCTGCTTGGCGAGTTTGGTCGCAAGGTCACGTGTGGCACTTGGTATCCAGCCCTCTTCGCCGTCTTCTTCGGCATCATTCTCGGCAGTGACGGGCGGCAGGAGAAGAACCTCGCCGGAGCCGCCGTTGAAACTGGCATGGGGTGGTGACGCCGTTTCGAGCCCCAGTGCGTCCGCGCCCAAGGAATCGAGTAGCTGATCGACAACATCGAGCACCGGTGGCGAGGACCGGAACGACTGGTTCAGCGACAGTGTGTGCAGCGTCTGGCCGGCATTCAGCGCCTTCAGCTCGAACTGAAGTCCCGCATATTTGTAATGCTGCGGGTCGGTCCCCTGGAACCCGTAGATCGCCTGCTTGTAATCACCCACGGCAAAGATCGTCCGCAGTTTGTCACCTTTCGCGCCGTCACCAGCCCAGAATTCCTCGGCCAGCGCTTCGATGATGTCCCACTGTGCGCGGTTCGTATCCTGCGATTCATCGACAAGAATGTGATCGGTCGCCTGATCGAGTTTATAGCGGATCCAGTCGCCCATGCCGGGCTCGACAAGAAGTTTCCGCGTCAGCTGAATCTGGTCGTCGAAATCGACCAGCCCGCGCATCCGCTTCGCCTCGGCATAGGCCCGCGCATAACGCTGCCCTGCGCTCAACGCCGCTGTCACGTCGGCCGCAAGGTCGGCCCGCGCCGCAAGATCGGTCAATTCGCTGCACCAGGCATCGAGCCGTTCAATCAGCGCAGGAAAGCCCGGGTCTTTCGGTCCGTTTTTGCGGAAATCCCCGGCTTGGGTTTTCCACACCAACGCCAGTTGCGGCAATTCGCGTGCGCGCGCCTCGGGCGATCCTAGCAACCATTCGGAAATCTTGTCTGCGGCCGCTTCGCCGGTCTTGGTTCCCCAATCGACTTGCATCCGCGCCAAGTCGAGCAACCCCACCCGGTCAAAAGCGCCATCGGTGCAGGCCTCGGCGATGTCGTTTGGATCATAGTCTGATGGCACATCCATGGCCCGGCGAACGGCGGGTCCGATGCCCGATCCCAAGACCTCAAGCGCTTCAACCGCACGCGCCGCGCGCTTGAGGAACGCCACGGCCTCGCCTTCGCCCATTCGCAAACTGAGCGCGCGGAGATCGCCGAGCAACCGCTCATCGCTTTCGCGTTCAGCAGCAATGACAAGGTCAGCCAGCACCGTCTGGACCAATGCCGCTTCTTCGCGTCCTTCCAGCGGTCGGAAACCCGGCGCGATTCCCGCCTCAAGTGGAAACCCCGCCAGCAATGTCTGGCAAAAAGCATGGATCGTCATGATCCGCAGCCCACCGCCACGCGATTCCAGCACGGTGGCAAACAGTGTCCGCGCCTTGGCAACCTCATCCGGGCCGAACTCTTCATCAAGCGCTTTCAGCTCAGCGGCAAGTTCGGTGTCTTTGATCTGAACCCAATGGGCGAGCCGTTCGTGCACCCGCTCCGCCATTTCGGCCGCGCCTGCCTTGGTGAAAGTCAGGCACAGGATGGTCTCGGGCTTCATCCCGCGCAGCAGCAGCCGCAGCACGCGCGCCGACAGGACGTAGGTCTTGCCCGTTCCCGCCGATGCCGACAGCCAGACATGATCCTGCGGGTTCGAGGCATTGCGCTGTTCCGCCTTCAGTGTCGCGTGCGGCGTGAACTTCCTATCTTTCACGGCCATACCATTCCGCCAGGCGCATCAGATGGTCATAGTCCGTGTATGGCGCATATTCCGGATGGAGCTTGGCCGTAAATGGCTCGCTGCCTGTCAGCCATTTTCCCGCTGCTTCGTCGAAACTGGCGGCAGAAACGGCAATGAAATCATCAATCTTCACTGCCACGCGCTTGCCGAACTGGCCCTTGTCTTTGGTCGTCGTCCAGTATTCAAAAACAGTCGGTTTGCCCGAGAGGCCCGCAAAGCCGTTGCGATCAGCAATGAGGCCCAACAAGCCGAGTTGCATCGCGAATCCGGCTTTCATCGCCTTTGGACTGGGCGGCGCGCCGGTCTTGTAGTCGACAATCGCCAGCAAGCCGTCGGTCGAGTCTATGCGGTCCGCCACGCCTTTGAGGCGAACGCCGGCAATATCGGCCGAACCCTTGATTTCACTCGCGATCACCGCGCGCCCGCTTGCTTTATCCGCCGCAACCTGTTCGGCGATCCAGTTAATCGCTTCCATAAGGCGCGGCTGCCACATCGCGCGCGTAACAGGGTGCATCCCGGCATCGTCAAACAGTGACGTAACGCGCTCAACGAGTTTGGCAGGATGCAGCTTGTCCTCGCGAAACCATTTGTCGAAAATCGCATGGATCAGATTGCCGCGCCATGCCGCCGTCGGGTCGCCATCAACATCATCGAGCGCGGACACGCGCAACATCGACTTGGCATAAAATGCGAAGGGATCCGCTTTCAGCCGGTCCACGTCGGTCACCGAAATCACTTTGGGACGACTGGCGGCAGGTGGCGACGGTGCGGGTCGCGCCACCAATTGCGCAGGCCCGTCATGCGAATCAATCGCCTGAGCCAGCGTAACAATCCGCGTCTCCGGGTCGATCCCGCCCAGCATCGCCTCCAGCCGAAGCACAAACCGCGACAAAATCGTTGGCGACCGCGCGTCGCGTTTGGCGCGGGTCAGCAACACGTCACGCCCACCCAGCGCTGTTGCCAGATCATGCGCCGCAAGGCCGACCCGCCGGTCGAGCCCGCCAAGTCCCAATTCGATCCGCACTTTCGGCGCAAGCCACGGATCGGGCGTTGCACTCGCGGGCCAGACGCCTTCGTTCAAACCGCCGCAGATCACGAGATCGGCGGACTGCAACCGCGCCTCGAGCAAACCCCATATTGAAATCCGCGGGTGTCCGCCCTGCGGCGGTCGCACGGCAATCTCGCCAAGAAGTTGTTCGAGCAGCGGAACCAACGCCGCTGCGTCAAAATCAAGCGGACCTTCTGCCGCAGATGCGCCTAAATCGGCGAATATCTGCGATGCTGCCCGCCCCGCTACACCGCTCCAAACCGCATCGCCAGCCAGCATCTCGATTGTCGCACGAACAGCGTCGAGCAAATCCACGAGCGCTGGTTTCGGCGCTGCAAACGCGGCCTCAAGCGGCTTGAACAGCGGCGACACATCGCTCCACCACGTCGATGCTGTGCCACTGATGCCGCGCACCCGGTCGTCACCCCCCGCCAAAAAGGCAGCGATGCCCGCCAGTCCCGGTGCCGGTCTCGGCCCACGCAACGCCAGATCAAGACTGCGTGCCCCCTTCAACCACGCAAGCCGACCCTCGCCCGCCATGACCAGCGGATGTTTCAGCAACGACAGCAGCGCGACCGGCGCAAAACGCTCAGCCGCAACGCCCGCAACCGCGAGGATGAGCGTCCCTGCCGGCATCACGCTCAGCGGTCGCCCGCCCGAATCGTCGGCATTCACGCCCCACCGTTTCAAATGCGCCACCACCCGCTCGGCCAGCGCACGGTCCGGCGTAATCAGGGCCGCTGTGCGAGCGGGTGTTTCCAACGCCTCGCGCAGAGCGATCGCAATACCCTGCGCTTCGTCCGCAGGAGTCGCAAATTCGGCCAGACGGACTCCCGGCAGCTTACGAAAGCGCGACGGCAGCGTATTCCACTTTGCTGTGAATTTGGCGGGCGCAAAAGCATTCGATACGGCGCGGGCGCGCTGCGCATGACGACGCTGACCATCGCCCCATCGCCAACGCGCCACGTCGCTTCTTGCAACTTCCATTCGGTCCAGAAGAAGGCGCAAGTGATGCTGCGGATGCGTTTCCGAGGTCGATTGTCCGATCGCGTCCCACTCATCGCCGGTGCTGTAAATATCGACGCCGGGCAAAACGACCTGCCCGTTCGGCAGGCGAGCGACAGCGCGCAGCAGTTCTGCCACAGCCTTTGCCGATGTCGTGATTCCCGCTGCGACAACAAACCCGACAGGGGGTGCGGCCGCCCATGCCTGCGCTTGTCGCCGCAGCAAGATGTTCCGCCGTTCGACCAGATCGATCCGCCCCAGCCGTGCGAGCTCCTCGGGCCATCGGTCGAGCAGAATCGCAATCATGTCGAGCGACTTCTGCCAATGAATCGACAGGTCGTTTGCTATGTCGAGCGACTTTAACAGGTCCGGCCGGATATCTTCGGCCAGCAGCGCGTCGAGCGTGGCCGCCAGCTCGGTCGCCAGCCGCAGCGCTTCGGCAGCATCGACCGGGCTGCGCATTTCGGCCCGCATCTGCTGCACCATCCGCGCGATCATGAACCGGCGCATCAACGGATCGACGGCCGCTGGAACATCGTGCCCGCCCGCAGGATCAAGTGCGACACCCATCGCATCGCCGCCAATGTCCCCGACGGCAACCAATCGCGGCAGCAGTAATCCGGGCTCCGCCCGCCGCACGAACGCATCGGTAATCGCCCGAATGGCCCGGTTGTTGGGGACAAGCACCATGCCCCGCGCCAATGTCATCCGATCACGGCCGAACTGCGCCATCAATCCATTGACCAGCGCATCGGCAAAGTTCCGGTGAACCGGAATGGTGAAGACCTTTGGACCCGCTCGCCCTGAGCTTGTCGAAGGGTCAACCATCGGCGAGGATTGCCTCCGCTTCGGCAATCGCGCCGGGATGACCGACATCGAACCACATCCCCTGATGAACGACGCCGTAAGCTCGGCCCGTTGCAATCGCGCGGTCCCAGAAGATGTTGGTCGAAAACTTAACCGAAGGCGGATCAACAATCAGACGCTTCGCCAGCATCTGAATTCCCGTCCAGACAAAGGGCGCGATTCGTCCCGGTTTGCGGCGACTCAACCGTCCTACCGAGTCCATGTGAAAATCGCCACGCCCCTTGTGGCAATTGGCGCGCGCCTGCGGAATCATCAGTAGCAACGCATCCATCTCGGCATCGTCCCAGCGCTCCGCCAGTAACGTGAAGGCATCAGCCGGACCGTTAACCCACAGATTGTCGCTGTTCACCTGGAGGAAGGGATCAGCGTCGATCAACGGCAACGCGCGGATCAATCCGCCGCCTGTCTCGAGCAAAAGCCTGCGCTCGTCCGAAACAACAATCTCCATACCGTGATGATTGCGCTTCAGGTGCGCTTCCATGGCATCGGCAAGATAGTGGACATTGACGACCACGCGGGTGACGCCTGCCGCCGCCAGTCGCGACAGGGCGTGATCGATCAACGGCTTTCCGGCCACGGCAACCAGCGGCTTCGGCTTTGTCGCGGTCAGCGGGCGCATCCGCTTGCCCAATCCTGCGGCCATGACCATCGCCGTTTTCGGGACTTTGGTGCTGTGCGGCAATGTCAGGAAGATGGGGCGCTTTGCAGTCATGCGTATTGCGCCCATGTGGCGGCGCGCGCTTCTATGGGCACATTGGCATCAAACCAGCGACGCACAGGTTCCAGCGCGGGATGCGCGAGATCACGCTCAAGCAGTCCCCACATCCGCGATTGAAACGATCGGTAGTGCGCCTTGCCGTCCCGTTTCCAAAGGCGGACGAAGACGCCCAAAATGCGGGTATTGCGCTGCGCACCGAGCGCCCAATAGGCGGCGTCGAAGTCATCGCCGCGCTTCGTTGCAGCCTTGTAATGCGTCAGCATTGCCGTTTCCACCGATGGCGAAACATCGCGCCGCGCATCCTGCAGCATCGACACAAGATCATAGGCGGGATGGCCGACGCGCGCGTCCTGAAAATCAAGGAGGCCATAGCGCAGGACGCCCTCACCATCCGTCAGCATGATATTTTCGGCATGATAATCGCGCAGTTCGGTCACCCACCGGTCACCGCCAGTATCGATCGGCGCAAGGACGTCGTGCCACGCTTGCCGGAACCCCGATTCATCGACATCCAGGCCCAGTTGCGGGCAATACCATTCGGTAAAAAGGCCAACTTCGCTGATCCAGTTATCCAGTCCGTGACGCGGCAGCGCGGCGGGTGCATGGCGATGGAGATCGATCAGGACATCGACGACACCGCGATAGACACTCGCCTCGGATGCCAGATCAGCGTCGACGGCCTCGCGCATCCGCTGGTCACCAAAGTCCTCGATGAGCAACAGCCCCGCATCCAGATCGCGCGCCAGGATCGCGGGTGCGCGCAGACCGAGGCTGGTCAGATATTCGGCAACATGAACAAAGGGGCGCGGGTCTTCGTGCGGCGGCGGTGCGTCCATCAACACCGCGTGCCGACCCGGCGCGACCACACGGAAGTAGCGGCGGAAGGATGCATCACCAGCCAGCGGCATGATATCGGCATCGCCCCATCCGGCACGGATCAGAAAGTCGGGTGCCGCTGCGGGCGGAATCATCGGAACGGCCATCGCGCTTCCCATGACGGCGGGACAGTCGCTGTCAAGCGCCGCCCGCTGCCGTCAACGCTCAAGTCGATGCGCAACGCGTCTGGCCACAATGCAGCACCCATCCGTTCGGGCCATTCAACAACGAGTGCAGCATCGGCACGCGCGTCGTCCAGGCCCAGCTCATCGAGCTCGTGCGGGTTCTCGATCCGGTAGAGATCGATATGCCACACGGCTATGCGCACGTCGGGCGGCGCATAGGGTATGACGATCCCGAACGTCGGTGACGGCACATCGCCGGCAAAGCCGAGCGCACGGAGCAGGCCACGGGTCAAACAGGTCTTGCCGGCGCCAAGCGGGCCTGAAAGCGCGATGACATCGCCCGGCGCAATGACGGCACCAAGCAAAGCCCCAGCGTCCTCTGTCGCGGCTGCATCGGCAAGGTGCATCAGCGTGGCAGTTCGATCTTGGTCGCTGTCCCCTGCCCCGCTTCGGCCATCTGTGTGAATGTGCCGCCATGCGCTTCGACAATTTGGCGAACCTCATGCATATCGTCGGCGGTTGTGCCGGGGCCATTGTCGGAGACCACGATCATGGCGCCGTCGGGTGTGCCGCTGGCGTGAAGGAGGATCCGGCCGCCGGGCTGGGTGGTGGCAATGGCAGCCTCGAGCAGCGCCGCGATGGCAGCGCGGAGCCTTTTGGCATCGCCCTCAACGCGGCCGACAGCCGGTTCGAAATCCGTGATGAATTCCTGTTTTTTCCCAGAAGCCGTAGCGTCAAATTCGGCAGCAACAGCATCGAGAATTTGCAGCAGATCGACTGTTTCGCGATCGACGCTGTCAAGCCCAGCGGCGTCCTGCGTCGTTTGCAAAACTTCGTCAATCATCGTGCCAAGCGTGCCGACGGATTCGACGATTGCCTTGACATACCCCCGCGACGGCTCGGTCAGTTCGCCTGCATAGCCCTTGTCGAGCATTTCGGCGAAGCCACCGATCGATGTCAGCGGCGTGCGCAGCTCGTAGCTCATGTTGGCCACGAACGCCGTCTTCATCCTGTCGGCGGCCAGCAGCGCATCGGCGCGTTCGCGAAGGACGCGTTCGACGCGCCTGCTGTCGGTAATGTCGAGCATGGCAAAGAGCGCATTGCCATCGGGCAGAGGCACAGCCGCGAATTCAAAATGGCGCCCGTCCTTGAATGCGACGCGCCCGCCGCGCGATTTGCGCTCAACCGTTGCCCCGCGCACCAGATCGCGGATCAGCGCCGCCCGCGCCGGATTGGTCAGGCGCGATGCCGCATTTTCGGCGAGCGTATCAACGCGCGGGTGGCTGGCCAGCATCTCATCACCAAAGCCCCAGACATCGCGAAACTTGTTGTTCCACAGATGCAACCGACCATCCGACGCGAACACGCCGACGGCTTCGAAGAGATTGTCGAACGTCGCCTCGCGGACGCGCAGCAGTGTATCGCGCGCGCTCGCCAGCTGAATTTGCTCGGTGCGATCTTCGAAGACCAGCAACAGGCCGCCATCGGGCAGCGGTTGCGCGAGCACCCGCAAATGCGCGCCACCCGGCAGGAGCCACGCTTCTTCCTCTGCGCCGCCAACCGCCGTAAACCAGCTGCGCCGTTCGGCCTTCCACGCCGGGAAGTCGCGCGCTTCGGGCACCCGCCCCGCTTCGCGCATCCGTTCGAGGACGCGGTCGAACTCGGGGCGATCCGCAATCCATTCTGACTTGATGCCGAACATCCGCTGGAAGGGCAGGTTGCAGAAACTCAACGTCCGGTCCGCATCGAATTGCGCCACGCCCGCCGAAAGCCGGTCAAGCGTATCGCGCTGCGTATCAGCGAAACGCCGGAAGGCTGCGCGTGCGCGGTCCAGCTCGTCATTGTCGAGCGCGTAGCCCGCCACACCCGATTCGCCCAACGGCACATCGACGACGCGCATCGAACGGCGCTGACCATTGATCGTTGCGGGGACATCGCGCGCCCGCGTTTCACCGGCATCACGCGCTGCTGCGGCGGCGGCGAGCGGACTGGTCCCGGTGCCAGGTTCAACAAGTTCGAGACCACGCGCGATGACATCATCGGCATCGGTCGCATCGACCGCCTCGACATAAGCACGATTGACAAGCGTCAGCAGCAAATCGGGCCCGCGATGCCACATCGGGATCGGTGCCGCTTCGATCAGTTGCGACAGCGCGGCAAAGGCTCGTGCAAGCCGCGTGACTTCACTGCCCAGACGGCCGATTTCGGCCTGACTTTCGGTTGCATCGAATATCCAGACAATCACCGAACCACGCGCGCCAAGACCACTGGCCGCCGGGCTGCCGCGCAACAGCAAGGTCCGGTTTGACCCGACCGCGCGCATCGACAGCGTAAAGGGCTTGCCCGTCCGCTGCGCTGCCGAAATCTCGGCAACCAGCGTTCCCGCGTCCGTCTCCGAAAGCCCGGCATCCTTGCCCGCAAAATCAGCGATAAACGTTGGCACGCGCGGCAAACCGAGCCAGTCGGCAAGCCGCGCCTGCGCCTCGACCCGACCGTCCGCTCGCACAACCAAAGGCAAGGCCGGCGCGGACTCAAGCAGCGCTGCCAGCCTATCGGCCTGATCGGTTACAAATTCAGCGCGCTCGCGCATTTGCAGACCGGTGACCACCGCCCAGGCGGCAGCGCAGAGCCAAATTGCGAGGACAACGCCCGCGATGGTCGCTTGCGTGGTGGTCAGCGCGATCATGTTTTGGAGCAGCCGGTCATTGCGACTGCCTTAGAGGGGTCGCTCAACGAATGGAATCGTCGATTTCCACCGCAGTCCTGAGCCTGTCGAAGGACGGTTCGACGTTTGAACCGTGCTTCGACAAGCTCAGCACTGCGGGCGAGTGCGGCGGCACG
>JAYWFN010000205.1:0-8556 GCA_043778785.1 Sphingomonas sp. | reverse complement strand
GATTGGGATGCGGGTTCCCTTGCGGCACGGGGTTTTCGCCCGACATCAGCGCGACTTGCGGCATATAGGCCATCATGCCCATGAGGCCGTCGAGCAAGCTGACATCGATCAACCGTCCACGCCCCGTCATCGTCCGTTCGTAGAGCGCGGCCAAGACGCTGATCGGGCCGTTGATGCCGCCTACGAGATCGCCCAGCGGAATCCCCAGACGTGTCGGCGCGCGGTCACGCTCGCCATTGACGCTGAACGCGCCCGACAGCGCCTGCGTCACAATGTCGAACGATGGCGCGTCGCGCAGCGGCCCTGTCATCCCGAAACCCGAAATCGCACAATAGATGAGGCGAGGATTGATCACGGAGAGCGTGTCATAACCGAGCCCCAGCCGATCCATCACACCGGGCCGGTAATTCTCGATCAATATGTCCGATTTCGCGGCCAGATCGCGCGCAAGCACTACGCCTTCGACGGTTTTCAGATCGATGACGATGCTCTTTTTACCGCGGTTGATGCCGAGGAAATAGATGCTGTGGCCGTCAGCAAAGGGCGGAAACGTCCGCGTATCGTCGCCATCGCCGGGTGGCTCGACCTTGATGACTTCCGCGCCCAGATCGGCTAGCGCTTGCGTCGCTGCCGGCCCCGCGAGCACGCGGCTGAAATCGAGCACACGGATGCCATTCAAGGGGCCGGGCCAGTTTTGGGCGGAAGCTTCTGGGGGCAAAAAATGTCTCGGGGAAAATAGAGGATATGACAGCGATTGAACGTGCGACCCCGGCGATGTCAAGAACAGGACAAGCTCAAAAAAACGCTGGTGGAGCTGAGCGGAATCGAACCGCTGACCTCGTCATTGCGAACGACGCGCTCTACCAACTGAGCTACAGCCCCGCGCCAGACGCGAAGAGAGCGGTTTTAGCGAACCGATTTCGCCGATGCAATGTCTTGTATGCGGTCCGTTTCAGTCTAGGACTGGACTCATCATAAATTCGGGAGAGACGAAAATGGCACGCGCATGGACTTTGAAATCACGCCCCAAAGGAATGCCGGTTGCCGGGGATTTCGAGATGAAAGACGTTGGCACAGCACCGCTGGCCGATGGCCAGATCCGCGTCGCCAACAGCTGGCTGTCAGTCGACCCCTATATGCGCGGGCGGATGAACGATGTGAAAAGCTATGTCGCGCCGTTCGCGCTGGGCGAGCCGATGACGGGCGGCGCGATCGGCACGGTGACCGAAAGCAAGGCCGATGGCTATGCGGTCGGCGATCAGGTCATGCACATGATGGGCTGGCGCGACGAGGCGGTTATCGACTTGTCAGACCCGATGCTGGGCAGCGCGAACAAGCTTCCTTCGACGGCCCTCCCCATCCAGACATTTCTGCATAACATGGGCCTGACGGGCGCGACGGGCTATTTCGGGCTTCTTCATACAGCGGCCGCAAAAGCCGGTGATATTGTTTTTGTCTCCGCCGCAGCAGGCGCGGTCGGATCGGCAGTCGTTCAGATCGCCAAAGCCAAGGGCATGACAGTGATCGGATCGGCCGGCGGTGCCGACAAATGCGCCTGGGTCAAGGAACTCGGCGCGGATGCCTGCATCGATTACAAAGCGGGGCCGGTCCTCCCGCAGCTGATCGAAGCCGCGCCCAAGGGGATCGATGTCTATTTCGACAATGTCGGCGGCGAGCATCTCGATGCGGCGCTGGCGACGGGGCGGCTTCACGCGCGCTTTGCAATCTGCGGAGTGATTGATGTTTACAATAGCGGCGCGCCGATGCCGATCAAATATTTCGCACGCGTGATCGGCATGCGGATGCGGATCGAAGGCTTGCTGTTCAACGATTTCCTGCCGCAGATGGGGACGTTTCTTGCCGATGCGGCGGCAATGATTGCCGCCGGACAGTTGAAGGCGCGCGAGACCGTTTTCGAGGGTCTGGAAAAGACGCCCGACGCGTTCATGGGGCTATTCACGGGTGCAAATACCGGCAAGATGCTGGTTCGGCTTTAAGCTTAGGGAATGATGACATGATCGATCATGCACTGACGACATCACGGCGCGCTTTTGTCGCGGGATTGGCCGCAACGACCGCGTCGTTCGCGGCACCGGCAGTCTCGTTTGCCGCAGCCAAGCGCCGCACGGCAATCGCGCCGATCAATGCGTTGCTGGCGACCTTTGCCGACGAATTGCTGGTGATGAGTCCCGAAACCGCAACTGGCCTTGGCCTCGATTCGGGCAAACATGCCGGATTGCGCGCCATGCTCGACGATGCCGGCATGGCAGGACGCGAGAAGGCAGCCGCGCAATTCGCGTCAATGCGGGCGCGGCTCGACAAGCTCGACGATGCGAAGCTGACTCCGCGCCAGCAGTTGCAGGGCGACACCGTTGATTACGCGCTCAAGCGGGCCGAAGACGGCGCCCGCTTCCCTTATGGCGGCGGCGCGAGCGATGGCTTTGGCGGTGGTGCGACGCCCTATGTGCTGACGCAGCAGAATGGCGCGATTACCAGCATCGGCGAGTTCCTGAATTCGCAGCATCCGGTGAAGACTGCCGCCGACGCCGAAGCCTATCTGGCGCGCGTTGCTGCATTCGGGCGCGTGCTCGACCAGGAAAGTGCGCAGATCCGCGATGATGCGGGCAAGGGCGTCATGCCGCCGGCGTTTGTCGCAAAGACCGCGCTGGGCCAGCTTCAGGAGTTTCGCGGGGTCGCGGCCAAGGATCAGTCGATGGTCGCCTCGCTCGTGACACGTGCGAAGGCGGCGGGACTCAACGGCGATTGGGCCGCGCGCTGCACCAAGGCGATCGAGAGCATCGTTTATCCCGCGCTTGACCGGCAGATTGCGGCGTTTGCAGAATCGACGAAAAGCGCACCCGATGTGGCGGGTGTCCAGCGGCTGCCCGACGGCGAAGCCTATTATGCCTATGGCCTTCGTCTTGGCACGACGACCACGACCAGCGCGGATGAAATCCACAAGATCGGCCTTGCCCAGAATGCCGAGATCAAGGGTAAGATCGATGCCATCCTGAAATCTCAGGGGATGACTCAGGGCAGCGTTGGCGAGCGTGTTGTCGCGCTTAACAGCGATCCGCGTTTCCTCTTCCCCGATAATGATGAAGGCCGGACGCAGCTGATTGCCTATATTAAGGGCAAGATCGCGGCGCAGCGCGCGCTGATGCCGCGTATTTCGCACATGACGATGAAAGCACCTGTCGACGTCAAGCGCGTACCCCCCGATATTCAGGACGGCGCGGCGCTTGGCTATATGAACTTCGCGTCGCTCGATGGTGCGCGCCCGGCGATTTATTATGTGAATTTGAAAACAACGAAACTGTGGCCGAAGTATCAGCTATCGTCGCTGTCGGCGCATGAAGCGATTCCCGGCCATGCGTGGCAGGGTGCCTTCCTTGCCGAGCACAGCAAGGAAATCCCGCTGATCTCGTCAATGATGGGCTTCAATGCGTTCGTCGAAGGGTGGGCGCTTTATGCCGAGCAGCTAATGGATGAATTCGGCTTATACAAGTCCGATCCGTTCGGCCGGATCGGCTATCTGCAAGCGCAGCAATTCCGCGCCTGCCGCCTTGTCGTCGACACCGGCCTGCACTCAAAAGGGTGGACGCGCGAACAATCTGTCGCCTTCCTCGTCAGCGAAACCGGCAAGGGCCGCGACGCCATGACCAGCGAGACCGACCGTTACTGCGTCTCACCAGGGCAAGCCTGTGGCTATAAAATGGGACACAATGTTATCGTCGGGCTGCGCGACAAGGCGAAGAAAGCGATGGGTGCGAAGTTCGACTCTGCCGCGTTTAACGATGCCCTCGTCCAGACCGGCGGGGTGCCGCTATCGCTGGTCGAAGGCGTTGTGGACCGGATGATCGGGCGGAAGGTCTAAGCGACCACCTGTTCGATCACCCCGAAAATCGGGTGGTGCTTGGCGTCGTCCATCCAGATGCGGACGGTGTCGCCCTTGGCGAGGAATGGCGTCACTGGCGCGCCGCTCTGAATGGTTTCGACCATGCGGACTTCGGCGATGCAGCTGTAGCCAAGGCCGCCCGCGCTGACCGGCTTGCCGGGACCACCGTCGGAATCGCGGTTTGACACCGTGCCCGAGCCGACGATCGTGCCCGCAGACAGATTTCGTGTTTTGGCGAGGTGCGCGATCAGCGTGCCGAAATCGAACGTCATGTCGACCCCGGCGTCGGCACGGCCGAATGGCTTGCCGTTCAAATCAACATTAAGCGCGCCGTGCAGTTTCCCATCTGCCCAGCGATCGCCGAGCGCATCGGGCGTAACGAAGACCGGCGAGAAGGCACTGGCCGGTTTCGACTGGTAAAAGCCGAAGCCCTTGGCGATTTCTGCCGGGATCAGGTTGCGCAAAGACACATCGTTGGTGAGGCCGATCAGGCGGATCGCCGCGAGCGCGTCTTCGCGTGATGCCCCCTGCGCGACATCGCCCGTCACGACGACGACTTCGCCTTCCATATCGCAGCCCCACTCGGGATCGGGCAAGGGTATCGGATCGCGCGGTCCCAGAAACCCGTCCGATCCGCCCTGATACACCAGCGGATCATGCCAGAAACTATCGGGCATGTCGGCGGCGCGTGCCTGCCGCACCAGCGCGACATGGTTCACATAGGCCGAGCCATCGGCCCATTGATAGGCGCGCGGCAGGGGCGACGCCGCAAGCCGCTCGTGAAAACGCCGCATCGGGATCGCTTCATGCGCGAGATCGGTCGCCAGCGCTTCGAGCGACGGCGCGATTGCATCCCAATTGTCGAGCGCCGCCTGCAGCGTCGGGGCAATATGCTGGGCGTCGGCATACCAGGCGAGGTCATCCGACACGACAACCAAGCGGCCATCGCGTCCTGATTTCAAACTAGCGAGTTTCATTCTGCCAAACTTTTCATTCAGAAAGGGACCCCGGATCGACATGCAGCCAGTCTGCATGACGCGGAGCCTTCTTTGTTCGCGCCCATTCGTCAAGCATCATCGGTGCAACACGCCGTAATTCGGCATATTGATCGGCCGTGCCGATGTCGCAGGCAAGCTCAAGCCGGTGGCCGTTGGGGTCGAAGAAATAGATCGAACGGAAAATGCCGTGATAGGTGGGCCCGAGGACATCGACGCCATTCGCTTCGAGATGCGCCTTGGCTGCGCTCAGCGTGTCGAAGTCGGCAACTTGGAAAGCGATATGCTGGACCCATTCGGGCGTGTTCGGGTCGCGGCCCATATCGGGCTGTGTCGGCAGCTCGAAAAACGCAATCACATTGCCGCCGCCGCAATCGAGGAAGATATGCATATAGGGATCGTACGCCCCGGTCGACGGCACATGATCCTCCGAAAATGCCGTGGTGAACCCCATGCCGAGCATGCGCGCATACCAATCCGCGGTGACCTTCGCATCACGGCAGCGATAGGCGACATGATGGATTTTTTTCAGGGTGAAGGGATGTGTCACTGGGCCACCTCAAGCACACCGCGTTCGATCTGGTCGCGTTCGATGCTTTCGAACAGTGCCTTGAAATTGCCCTCGCCAAAGCCTTCGTCGCCGCGGCGCTGGATGAATTCGAAGAAGACGGGGCCGATTTGCGGCTGGGCAAAAATTTGCAGGAGCAGTCGTGGCTGGCCGACTGAGCCATCCTCATTCAGGGTCGTCCCGTCGAGGAGGATGCCACGCATCTTGAGTTGATCGACCGGCTCGCCGTGCCCCGGCAAACGCGCCTCAAGCATCGAATAATAAGTTTCGGGCGGCGCGGTCATGAACGGCACGCCGAGCGTCTTCAGATTGTCCCAGCATCCCAGCAAATCATCACAGATCAGCGCAATATGCTGGATCCCCTCGCCATTATAGGCGCGCAGATATTCCTCGATCTGCCCGCCGCCGGCTTTGCCTTCCTCGTTCAGCGGAATGCGGATCTTGCCATCGGGCGCGGTCATCGCGCGGCTCGTGAGGCCGGTATATTCGCCCTTGATGTCGAAATAGCGGATTTCGCGGAAGTTGAAGATGCGCTCGTACCAGCCCGACCAATGCGCCATCCGACCGCCGTAAACATTGTGTGTCAGGTGGTCGATTTTCTTGAAACCGGCGCCAACAGGATGGCGATCAACGCCCGGCAGATACACGAAATCAATGTCGTAGATCGACAGCGCGTCGGGGTTATCAAGCGTCGCATAGCGATCGACCAGATAAATGAACGCGCCGCCGATCCCCTTGATCGCGGGGATGCGCAATTCCATCGCGCCAGTCTTGCTTTCGACAGGCTCGGCGCCGCGCGCCATCGCTTCGGCATAGGCTGCTGCGGCATCCCTGACGCGAAACGCCATCCCGCACGCTGACGCGCCATGTTCGGCAGCGAAGTAAGCCGACGGGCTGCGCGGTTCATAATTGGCGATCAGGTTGATTTCGCCCTGCCGCCATAGATCGACGTCCTTCGAGCGGTGATGCGCGATGCGCGTAAAACCCATCACTTCAAAGACCGGCTCAAGCACACCCTTTTCAGGCGCACAAAACTCGACAAACTCGAAGCCGTCGAGGCCCAGCGGGTTTTCGAACAAGTCGGTCATCTCAGCTCTCCCAAATCTATACTTTGGAAATGAAATTAGGCTCGTTTGCCGCCTGCGACAACGGCTGAAAACACTTGACGTTCACGTCAAGGGAAGGCTTTGTGCGTGTAACCATTCAGAGGATGCCCAAATGACGCTCGATGTCGCAGGACGCACAGTCTATAACGAAGACCACGAAGCTTTCCGCGACTCGGTACGCAGCTTCATAAAAGCCGAAGTCGTCCCGCACATCGAGCGATGGGACGAGGCCGGGATCATCGAGAAGGAAATCTGGCCGAAAGCAGGCGCGGTCGGCATGTTGTGCCCGACAGTCCCCGAGGAATATGGCGGCCTCGGCCTCGATTTCGGATATAACGCAATCATCGACGAGGAAGTGGCCTATGGCGGCACGTCGCTCGGATTCTCTCTGCAATCCGACATCGTCGTCAATTATATCGTCAGCTATGGCTCGGAAGAGCAGAAGAAGCATTGGCTGCCGCGCCTCGTGTCGGGGGAGACAATCACCGCGATTGCGATGACCGAACCCGGCGTCGGATCGGACCTTCAGGGCATCCGCACGACAGCGAAAAAAGATGGCAATCATTATGTCATCAACGGCAGCAAGACCTACATCACCAATGGCCAGAATGCTGATTTGATCCTCGTCTGCTGCAAAACCGACACCGAGGTCGAGCCCGCATGGAAAGGCGTATCGATCATCCTCGTCGAGGCCGACCGCGAGGGGTTCAAGCGCGGGCGCAATCTCGACAAGATCGGGATGGATGCCGCTGACACGAGCGAACTCTTCTTCGAAGACGTCCGCGTGCCGATGACCAATTGTCTGGGCGAAGAAGGCAAGGGGTTCATCTATCTGATGAGCGAATTGCCGCAAGAGCGCCTCTCAATCGCGATCAGCGCGCAGGCGTCGGCGCAAAAAGCCTATGATGAAACCGTTGCGTTCGTCCGCGAGCGCAAGGCGTTCGGCAAACCAGTGATCGATTTCCAGAACACGCGCTTCACGCTGGCGGATCTCAAGTCGAAACTGCAAGTCGGCTGGGCGCATCTCGACTGGGCAATTGCGCGGCATTTGAAAAAGGAACTGACCGCCGAAGAAGGCGCGGCGGCAAAACTGTGGCACACCGAATTCCAGTGGGAAGTGATGGACAAATGCCTGCAACTCCACGGTGGTGCGGGCTATATGAACGAGTATCCGATCGCCAAAATGTGGCGCGGTGCGCGCGTGACACGGATTTTCGGCGGGACGAACGAGATCATGAAGGAGCTGATTGGGCGGAAACTTTAATTGGAATAAGCATTCGCACACCGTCAAGAATCAACAATCGCGACTCAGCATTTCCAGGCACTTTTGTGCCTGGAAACAGGATATACAGGCGTCTCGAGTCAAGCTCTCCTGCGTCAAAGTCAGCCTGTTCTGCGGCAAGCCTAGCATCGGTTACCCGGGAGTTGCGAGCTGCATACACGAGCCGTACGGGCTTTCCTGCACTGATCGAACGCCATGCGACTTCCTGAAACAAATCAAGGGCAACAAATGGATTGGTAGGCGCAAATGTAACATCGTTTGCCGAAGCAATAACGCTGGGCCATCTCGGATCCGCCGTGTATTTCCATTGATTTTCTAAAGCTGCCTCTTTCGTTGTTTCCTGCGTGGCAATCATCGTGCCGGACATATCAATAACCTGAAGACCGAGAACAGCACCTAGAAGTTGGATTGCACGCGGCGGCGGCAAACGATAGGCTGTGGTAATCGCAAGCAGCAATAAAACATATGTCACAAGCCAAAAAAGTTGCCCTGATGCTCGAAGAGGATCGAGCAGTGCGATAAGCGACGGGCTCAATGGCAGCGTAAGGACAACTTCCCCTGCAACAGTAATTTGGTTGGTGATTGCGAGCAATGCCAGAGCAATACAGGCTGGACCTAGCCATAAAAGTTGGCGATTCAAGCTTGAGCTTTTATCATCATATGGTGTTAACCACGAAACAAAAGGTATGGCGGTAAGTAGTGTGAGC
>JAYWFN010000204.1:0-3622 GCA_043778785.1 Sphingomonas sp. | reverse complement strand
TCAAGATCGACCGCACCGTCCACGCGGCGGGTCGGGTCGTCCCCAGCGCGCGGTTGCAGGTCATCTCGGTGCTCGAAGGGGGCATTGTCGATGCCATCCTCATCAAAGCCGGCGACGCGGTGCGAAGCGGCCAGCCGCTGGTCCGGCTCGCGCCGCTTCAGTCCGAGGCTGAACTTGGAACCAACGTCAGCACGGTTGCGTCGTTACAAGCCAAGACCGCTCGGCTCGCGGCCGAGATCCTCGGTCGGGAACCGCATTTCTCGCCACCGCGAGATGCGAGCGAAGCGCAGCAAATTGAGATCGAGCGGGCGCTCTATCGCGCGCGCATGGCGGATTTGACGAGTCAGACCGCCGCTTCCCGGGCTCGCGCCGCGGCCGCCCGGCAGGCCGTTGGCGAGGCCAAAGCGGCCTACCAGTCCCGTGTCGCGGCTCGGGAGTCGGCGCGGCAGCAGCTTGAACTCTTGCGGCCACTCGTCGAGCGCGGCATCGAGCCGCGCGTATCCCTCGTCCAACTGGAGAGCCAGCTTGCCGTCGCGACGAACGACGCGAACCAAGCGCAAAGCGGCATTGCCCGCTTCCGCGCCTCGTCCGCCGAAGCGTCAGCGGCGGTTACCACCACGCGCCAAGCCTGGCTGTCGCAGACCGCCGCCGAGCTTTCGACCGCCCAAGCCGAACTCGCTGCCCGCATGCGGAGTACCCCAGCGCTCGCGGATCGCGTTCGCCGGTCGGCCGTGACCTCGCCGGTCAATGGCAAGATCAATCGAGTACTGGTCAGTACGGTCGGCAGCAGTGTCGCGCCCAATCAGTCGATCGTCGAAATCGTGCCGTCGGCCGACACGCTGACCGTCGAGGCGCTCGTATCGCCTAAGGACATTGCTTCGGTCCGCGTCGGACAAAAGGCGCGAATCAACGTTTCGGCGTATGACCCGTCGATCTATGGTTCGATGATGGGTGAAGTCGTCACCATTTCGCCCGATGCGACTATCGACGAACGTAGCGGTGACAGCCACTATATGATGCGGGTGCGCACCTATGCAGACACGCTGCGGGATGCTGGCGGGAACAGGCTGCCAATCGGACCCGGCATGACCGCCGACGTGAACCTGTTGGGCGACAAGCGATCAGTGCTGTCTTATCTGCTCACGCCGTTCACGAGGTTGAAGGAGAACGCCTTCCGCGAATGAGATCGGACGTCGCGAATAATTCAACCTATCGAACTTCAGAGCAAGTCGCGTCGATCGAATAGCCATAGCCGGTGATCGTACGAATGACGTTCGCATCGCCATTCGCGTTGAGGGACCGGCGCAAGCGGCCGAGATACGTATTGATCGTCCGCAGGTCGAGCTTGACCCCCGGGCCCCACACCGCCGCCTTGAGCTGCTCGCGCGTAAACGCTCTCTCAGGCTGTTG
The DNA here is from genome assembly GCA_043778785.1 of Sphingomonas sp. Taxonomy (GTDB): domain Bacteria; phylum Pseudomonadota; class Alphaproteobacteria; order Sphingomonadales; family Sphingomonadaceae; genus Sphingomonas_O. The sequence goes on along the minus strand of JAYWFN010000204.1, from coordinate 2,212 downwards.
CAGGAGGAGCTTGAGCAAGCGAAATTCGGTCGCGTTCAACTTGATGAGGCGCCCAGCTCGCCTCGCCTTTATCGCGCCAACGTCCATCTCGATGTCTGCGTATCGAATTAACATCGCGTCCGAGTCAACGATCGGCGGGCGCGACATCCTCGACGGAGAGCGACGCACGATTTCAACATTTTCTGCTGGATCAACGGCGACCAACGCATCGCTGCCCAGAACAGCTCTCCCCCCCATCGAATCCCCCCGATGCCACGAAGGCGACTTGCTAGCGACGGACAAAGACACAGCAATGAGGATTTTGTGACGGCCTAATAACAATTTTGCGAAAAGCGCCGCTCGGGAGAAAGAGAACTTGTTCGCATTCCCGTCATCGTCGCGAAACTTACACAATGCGGCGCCAAGGCTCATGCCGATGTGGGCCTGACAGCAGGTCTTGCCGGGTTCGGGGGTTTCGTCTTTCCATGTTTTACAGGCGGTTGCCGAGCAGCGAAGCGCGCTGTCGCGCGCGAATTAATGGGGTTGCCCTACTCGCGGCATTCGCAACACAGAGCCTCGCCGCGCAAGACGCGCCGCGGTCGCAGACCGTCGCGCCACCGGCGAAATTCATGATCAACGCGATCGACGTGGCGGGTGCGAAGCTTCTCCCGCCCGGAGAGATCGAGGAAATTATCACCCCGTTTCTTGGGCCAGAGCGGACGTCGGACGATGTCGAGGCAGCGCGCAAGGCGCTCCAAGCGGCATACGCCAAGCAGGGCTTCGAGTCGGTCCAGGTCGATATCCCCGCCCAGCCTGAGAAGAGCTTCACGCAAGGCATCGTCCAACTTGCGGTGACCGAAGTCGCCGTCGGGAACGTCGTGGTCACCGGCGTGAAGCACCATAGCTCGGAACTAGTGCGGAACCAGATGCGCTCGATCGAGAGCGGCAAACCACTCGACCTCAAGATGCTGCAGACAGAGCTAACGAGCGCAAACCGCTTCCCCGACCGGGAAATCTCACCGTCGTTCGTCCCGGGCAAGGTCCCGGGGACGATCGATGTCGAGCTGAAGGTCAAGGACAGCCTGCCGTTCCACGGCAGCATCGAGCTCAACAATGATCACAGCCCGTCGACGACCGCGCTCCGTGCCATCGCCAGCGTGCGCTATACCGATGCCTTTCGGCTCGGGCACACACTTAGCGCGACTTACATCATCGCGCCCCAGAACCGCAGGGAGACCGAGGTTTATTCGGCATCCTATACAGCGCCCATCCTGGGGTCGCCGTGGACGCTCGTGCTGTATGGATACAAGTCGAACAGCAATATCGCCGCGCTGGGTGGCAGCAACGTGCTCGGCAACGGCTATCAGATCGGGTTCCGCGCGCTGTATGCGCTGCCGACGACCAAGACTTACCAAAGCTTCAGCGCTGGCATCGACTATAAGAATTTCAAGCAGAACATCTTCGTCGGCGGCGTCGCGGCGGGGCAGGCACCGATCGAATATCTGCCGCTTGCGCTGGGGTATAATTTCTCGGCGCCGGGCGACAAGGACAATGTCGATGTCGCGCTGAGCACCACGCTTGGCCTGCGTGTGTTCAAGAAGATCCGCTGTTTCGATGTCGCGCCGATTTCGGCGCCGGGGACGTGCGACGAAGTCGATCAGTTCAAGAACAAGGATCTCGATTCCAAAGAGAATTTTGCCCATATCAATCTCGACGCGTCGTATAGCCACGCGTTCAAGCGGGACATTGTCGCGGAGCTGCGGGTGTCCGGCCAGATCGCCGACTCGCATCTCGTCACCAACGAGCAATTCTCGGCCGGCGGCATGACCAGCGTGCGCGGCTATCTCCAGTCCGAGGCGGTCGGCGACACCGGGGTGGTCGGATCGATCGAGCTGCGCTCGCCGTCGGTCGCGCCGCTGCTGCCGTCGTTCGTCGACGAGCTGCGTTTCTATGCGTTTGGGGACGCGGCCAAGATCCATGTCCTAAACGTGGCCCCCGACCAGAAGGGGAATTTCGATTTGTTGGGGGCGGGCATCGGCGCGCGGATCAGCCTGTTCAAGGCGTTCAACGGCGAACTGGTCGTCGCCGTCCCGCTGCTCGACGGTCCAACCAGCAAATCCGGCGACATCCGCACGATGTTCACCGCAAAGGGGCAATTTTAACATGTTCGGCAACACCATCCGGCGCGGCGTGCTTTCGGCACTGATCGCGATGATCCTTTCGGCATTCCTCG
>JAYWFN010000203.1:0-8577 GCA_043778785.1 Sphingomonas sp. | reverse complement strand
ATGCTGGAACGATATATAGCGACGCCGGGATGACGGCGCTGCCTGCGGTGATGGGACGGACAGCGACGGTGCTGGCTATGGGCAGTGCTGACCTGATTGACCGTGTGAACGTCGTCGAGGTCCAGATGGTGCATCCGGCGCTGATCTTAAGCGATGCCGATAATGATGCGCTGCTGGCCGGCGGAAATCTTGCAATGATCGGCAATGAAGCCGTGCAATTCGGCCGGGCGAGCCTGCTGGGGTCGGGACGCTGGCGCTTGTCCGAGTTGTGGCGCGGGCGGCGGGGGACCGAGTGGGCAGTTGCGACGCACCCCATTGATACGCCATTTCTGTTGGTAGAGTCACCATCATTGGCTCGATTGAGCATCTCGGCAGCTGTGGCCAGCGTCCGGGTCATGGCAGTCGGCGTTGGCGATGTCACGGGTGCGGTTGCAGACGGGCCCGCCGAGACTGGCGCCAGTGTCCGGCCCCTGTCGCCGGTCTCTATGACCGCGACGCCTTCGGGGAGCGACTTGCTGATCGGATGGACAAGGCGCTCGCGTGATGACTGGCGCTGGCGTGATCTCGTCGAGGTTCCGGTTGGTGAGGAAAGCGAGCGATATCGCGTGACCAAGGTTGTCACCGGGCGGCCTGATCTGATCGTGGAAATTACTGATCCGACATGGACTTATGCAGCGGCGGAACGTGCGACAGACGTTGCAGCGGGCGCCGCGCTGGCAGCGATCTCGGTCGTGCAGATCGGCGCGTTCAGCGTGTCGAAGGCTGCGTCGATCACGGTTCCAACAACTTGAGGAGATTATCATGGCCTTGCAATCCGAACGGTTGAAGCTTCCGCTAATGGCTGCAGCGCAGGCGCAGAAGGAAGTCACTCATAATGAAGCGTTGGCGCTGGCCGATATTGCAGTCCAAGCGGTGGTGCAGTCCGTCGCCCCGGCGACGGTTCCGACCTCACCCTTACCGGGGCAATGCTGGATCGTCGGTACCGCGCCGAGCGGCGCGTGGGCCGGACAGGCAGGTGCGATTGCCGCTTGGACATCCGGCGGCTGGCGGTTTGTCGCCCCATTTCAGGGCATGACGGCGTGGAGCGTCGCGGACGGCGTCATGGCACGCCGGACAGCATCGGCATGGACGGTCGGTGCTTTGACGGCCGCGACGCTTTCTGTGGGTGACCAGCAAGTGATCGGCAGCCGTCAGCCCCGTGTCGTTGGGCCGAGCGGCGGTACGACGGTCGATACACAGGCACGCGCCGCCATTGCTGCGATTCTTGCCGGTCTCGAAACACATGGATTGTTTTCAGCGACTTGACGAACATGCAACCTTTCGCGATTTAGTCAGTTACCGTATCGACTTCACAACAGTAGCGTTTCCAGACTGCGACATTTAGGCAACAGTTTTGCTCAATTGATGCTTGCGCGGAAACAATGCTTTGAGTAGTGGATTATCGCTGTCCTAGTGACAAAATTGAAAGGGGATTATTATGCGGAAAATGGCAATCGCAGTTGCGCTCGCCTCCACCGCCATCGCAGCACCCGCACTCGCGCGGAATGATGCATGGTATATCGGTGTCGAAGGCGGTGCCATGATCGTCGAAGACATCAAGCTCGACATCGGCGCTCTGCCGGCTGCTGGGTCGGTCGATCATAAGTTCGGCTACGATGTTGATGGCATCATCGGTTATGACTTTGGTGGCTTCCGCATGGAAGCTGAAGTCGGCTACAAGCAGGCGCAAGTCGAGGGCTATTCAAGCTCGACGACCACACGTCGTGGCGGCACGTTGCCAAATGCAGCGGCGGGAACATTCCCCGGTGCTGCCGGTCGCACGTCGGCGCTTAGCTTCATGCTCAACGGTCTGCTTGATTTCGGCGACGATGACGCACTCAGCGGCTTTGTTGGCGGCGGTGCCGGTGTGGCCCGTGTCAAGCATAGCAATTATGCCATCAATCCTGCCGGTAATTTCCTCGACGATTCGGACACTGGATTTGCCTATCAGGCAATTGCCGGTATCCGTGCACCGTTGACCGACAATATCGACGTTGGCCTGAAGTATCGTTTCTTCAACGTTGATGGCGTTGACACGATTGATGCACTGGGTCGTGCAAACCGCGGTCGTTTCCGTTCGCACAGCATCCTCGGCAGCTTCATCTACAACTTTGGTGAAAAGGCTGAGCCGATGGCTCCTCCTCCGCCGCCAGCACCGGCTCCAGAGCCAGCACCACCGCCGCCGCCACCAGCAGCTGCAGTTTGCTCGCCCGGACCGTATATCGTGTTCTTCGAATGGGATAAGTCGGACATCACGCCTGAAGCAGGGTCGATCCTCGACAATGCCGTCACCGCTTATGGTGATTGCGGTCAGGCTCAGGTCATGCTTGCCGGTCACGCCGACAAGTCGGGCACGCCCAAGTACAACCTTGGTCTCTCGCAGCGTCGTAATGACGCGGTGCAGAGCTACCTCACCAGCAAGGGCATTCCTGGCGGCGTCATCACGACGAAAGCCTTCGGCGAAGGCGCACCACGCGTCGAAACCGCAGACGGCGTCCGCGAACTCCAGAACCGTCGGGTGGAAATCCAATACGGTCCGGGTTCGGGCATGTAATCAAACCTTCGGGTTTAGAATTAGGGGGCCGGTCGAAAGACCGGCCCTTTTTTTGTGCATGTTTCCGCTTGAAGCGAGCCCGAACTTCGGCGCACACTCTTGGTTGATAAGTGAGGGTGCATGACCGAGACACGAACGATCCCCGCGCCGAAAACGGTGCCGCTGCTGGGCAATCTGCATCAAATTCCGAAGGCAGGCCTGATCGGTCATCTGCTGGATGTTTCACGTGACTTTGAAGATCCAGGCATCTTCAAATTGAAGTTCGGCAGTCGTGTCGGCATTTTTGTAACGCATCCCGATCTTGTCGCCGAGTTGTGCGACGAGACGCGCTTTCGCAAAATTCCGGGGCCGGGTCTGCGCGTTGTCCGCAAATTTGCCGGTGATGGCCTGTTCACCGCGTTCAGCGAGGAAGCGAACTGGGGCAAAGCGCACCGCATCCTTTTGCCGGCGTTCAGCCAGCGCGCGATGCGTGGCTATTACGACAATATTCTCGAAGTCTGTGACCAGCTGATCGCGAAATGGACCGGGCTTGCCGGGCAGGATGTTGTCATTGCCGACGATATGACGCGGTTGACGCTCGACAGTATTGCGATTGCCGGATTTGGCCACCGCTTTGACAGTTTCGCGCACGACGAAATCGATCCGTTTCTCGAAAGTCTTGCGAGTGCGCTTGGCGAGTCATTGAATGTGATCACACGCCTGCCGATCCAGCAGAAATTTGCCAAGAAATCGACGGCGCAATTCAACGCTGACATCGCGGCAATGAACACGCTTGTCGACGGCATCATCGCGGATCGCCGGGCGAATCCGTCCGATGCGCGTGACTTGCTGAACCTGATGCTGACCGCGGCCGACCCCGAAACCGGCGAGACACTCGACGACATCAATATTCGCTATCAGGTTTTGACGTTCCTTATCGCAGGGCATGAAACGACATCGGGGCTGCTGACCTTTGCGTTCATGGAAATGCTGAAAGCACCGGCCGTTCTCGCGCAGGCCTATGCCGAGGTCGATCATGTCCTGCCGGGCGATACGCGCCCAGCCTATGAGCATCTGGCGCATTTCAAAGTTATCGAGCGGATCGTCAAGGAAACACAGCGACTATGGCCGACGGCGCCTGCCTTCTCCGTGGGACCCTTTGAAGACGAGATCATCGGCGGCAAGTGGCGGATGCGTAAGGACAGACCGGTCAACATCTATGCGCCGGGATTGCAACGCCATCCCGACGCATGGAATGACCCGCTGGAGTTCGACATCGACCGTTGGCTGCCCGACGCCGAAGCAACGCACCATCCCCATGCCTACAAGCCGTTTGGCAATGGTGCGCGTGCGTGCATCGGGCGACAGTTTGCGCTGGTCGAGGCCAAGCTGGCAATTGCGATGATCCTGCAGAAATTCGCAGTGTCCGACCGGCACGGCTATCGCCTGACGCTCAAGGAAACGCTGTCGATCAAGCCCGATGATTTCAAAGTCCGGCTGCGGTTGCGCGCCCCCCATGAACGCCTCACCATTGCCGAGCCGATGAATATTTCCAATGCTGTTGCTGATATTGGCAGCGCGGCGGGTGCCGGACAGCGGTTGTCGGTTATCTATGGGACAAGTCTGGGAACAGCACGCGATATTGCCGAGGAAATTGTCGAACGAGCGAGTGCTGACGGCTTTGAAGCGCGCGCGGTTTCGATGGATGAAGCGCTGAACACGCTGCCCGAGGATCGGGTGATTGTTGCGGTGACAGCGACCTATAACGGGCGCGCGCCCGATAGCGCGCTTGCCGCCGAGGCCGCGATTGATGCCGGGCAGTTCGCGGGGGCAAAATGGCCCGATACGCGCTTTGCTGTGCTTGGCATCGGCAATAGCCAGTGGCCAAATTATCAGGCCTTTCCAAAAAAAATCGATGCCGCATTCGAGGCGACAGGTGCCCAGCGGCTGTGCCCGCGCGGCGAGGCCAACGGCGATGGTGATTTTGATGGCGGCGTTGCTGCATTTCTAAAGGATTTGTGGACGGCACTTGGCGCGAAAGGCGATACGCTCAAAGCAAACGGCCTTTCGCTGCAAGTCGTCGATGGCCGCGATGCGCGGGCGGCCGTGTTGCCCGACCAAGCGGTCGAGATGGAGATCACGCGCAATGACGAGATGGTACATCCCGGCGACGGCCTTTGGGATTTTACCCAAGAGGCACCGCGCGGTTCGACGCGCTTTATCACGATCAAACTGCCCGAGGGGCAGGTCTATGCTGCGGGCGATCATATCGCCATTTATGCGCGCAACCGAAAGGAGCATGTCGATCTCGCAATCGAGCGACTGGGCATCGCGGGGGCGATGCAAGTGGTGCCGTCGGGGGCGAGCGGACGGTTCCGTCATTTGCCGATCGGACGGACTGTCACAGTGCGTCAGTTGCTGACTGATTTCGTCGAAATCCAGGATCCGATGCCGCGTCGCGCGGTTGACGTTGTGCTGCAACAAACGCGGTGTCCGAACACGAAGGTAGAACTGGCGAAGCTCAGCAATGATGCGCTGTGGCAAAGCGAGATTGCCGACAAGAGGATGACGCTGCTCGGTCTGCTGATCAAATATCCCGCGGCCGAAATCAGCCTCGACAGCTTTGTCGAACTGTCGTCGGCGATTGCCCCGCGCTTTTATTCGATTGCGTCGTCGCCGCTTGTCAGTCCCGACGCTGTCGACCTTATCGTGGGCACTGTCCATGCGCCGGCGTGGTCGGGCATTGGCACCCATCAGGGATTTGCGTCAACGCATATGCGTGATCTCCAGTCTGGCGAGCATGTGTTCGGCTATGTCCGTCGCCCCAATCCGCCTTTTGCACCGCCGCAGGATGGCGCGGTTCCGCTGGTGCTGATCGGCCCGGGGACGGGCTTTGCGCCGTTGCGCGGTTTTATTCAGGAGCGGGCAGCTTTGGACGCAACCGCACCGTGCCATGTCTTCTTTGGCGCGCGGCACCCCGATCATGACTGGCTGTGTCGTGCCGAGATGTCGCAATGGGCTGAGGCTCGCGTGATCGACCTTCACATGGCTTATTCACAACTTGCCGGGCATCCGTATCGTTATGTGCAGGATGCCGTCTGGGCCGCGCGGGATGCGGTTTGGGACGTTGTCGCAAACGGCGGGCAGATTTTCCTGTGTGGTGACGGACGCTATATGGCACCAGCGGTGCGCGACACGCTGATCAAGATCCATGTCGATAAGACCGGTGGGGATCATCTCGCAGGATCGACCTGGCTCGAAGGATTGATCGAGGACGGCGTTTATCACCAGGATGTGTTTGGCTTCGGGAAGTAGTTACTCGCCGATGCGGAGCAGCTGGCGTGCGGTCCGCGCTGTTTGCACAATGAACAATATGATCAGGATCGCACCCAAACCGCCGATGAACATATCGAACGGCGAGAAATCCGTCGAAAGCGCCAAGCCCGGTCCCATTGCGAACATGCACAGTGTCATCGCGATCAGCACAAGGCGCAACTCGGTCGGCCCTGCGGCGACATAGGACAGCCGAAATTCGTCAACGACACGCGCCGCAACAAATGTGTGGATCGACAGCAGCAGATAGGCTCCGAGGCCAAACAGCGCGACGTCCATCCGCAGATAGGGGCTGAGGCCCAGCCCGATCATGATCAGCATGTTGCCGAGCGCATCGGTGCTGTGGTCAATGAAGTAGCCGAATTTGGGTCGCTCGATCTTGCGAAACCGCGCGAGGCTGCCGTCGAGTGAATCGCCGAACCAGTTGATGAAATAAGCAACAATCGACATCCAGAGCCAGCCGACATGGAAAAAGCTGAGCGCATATCCGGTCGCGACGAGAGCTGCACCCGTGAAGCCGATGCTCGTCAGGCGGTCGGGCGTGATCGACGGTGGCATGCGCGCAGCAAGCCAGGTCAAAAGACGACGCTCACCCGCCGCTAGAACATTTTGCTGAATACGCTGAACCGGTTGTATTGATGCCATTATGTCAGACTCGGCGACGCATATGTGCGACCATGTCATTATTGTTACCCGAAATTGCCATAAAGACGAAACAATTATGCGACAGAGCGTGCCGCGCAACCACAATACGGCCCGCCTTTCACCGCACTCTTGCCGTGCGCGCCATTCCGGTCCAGCATGTTTTAACGAATGATACGCCATAAAGCGTGCTGGGAGAGACGGATGCAACAACTAAGCGGGCAGGACGCGAGTTTTGTTTACATGGAAACGCCATCGACGCCGATGCACATCGGTTCGGTCGGCATTTATGATCCATCGACAGCACCGGGCGGCTTCGTCCGCTTCAAGGACATCTTGAAATTCGTCGAAAGCCGTTTGGGCGGGGCGCGCCCGTTTCGCCAGCGGCTCGTGCGCGTCCCGTTCGATCTCGATCATCCTTACTGGATCGAGGATCCCGATTTCGACATCGAATATCATATCCGCCACATTGCGCTGCCCGCGCCGGGCGACTGGCGACAGCTGTGTATCCAAGTTGCCCGGCTGCATTCGCGACCGATGGACCTGACCAAACCACTTTGGGAATTCATCATTGTCGAAGGGCTCGACAATATTGAAGGTATTCCAAAAGGGTGCTTTGCGCTGGTCTCGAAAGTCCATCATGCAGCGATCGATGGCATGTCAGGCGTCGAGATGTCGGCGGCAGTGCATGACCTGTCAGCCGACAAGTCGAACCGTTATCCGGAGGAAGACTGGCAGCCAGAGGCAAAGCCCGGCGTCGGCGAGCTGATCATCAGCGGCTATTTCAATGCGTTGCGCCAGCCGCAGAAATATCTTGAGACCGTGGTGCGCTCGGTGCCGGGGATTGCGCGGTTGGCCGCCGAACTGACCAAAGGTGACCTGTCAATTGCGGGTGCTCGCGTTCCGCCAAAGACGCGCTTTAACGCCAAGGTATCATCGCACCGGGTATTCGATGCTGCCGCATTCCCGCTGGCGGGCGTGCGCGCGATCAAGGGCGCAGTGCCGGGCGCGACAGTGAATGATGCAATCCTTGCAATTATCGGTGGCGGGTTGAGGAAATATCTTCTGGACAAGGAGGAACTGCCCGATCTCAGCCTGACGGCGATGGCGCCGATCTCGGTGCGGCAAGAGGGCGAAAAGGCGGCGCTGGGCAATCTTGTTTCGGCGATGGTGGTCAGTCTGGGCACACATATCGATGATCCGCTCGAGCGGCTGGCGCATATCCATCTTGATGCAATCAATTCAAAAGGACTGACCAATGCCGTCGGTGCGCGGACGTTGACCGATTATTCGCAGTTGATCCCCAGCGGTTTGGCGGGGCTGGGCGCGCGGCTATACACGCGGTTGGGTGTTGCCAATGCGATGGCGCCGGTGTTCAATGTCGTCGCGACCAATGTGCCGGGCAGCCGGGTGCCGCTTTATTTCAGTGGCGCGAAAATGGTCAAGATGTTCGGACTGGGACCGATTTTTGATTCGATTGGGATGATCAATACGATCTATTCCTACGTCGATGAAATCGCGATCAGCTTTACGTGCGATCGTGATATGATGCCTGATCCATCGGCTTATGCGGCGGCGTTGCAGGCGTCGTTTGAAGAATTGCTGGCAGCGGCGCAAGCGCCCGCTAAACCTGTTGCGCCAAAGATAACAAAACCCAAAAAGATCAAGGAGAAAGCATGATGGCGAAGACCGAAAAAATGACCGAGAAAGCAGCTGACACTGTCAAAAAGGCGGGCAAGTCGATTAAAGAGGCAACCGAAAAAGCGGCGTCGAATGCGGCGGCGCTGAACAGCAAAGTTATCGATCACGCCGAGGAAAATACGCGCGCAGCATTCGCCGCAATGCGGTCCGCCGCCAGCGTGAAATCGGTTCAGGAGCTTGCCAAGATCCAGGCCGATTTCGTCAAGGAACAGGGCGCGCGATCCATGACGCATGTGCGCGAAGTCGGCGATATGATTGCACAATTCGGGCGCGATACGATGGCAGCATGGCGTCCGAAGAAGGATTGATTGTTACCGCAGTCCTGAGCC
>JAYWFN010000202.1:0-8592 GCA_043778785.1 Sphingomonas sp. | reverse complement strand
AACAATTCGACCGGCACGACGTTTACCAATGCACGCACCTTGCTCGTTGCGGGCGAGGTCGGCACGCTCCAGCAGGGGCCACGCTATTATCAGCGCGGGATGCAGAACCCGCGCGGCAATATGGCGGGGACCGAAACCGGGTCACGCGAGCGGGTCGGGGATTTCTATGTCTATCCGATCGACGGGCGGACGACGATCGCCAATGCGCAGACCAAGCAAGTGAGCTTTCTCGATGCCGCAGGCGTGCCCGCGCGCAAGGGATATGAGTTCCGCAATGGCTGGCTGGGCGCGTCGGACGAAGCGCAGAGCGCGGCGTCGGTGCTGAAATTCTCCAATGCAAAGGCGGGCGGGATCGGCGATGCACTGCCCGCCGGAACGGTGCGCGTCTATATGCGCGATGCGCGCGGGCAATCGCAGTTTATCGGCGAAAGCGGCATTCCGCATACCCCGGGCGGCTCGGCCCTCGCGCTGAAAACGGGTGATGCGTTCGACGTGAAAGTCCAGCCGGTGATGGTCAAGCGCGAGACAATCACGGTCGATCAGTGGGAACGTTATGCGCAATACCGGATCGTGCGCAAGAATGGTGCTGTGGAAAGTGTCGAGACCGTGACGGTGTCAACGCCCAAGACATTTTATCTGACGCAGATGCGCTATATCGTGACGAATGCGAAGCCGGTGCCGGTCAAGGTTGATGTCGTGCAGGGCGGGCTGAACAGCTGGTGGTGGTGGCGCGATCTGCGCATCCCCGAGGAAAGCATCAAGGGCGAACAGGTCAGCGCCGACGAGCGGGTCTGGGAAGTCCCGGTTGCGGCGAACGGCAAAACCGAACTGACGGTTACCTACGTTACGCCTTGGTGATGCGCCTTGCGCTTTTCCTGTTGATGTTGTTCGCTGCTCCAGCGATGGCGCAGACCGTCGTTACCTCCAGCGCGCCTGGCAAAGTCGGGGTGACGATTTATCGCGATCCCAATCGGAGCGTCGATGGTGCACTCGATCTCGAGAACTTACGCGGGTTTGCGCTGATTTCGGAGACGCGCACGGTCGATCTGCCGCCCGGTGTGGTCACGATCCGGTTCGAAGGGGTGGCGAGCGGGATCGTGCCGCAATCGGCGCTGATCTTTGGCGCGGCCATCCGCGAAAAGAACCGCGATGCGACGCTGCTTTCCGAGCGGAGCTTGCTCGACGCGTTTACCGGGCAGCGCGTGATCCTGCGCCGCAATGATCCAGCGACCGGCACGTTTACCGAGGAAACTGCGACGATCCGCTCGGGGACGGCGGGTGTTGTCGTGCAGACGACGCGCGGGTTTGAGCCGATTTATTGCAGCGGACTTTCGAATGATCTGATCTTTCCGAACGCGCCGACGGGACTGTCGGCTATGCCCACCTTGTCAATGACGACCAAGGACCAGCCGGGCGGGCGCCGGACGATTACGCTGGTTTATTTGTCGCAGCGGTTTGACTGGCAGGCGAATTACGTCGGGGAGTTTTCGGCCGATGCAAGCGAACTCAACCTGTTTGCCTGGCTGACCATGGCGAGCAGTGACGATACAAGTTTTGTCGATGCACAGGCGGCGGCAATCGCGGGGAAGGTCAATCGCGAGGGCGGTGACAATGATAACGCGCCCGATGAGGAGCAGCCGTTAGATCGCCGTTATAACTGCTGGCCATCGCGCGAAATGATGCTGGCTCCCCCGCCAGTGATGGCACCAGCCCCAATGGAAGTGGGGCTTGCTGATGGTGACATCGTCGTGACAGCGATGCGGCGCGAGGCGTTGTCGCAGAGCGCACCAATGGCAGTGACAGCCGTGAACGAGAACCTTGGCGACTTGAAACTCTACCGTATTCCCGTGCCCGTCACGGTCGCCGCGCGGGCGCAGAAGCAGGTCGCGTTTCTGGTCAAGCCGCGTGTGAAGGGGGCGATAATTTACCGGGTGCAATATGCAAACGACCTCGCAACAGTTCAGATGCTGTTTCGCTTCAAAAACAACAAAGCCAATGGGCTCGGCGAACCACTCCCTGCGGGCAAGGTTGCGCTTTTCCAGCATGGCGGCGACCAGCGTTTTCTGGTGGGCGAGGCGTCGATTGCCGACAAAGCGAATGACGAGGAAGTCGATTTGGTGTTCGGATCGGCCAGCAATCTGACCGTTGAGTCCGAAGAGGGCGAAACCGAAGGAAAGAATTGGCAATCGAAGCGGCTGACGGTCAGCAATGCCAACCCGATGCCAATCCGCTTCGAGGCCGAGTTTCCTGTGGCGGATGAAAGCACGGCCTTCAGCAAGTTTACCGGCAAAATGCTTGCGCGACCGGGCAAATTGGTGTGGACGGTGACGGTGCCTGCCAACGGGACGGCGAAGCTCGATTGGCGCGAGACCAACAAAGATTAAGGGGAGCGCATGTCACTTTTCCGCCGCAAGATCATCGTGCCATCGCATGAACTGCCGACGCACCAGCAGCTGACGCGAACGTTGTCGTGGCCGCATTTGCTGGCGCTTGGTGTCGGCGCGATTGTCGGCACGGGGATACTCACGCTGATCGGGGTTGGTGCGGACCGTGCAGGGCCAGCGGTGTTGTTATCATTCGGGATTGCGGGGCTGATCTGCGCTTGTGCGGCGCTTGCCTACGCGGAAATGTCGACGATGATGCCCGCGTCGGGAAGTGCTTATACCTATAGCTATGCCGTGCTGGGCGAGATTGTGGCGTGGGTCGTCGGCTGGTCGCTGATCCTTGAATATTCGCTGGTGGTCAGCGCGGTGGCGGTCGGCTGGTCGGGCTATGCCAACGGGTTTCTGATCGGGATCGGCGTGCATTTGCCGTTGGCGTTGACGGTGGGGCCAGCGCTGGGTGGAGTGGTCAATCTGCCCGCGGTCGCGATTATCGCGGTCGTTGCAGGGTTGCTCATGCTCGGCACACGCGAGAGTGCGACGCTAAATGCGACACTGGTGTTGGTAAAAATCGCCACATTGATCGTGTTTGTTGCTGTCGCTCTGCCGCATTTTTCGACCGACAATCTGCATCCGTTCATGCCGTACGGTTTCACCAAAACGATGGGCGGTGACGGCGTCGAACGCGGCGTCATGGCAGCAGCGGCGATCATCTTCTTTGCCTTCTACGGGTTCGACGCGATTTCGACCGCAGCAGAGGAAGCGAAGAATCCCGAGCGCGATCTGGCTATCGGCATTGTTGGGTCGATGGTCGCATGCACGATCATTTATATTGTCGTCGCGGCGGCGGCGGTCGGCGCGCTGCCCTATACCGGCTTTGCCAAAAGCCCCGAGCCGCTGGCGCTGATCCTGCGCGAGATCGGCAGTCCGGCAGTGGCAACGCTGGTGGCGGCGGCGGCAGTTATTGCATTACCGACTGTGCTGCTCGCGTTTCTTTACGGGCAGAGCCGCATTTTCCTTGTGATGGCGCGTGACGGATTTTTGCCGCTCAGCCTCGCCTCGGTCGATCCCAAGCGCGGGACGCCGGTTCGGATTACGCTGATCACTGCTGCGCTGGTTGCGATTATAGCGGGCGTGATGCCGATCGATGCGATTGCCGCGCTGGCGAATGCGGGAACGCTCGCGGCGTTTATTGCCGTTTCGGTGGCGATGCTTGTGCTGCGGCGGCGCGATCCGGACGCCAAGCGGACGTTCAAGACACCGCTGGCTTGGGTCGTCGGCCCCGTTGCGGTGCTGGGCTGCCTTTACCTTTTTGCGAGCCTGCCTGTGCAGACTCAGGAATATTTCCTGATCTGGAACGTGATCGGGCTGATCGTCTATTTCGGCTATGGCCGCGCGCGCAGCCTGGTTACTTCACCGCCGTCCATTTGAAGGTTTTGCAAAACGGGCCGACGCAGCCCTGCACTTTCAATGTGCCATCGGGATTGCGGGTGAGTTTCGATTTATAGCTTCTACCCGATTTCGGGTCGTAAAGCTGGCCGTTCCAGTGCGTTCCGCCGTCGGTAAACCCGTTAAAAATATAGATGCCCTGCACCGCGCGGGTGCGAAGCGCCGGATCGGGATTATTGACGTCGATCGGCGGCTGACCATTGGGCATCATTTTCAGAACGCGGTGGACACGCCCGCAAACCGTGGTGCCACAGGTGCCGATCTCGATGATCGAATCTCGTTCCTGCGTCATCCATTTGCCGGTCACCGGCAACGCCGCCTGCGCCGACGTTGCGAGGAACGCGAACAAAACGAACGGGATTATCTTCATCGGCATGCCTTCCCCCTTGGTGTCTTTCGCGCTTGATGCAATAGGTTGCGGCCATGAACAAGGGTTGGACTATCGGCGTGATCGGCGGATCGGGGCTGTATGCCATTGATGCGTTGGAGGATGCGCATTGGATCGCGGTCGATACGCCGTGGGGCGCGCCATCTGATGAATTGCTGACCGGGCACATATCGGGCGTGAAGTTTGTATTCCTGCCGCGGCATGGTCGGGGGCACGGGATCGCCCCCGGAGATTTGAATGCGCGCGCGAATATCGACGCGTTAAAGCGGGCGGGCTGCACGGACGTGGTTTCGATTTCGGCAGTCGGCTCGCTGGCGGAAGACCTGCCGCCCGGCAGCTTTGTCATCGCGGATCAGTTTATAGACCGGACCAAGGGGCGCATTCCAAGCTTTTTTGGCACCGGGATGGTTGCGCATGTGTCGATGGCGGATCCAGTCTGTCCGCGATTGTCGGCTTTGACTGCTGATGCAGCGCGCGCGACGGGAGCGAGCGTTACCGAAGGAGCCACGTATCTGGCGATGGAAGGGCCACAATTCTCGACGCGCGCCGAATCGCATCTCTATCGTCAGTGGGGGGCGCAAGTCATCGGGATGACGGCAATGCCCGAAGCAAAATTGGCACGCGAGGCCGAGCTTCCCTATGCGCTCGTCGGGATGGTGACCGACTATGACTGCTGGCGCGAGGGCGAAGCGCATGTCGACGTTGCCGAAGTGGTCGCCCAACTCGGCAAGAATGCCGCGACGGCGCGGGCGTTGATCAGCGAACTGGCGAAGGCATTGCCTGCCGAGCGAGCCGCGTCGCCGATTGATACCAATCTCGACTTTGCGCTGATCACGGCGCCCGAAGCGCGTGATCCGGCGGCGCTGGCAAAACTGGATGCAGTGGCGGGGCGCGTCTTGGGACTCGCAACCGCAACAAACGCTCGCTAGTCAGGGACTGGATTACAACGAGAGGATTATCCGATGAGTATTTTCGGCGCGATTAAAAATGCAATTTTTGGCAAATCTGCAGAAGCCGCCGAGGCAGCTCCTGCGCCTGTGGTGCTCGCACCTGTTGCGCCGCCACCTGCGCCCGTCCCCGCAACGCCCGAAGCCATCGATGCGCGCCTTGCCGCGATTGCCACTGAAAAGGGCCAGCCATCGAATTACAAGACGTCGATTGTCGACCTGATGAAGCTACTCAATCTCGATTCGAGCCTCGCCAACCGCACGACGCTGGCAAAGGAACTGGGCTTCACTGGCGACACCAACGATTCGGCCACGATGAACATCTGGTTGCACGGCGAAGTCATGAAGAGCCTCGCCAACAAGGGGGCATAACGGCTAAGCGGGGGCAGTCATGACCATTTCTGTCCCCCCTTTGTCGCTGGCGGCACAGGCCGCTGATCCCGATGCCTTTGCCCGCGATTTTGGCGGCTCATTCGCGCGCTTTGGCTTTGCCATCGTTGCCGATCACGGGATCGATGCGGCGCTGATCGATCAGGCGTGGACTGCGACAAAAGCTTTTTTCGCGCAGCCGACCGATGCGAAGATGCCCTATAAATCGCCCAAGGGCCGCGCGCGCGGATACACACCGTTCGGGATCGAGATCGCCAAGGATGCGACCGAGAATGACCTGAAGGAATTCTGGCATGTCGGGCGCGATTTGCCGCCGGGGCATGCCTATTCAACGTCAATGCCAGCCAATGTCTGGCCCGATTACCCGCCTGAATTCAAGGCCGTGTTCACCGAACTTTATGCCGAATTTGATCGCGTTGGTGCGCAGCTTCTGTCGGCGATTGCCCGCTATCTGGGGCTCGCGCCCGACTGGTTTGTCGAGCCGGTGCGCGACGGGAATAGCGTTTTGCGGCTGCTCCATTATCCGCCGATTTCTGCCGATGCCTCGGGGATACGCGCGGGTGCGCATGAGGACATCAATCTGATTACGCTGCTGCTCGGTGCCGAAGAAGCGGGGCTGCAACTGCTCGACCGCGACGGGCAATGGCTCGCGGTTGATCCGCCCGCTGGCGCGCTGGTCGTCAATGTCGGCGACATGCTGCAACGGCTGACGAACCATGTTTTGCCGTCGACCACGCATCGTGTCGTCAACCCGCCGGTCGAGCGGCGCGGGGTGCCGCGCTATTCGATGCCCTTCTTCCTGCATCTGGCAAGCGACTTTCCGATTGTGACACTGCCGGGATGTGTGACGGCGCAACGGCCCAATCGCTATCCCGAACCAATCACGGCTGACGATTATCTGCAGCAGAGGTTGCGTGAGATTGGCCTTTTGTAAATCCCGTTTGCCCTGAGCTTGTCGAAGGGCTGTCCTTCTTCTAGCGCAATTCCAAAGAAGGACAGGGCTTCGACAGGCTCAGCCCGAACGGAGACTTTGTGACCCAACCTCTAAAAATTGCGCTCGCGGGCCTTGGCACCGTCGGTGGCGGTGTCGTCAAGCTGCTTGACACCAATCGTGACCTGATCACGCGCCGCGCCGGGCGACCGATCGAGATCGTCGCTGTCAACGCGCGCGACCGGCATCGTGATCGCGGCGTGGATTTGTCACGGTTCGACTGGGTGGATGACACGCAGGCGCTGGCAACGCGCGCCGATGTCGATGTTGTTGTCGAGCTGATCGGTGGCGCGGACGGCCCGGCGTTGACGCTGGCACGCGGGACGATTGCAGCGGGCAAGGCGTTTGTGACCGCCAACAAGGCAATGATCGCGCATCATGGCGTGGGGCTGGCCGAGGATGCCGAAGCCAAGGGCACGGCGCTGAAATATGAAGCAGCGGTTGCGGGTGGCATTCCGGTCATCAAAGGCTTGCGCGAAGGTGCGGCAGCGAATGTGTTGACCGAAGTTTATGGTATTCTCAATGGCACCTGTAATTATATCCTGACGCGGATGGAGGCGGAGGGGTCCGACTTTGCCGAGGTGCTCGCCGATGCGCAGGCGCTGGGTTATGCCGAGGCCGATCCGTCGTTCGATATCGACGGGGTCGATGCCGCACACAAGCTGAGTATTCTTGCCAGCCTTGCTTTCGGGACGCGGCTCGATTTCGGCGCGGTGCATGTCAGCGGCATCCGCCATGTGCTCGCTGGAGACATTGCGCAGGCGCGGGTGCTTGGCTTTTGTGTGCGGCTGGTCGGGATGGCGCAGGCGGATGGGCATGGACTGTTCCAGCGGGTCCATGCCTGCCTGGTGCCGATGAGC
Organism: Sphingomonas sp.; assembly: GCA_043778785.1. Taxonomy (GTDB): domain Bacteria; phylum Pseudomonadota; class Alphaproteobacteria; order Sphingomonadales; family Sphingomonadaceae; genus Sphingomonas_O. The sequence continues at coordinate 1,186 of JAYWFN010000202.1, read as the reverse complement.
CACCCGCTTGCGCATGTTCAGGGGCCGATGAATGCCGTTGTTGCCGAGGGGAATTTTGTCGGCCGGTTGCTGTTCGAAGGACGCGGGGCGGGCGAGGGGCCGACGGCGTCTGCCGTGGTTGCAGATCTGATTGACATTGCGCGCGGCGAATATGGCCCGGCGTTTGCGATGCCGGTAGCCAGTCTCGACGAAGCGACCGCCGCTGATCCGGGCGAGCGTCGGGGACGGAGTTACTTGCGGTTTACCGTGGCGGACAAGCCCGGCGTGCTCGCCGAACTGACGGCGGCAATGCGCGATGGCGGCGTTTCTATCGAAAGCCTGATCCAGCGTGGCGCGGCTCCCGATGGCGGTGTTCTGGTTGCAATGACGACGCATGAATGCACGGCTCGTGCGGTCGATGCAGCGCTTGAGCGGCTTGAAGGCAGCGCGAGCCTGGTCGGCAAACCGATGCGGATGCCGATATTGGATGTCTGAGGGTCCAACTCTTCAAATCCGCATGCCTGAGCTTGTCGAAGGCCTGTCCTTCTAATGACCATCGCCAAGAAAGGGCAGCCCTTCGACAAGCTCAGGGATACGGTTTTCCTTGTCTAATCGGCCAGCGGGCGCAGTTTGACGCCTTGGCCTGATGCAAAGCCCACACTCGCGCTGAGACCAACGCCTTTGCCGCAGCCGACAAGGAAAACACTGTTGTCCTGACACGGGGTCGTGGTTGCGATCAGGCCGTTGCGTTCGGCGGACACATTCTGGATGCTCGGGTCGCCCGCATCCTTCAGCAGATACGGCACGCGCCAGCGATCTGCCCGTCGCCGTCCGCACACGACAATCTCATTCCCGGCACGCGGGGCCGAGCAGCGCGGTTCAACCCGTGTCATCGCCTGATAATTGCCCATCGCGGCGCGCTCCTGCGCCGATGCTGGTGTCGCCGCCATTGCGAGAAGTGCCATCGTGATTATCGACTTTGTCATAACCCTCGCCTATCGCGCCGCCAGACATGGGATAGGAACATAGATCGATGGTTGCTGCAAGTCAGGTTCTCGACCGCGTATTGGTTTTGGAAATGGTGCGCGTCACCGAAGCCGCAGCCGTGGCGGCCTCAAGCCTGATCGGGCGTGGCGACGAGAAAGCGGCGGATCATGCTGCGGTCGAAGCGATGCGCGCGGCGCTCAACGAGCTCTATATGGATGGC
>JAYWFN010000201.1:0-8704 GCA_043778785.1 Sphingomonas sp. | reverse complement strand
AACAGCGATGCTTCGGTGTCACGCAGATTGGCCCGCCCGGCATCGATACGGGCATCGGCGGCACGAATCGCGTTTTTGACCGCACCACCCTGGTAAATCGGCACCGATGCGTTGACCCCCGCCGTGATCTGACGCGCTGGCGATGAGGAGAAGCTGCTCGATGAAGAGCTTTTGACAAATTCGGTGAATTGCCCCGTTGCGCTGAGGGTCGGCAATGCGCGCGACCGGTTAATCGGCGCGTTTTCGTCATTTGCCCGCTGTTGCGCCCGGGCACCCGTCAGCGTCGGATTGGTTGCATAAGCCTTTTGCAAGGCCTCACGCAGCGTCTCCGCACCTGCCGGGATCGCCGTTGACAGGGCAGTCGCAAGCAGGAGCGTCCGAACAGCGAATTTCATCGGGAGCACTTTCAAAATACGAACGCGGGGGGACGGGAAAATTCGGACAGAATGACCATTTCGGCGTCCATAAACGGCATTAAACCAAAGCCGCTGCCGCCGCGCCGTCCGATCGCCAGACGCGTCACCCCCGATTCGGCGATACCGGCGATCAGCCGACCATCGGGAGCAAGATGGTCGATCAAGGTTTCGGGGACATGCTCGACCGCGCCGTCGATCATGATCACGTCATACATGCCTTTAATGAGCGCGCCCGCATCGGCGGTCGTCACCGAATCAGTGAGCATCGCAACAACAGCGGCCGTATAGCCGGTTGCCGAACCGACGATCAGAACATGCTCGCCCGCCGCGATTCGCGCTTCGCTCAGCAACCGGCCCGTGACCATCGGCGGATTAATGCCGCGCCCGTCCGCGAGCGGAATCAGGCGATCAGCATAAGCAGTCGAGCGGCGATCGGCGGGCACATAATCTTCACGCGGCACGCGACCCATCGCATCGATGACGCGCGGATCGGTAACGCCGTCGGGGCGCAACTGGCTGACAACCATTGCGTTGCGCATGTCTTCGAACAGGTCGGGGGTCATCGCGTTCATTCGCTCCGCTATCGCATAGCTGTATTGCACATGCAATACAGTAAATCATCAGCTTTGCTTCTATCGCGGCGCAGCATCGCCGCCAAGCGCCATGATCATCGACTTTTGTTGACTTGGACGCCGCATCCGCGCAGAGGCGCTCCTCGCTTTAGGCCCGATGGCGGAGTGGTGACGTAGAGGACTGCAAATCCTCGCACCCGGGTTCGATTCCCGGTCGGGCCTCCAACGCTGAGCGGGCTGTAAGCAAGCCAGCTTGCTTACAGACTCCGCGAAGCGCGGCCGGCCTCGCTAGGCGAGGACCGACGACGTGGCTTTGCCACGGCGCACTCCCGCATTAAGGGACGCGCATGACCCTACGCCTGTTCAACAGCCTGACTCGTCAACTCGAAGACTTCAAACCGCTCGTCGGCAATGAAGCGCGCGTTTATACCTGCGGCCCCACCGTCTATAACTACCAGCACATCGGCAACATGCGCGCTTATGTGTTCGCCGACACGCTGGGCCGTGCGCTGCGTTTCAAGGGCTATGACCTGAAGCATGTCATCAACATCACCGATGTCGGCCACCTGACCAGCGATGCCGATGCGGGCGACGACAAGATGGAGAAAGCGGCAGCGGCGGTAGGCAAATCGGCCAAAGAAATTGCCGAGTTTTTTCAAGAGGATTTCGAAGCCGACCTCGCCCGCCTCAACATCCGCCCGACCGATCACCCGCGCGCGACCGATTATGTCGAAGCCATGATCGACTGGGCCAAGTCGATTGCCGACAAGCATTGCTACGTCCTCGAAGGTGGCCTGTATTTCGATACCTCGACGGTGCCCAGCTATGGCGCGTTGGCCCGCGCGAGCACCGACGAGGGACAAAGCCGCATCGACCCCGTCCCCGGCAAGCGCCACGCGACCGATTTCGCGATCTGGCGCACGACCCCGCCCGGCGAAACGCGGCAGATGGAATGGGACTCACCCTGGGGCCGCGGCGCGCCGGGCTGGCATCTCGAATGCTCGGTAATGTCGGGCGCGATCCTTGGCTTTCCGTTCGACATCCACACTGGCGGGATCGACCACCGCGAAATCCACCACCCGTGCGAAATCGCGCAGAATCAAGCGCATGAGCACAGTGCAGACAGCGGCGCGCGGATATGGATGCACAATAATTTCCTGATCGACCGCACCAAGAGCAAAGACTCGGGCAAGATGTCGAAGTCGAGCGGCGAATTCCTGCGCCTGCAAACGCTGGTGGATCGCGGTTTCCACCCCCTCGCCTACCGCATGATGTGCCTGCAAGCGCACTACCGCAGCGAAATGGAGTTCACGTGGGAAGGGCTTGCCGCGGCGTTTGTGCGGTTGAAGCGGTTGGTGATGGGGGTTGAGAAGTTACGATCATCAAATTCCGGCGACGAAATAGATGTTGGCACAGTCTTGCAGATGGCTACTGCCGTCGATGATGACCTAAACACGCCGAAGGCCTTGCAGCATTTAGAGTCCGCCGTATCGGGCTCGGGTTACGCAAAATCCCGCCTCAAAGCTGTCTTCAAAATGGACGAATTGACTGGCCTCCAACTGGAGTCCCTCACCCGCAAAGACCTCCGCATCCGCCCCGTCTCCGCCACCCTAACCGAAGCCGACATCGAAGCTCGCCTCACCGAACGCGAAGCCGCGCGCGCTGCGAGGGACTTCGCCACTTCAGACCGCATCCGCGACGACCTCATCGCGCAGGGCGTCGAAGTCATGGACGGCGACCCGCTCGGCTGGGACTGGAAACTCGACATATGAAACCCCTCGCCCCTTGCGGGAGAGGGCGACTCAGCGAAGCTGAGCGGGGTGAGGGGTTTAAGGGAAACCACTCGACCAATTCACTTATTCCCCTCACCCCGCTCGCGTTCTGCGAGTCGCCCTCTCCCGCAAGGGGAGAGGGAGAAAGCTAATCATGACCATCGCCACGCTTCCCGCGCTGATCCGTCCGCTGATCGAAGCGCGCCTGCCCGACTGGCTCGACGTCCGCTGGTTTGCCACCAAAGACGAAGCCCTGACCCACGGCCCCGGCGCGGAAATCGGCTGGTTCGATATGTATGACAAAGGCGACATGGCCGCCGCCATCGCCAATGCGCGTGATCTGAAATGGCTCAATTCGATTTATGCGGGGATCGACGGCATGCCGCTCGACCTGCTGATCGAGCGCGGCACCGCTTACACCAATGGCGCAGGGATCAACGCGATCACGATTGCCGAATATGTCGTCATGGGGATGCTGACGGTGGCGAAAGGCTATGACGACGTCGTCCGCGCGCGCGACCGGCACGAATGGTTGCAGGATTCGCCGGGCAAGCTCGAACTGGCCGGATCGAAAGCGCTGCTCCTCGGTGCAGGTGCCATCGGCGGGTTGATCGCGACGCGGCTCGCGGCCTTCGACGTCGCGGTGACGACGGTGCGCCGCACCGCGGGCGCTCACGACCTCGGCCCCGATCAATGGCGCGCACAGCTTGATGACTATGACTGGATCATCCTCGCCGTCCCCGCCACGCCCGAAACCGATGGCATGATCGGCGCAACCGAGCTGGCAGCCATGAAGCCGACCGCAACGATCATCAACATCGCGCGGGGATCGGTGATCGATCAGGACGCGCTGATCGCCGCTTTGACTTCGAAGTCAATCGCGCATGCCTTCCTCGACGTGATGACTCCCGAGCCGCTCCCGCCCGGACATCCGCTCTGGGCGCTCCCCAACGCGCATATCACGATGCACTTGTCGGGCCGTGCGCAGGACAAGATGTATGTGCGCTCGGCCGAACGGTTTCTCGATAATCTCGGCCGCTGGCACCGCGGCGAACCGCTGTTGCACCGGGTGGATTTGGTGCGCGGTTATTAAGCCGCCTTTTTGAACTTCGCGAGTTTCCGCAATATCATGTCGCGCTTCAACCGCGACAGATGGTCGATGAACAAAATCCCTTCGAGATGATCCATCTCATGCTGCAAGCAGGTCGCCAGCATGCCTTCGATCCGCTCGTCATGCTGCTTGCCGTCAAGATCCATCCACCGCGCGCGGCATGATTCGGGCCGCTCGACCTCGGCATATTGATCGGGCACCGACAGGCAGCCTTCGTTGTAGACTGTCCATTCTTCAGCCGGATCGACAATTTCGGGATTGATGAACACGCGCGGGTCGCGGACGGGTTTGCCGTCGGTATCCTCTTCTTCCTGAAGATCGATGACAAGCACGCGCTTGGGCACGCCGACCTGCACGGCCGCAAGGCCAATCCCCGGCGCGGCATACATTGTTTCGAACATGTCGGCGATCAGCGTGCGCAGCTCGTCATCGATGGCCTCAACGGGTGTCGATTTCTGACGCAGGAACGCGTCGGGCGCTTCAAGAATGTTCAAAATAGCCATATCATTATCAGGTATGAAGCGACGGGTGCCGCGTCAAGAGACAGGACGCCGCGCACGCAACGCTTGCGCCAATGTGCCGTCGTCGAGATAATCGAGCTCGCCGCCCACCGGAAGCCCATGCGCCAGCTGCGTCAGCCGCACCGGATAACTCTCGAGCCGATCCGCAATGTAATGCGCAGTCGTCTGCCCCTCGAGCGTGGCATTCATCGCCAGCACCACTTCATCAACACCGCCCGCCGCCACGCGCGCGACAAGGCGGTCGATGGTCAGATCCTCGGGCCGCACCCCGTCGAGCGCCGACAAGCGACCGCCGAGCACATGAAACCGCCCGGGAAAGAGCCGCGAGCGCTCAAGTGCCCAGAGGTCGGCGACTTCCTCGACCACCGCAATCGAGCGATCATCGCGGCGCGGATCGGCGCAGACGCCGCACGGGTTGGTCGTATCGATGTTCCCGCACGTCGCACACTCGGCCAGCCGCTCATCCACCCGCTCCAGCGCCCGCAGCAGCGGCACCAACGCACCTTCGCGCTTCTTGAGCAAATGCAGCACCGCGCGTCGCGCAGAGCGCGGCCCCAATCCGGGAAGCCGGGCAAGTGCTTGCGACAGCGCTTCGATTTCGGGGGATGCCATGATTCCTCCTATACCGTTCAGGCTGAGCTTGTCGAAGCCCTGTCCTTTCTTCTACCTGAGGCGAGAAGGGCAACCCTTCGACAGGCTCAGGGCGAACGGTTCATTCAATGCGCATCATCTTCATGGGAACCCCCGATTTCGCTGTCTCCAGCCTCGATGCGCTGGTCGCGGCGGGGCATGAGGTCGTTGCAGTCTACAGCCAGCCACCGCGCCGCGCCGGGCGGGGCAAGTCGCTCACCCCCTCCCCGGTCCAGACGCGCGCCGAAGCCCTGGGGATCGACGTTTGTCATCCCGTTTCACTACGTAATGCAGCGGAACAAGCCGCCTTTGCCGCGCTTAATGCCGATATTGCGGTTGTTGCGGCTTACGGTCTGATCCTGCCGCAAGCCATTCTCGACGCGCCCAGACATGGCTGCATCAACGTCCACGCCTCACTGTTGCCGCGCTGGCGGGGTGCCGCACCGATTCACCGGTCCATTCTTGCGGGGGATCAGCGAACTGGCGTGACGATCATGCAGATGGAGGCAGGGCTCGACACCGGGCCGATGTTGGCGACAGTCGAGACAGAGATCGATGTCAAAAATATTGGACAATTGACCGACGAACTTGCGCTGATTGGTGCCAACCGCCTGATCGACGTCCTTGCCGATCTGGCCGCCTTCCCGCCGATCCCGCAACCCGACGAAGGCATCCTCTACGCCCCCAAGATCGACAAGTCCGAAAGTCGCCTCGATTTCCTGACAAGCGCTACACAAGTCATTCGCCAAATCCGTGCCTTTGCGCCTAATGCCTATTTCGAGCATGCCAACGAACGTGTTCGCATCCTCGAGGCCGAAGCACGGATCACGCCCGAAAGCGCTCGCCCCGGCACCGTCATCGACGACACGCTGACGATCGCGTGCAACCCCGGCGCGATCCACCCGACGCGGGTTCAGCGCGCCGGTCGCGGCGTCATGACGCCCGCCGAGCTCCTTCGCGGCTTTCCCGTTCCCGTCGGCATACGCCTGACATGAGGTTTAAGATCGTCATTGAGTATGATGGCCGGTCGTTCATGGGCTGGCAGCGGCAGGCGCACGGGCCAACGGTTCAGGCCGCCATCGAGGACGCCGCGCAGACCATTTGTCAGGCGCAAATCACCGTCCACGCCGCCGGGCGCACCGATGCGGGGGTTCATGGCCTCGGCATGGTTGCGCATTTCGACGTCAACCGGACCATCACGCCCTTCCGTCTGATGGAAGGGCTGAATGCTCGCTTGCGCCCTGCCCCCGTTGCGATTCTGTCGTGCGAACCCGTCGCCGATGATTTTCACGCGCGTTTCTCATGCCTTGCGCGCCATTATGAATATCGCATCATCAACCGCCGCCCGCCGCTGACGCTTGACGCGGGAAAGGCATGGCGCATCGCCGCGCCTCTCGACGCGACCGCAATGCACGCCACAGCTCAGGCGCTGGTTGGCCTCCACGATTTCACCACCTTCCGCTCGGTCCATTGCCAGTCGGCCAGTCCGGTCAAAACGCTCGATCGCCTCGACGTGACCCGCAGCGACGACCGCATCAGTATCTTCGCCAGCGCGCGGTCGTTCCTGCATCATCAGGTGCGATCAATGGTCGGTTGTCTCGCGATGGTCGGCGAAGGAAAATGGTCAGCGGATGATTTGAAATCGGCGCTCGAAGCCCGCGACCGTCGCGCGCTAGGCTTCAACGCGCCGCCCGATGGGCTCTACTTTCTGCGCGCGGATTACTGACCGAACAGACGCGTCATCGACTTTTCAAACATGACGAGTTGCCACAGTAGACGACCATGGTCACTTTTGCCCGCTTGGTGCGCGCTGACGACGCCATCCAACACACCCGGCGCGAACCAGCCAGTCTCGTTCAGCCGCGTCACCACGCGCTGCGCTTCGCCAAGCAAAGGCCCGCGAAACCATGATGCGATGGGGCTGACGAACCCCATTTTCTTGCGATAAAGTATCTCGTCGGGCAGCGTGCCGCGCAGTGCCTTCTTCATCAGCCACTTGCCGGTGCCGCCGCGCAGCCGCATCGAAACCGGCAGGCGCGCCCCGAATTCGACAAGGCGATGGTCAAGCAACGGCTCGCGGGCTTCAAGGCTGACCGCCATGCTCGTACGGTCGACTTTGGTCAGAATATCGCCGGGCAGCCATATCTTCAGGTCGGCATATTGCGCCCGATCGAGATGCTCGCGCGCAGGCGCATTGCGCATCGCTGCGATATAGCGGTCCTCTGCCCGGTGCCCCTGAATCTCGCGTTTTAGTGCATCCGAGAACAAACTGGCCCGCATCGCAGGCCCGGTTACGCCGACAGACAGCGCATAAGCCTCATCCCCGTCACGCGCCAATGCCTCGAAGGTCGATTTGGCGCGAAATATCTGCGGTGCCCAGTCGGCCTTGGGATAGCTGGTTGCCAGCGCCCCGAACAACGAACGCCGGAAATTCGTGGGCATCATCGCCCGCACACGTTCTTCGGCGGCCTGAAACTTATACCGGCGATACCCCGCAAACACTTCGTCTGCGCCGTCACCCGATAGCGCCACCGTCACTGTTTCGCGTGCCAGCTGACACACGCGCCAAGTCGGCAGCGCCGATGCATCGGCAAAGGGCTCGTCGAACGCCGTCACCAGCGTATCGATGGCAGCAAAGTCATCCGAGGCCACGGTGCGCGTGCGATGGTCGGTTGCAAACTTGTCCGCGACAATCTGGGCATAGCGCGTCTCGTCATGATCGGCACGGTCAAAGCCGATCGAGCAGGTTTGCACCGGCTGCGTGCTCCCCTCTGCCATCAATGCCACGACAGCCGACGAATCGACGCCGCCCGAAAGGAACGCGCCGAGGGGCACATCCGCCACCATCCGCGAGGTAACAGCCGCGCGCAGCCGCTCCTTCATCTCCGCCACCAGCGTCATCCGCGATCCCGACGCGCGCTGCGAGAAATCAACGTCCCACCAGATGACAGGCCTGGGGATCGCTGCACCACGCTTCATGAGGAGATATGATCCGGCAGGCAGCTTCTCGACTCCCGCCACCATGCAGGTATCGTCGGGCACATAGCCGAAGGCAAAATAATCCTCGATTGCCTGCGGATTGACCTCACGCCGGACAATAGGATTGGCAAGCAACCCCTTCAACTCCGACGCAAAAGCAATGCTCCCGTCAGTCAGCCGCGTGTAATGCAGTGGTTTCACGCCAAGCCGGTCGCGCGCCATCAATAGTGACTTGTTCGCACCATCATAGAGCACAAAGGCGAACATGCCGTTCAGCCGAGTCAGTAGCTCGGGGCCCCACGCGCGCCAGCCGTGGATCAGCACTTCGGTGTCGCTGTTCGTCACAAACACCGCCCCCTTCGCTTCCAGTTCGCGCCGGACGTCGCGAAAGTTATAGATTTCGCCATTGTAGGTAACGACAATCTGACCATCGGTGCCGGCCATCGGTTGCGCGCCACCGCCAAGGTCGATGATCGACAAGCGGCGATGACCAAGCCCCACGCCCTGAGCCGTCCATACGCCCGAGCCGTCCGGCCCGCGATGCGCCTGTGCATCGGTCATCGCCCGAATGCGCGCGGGGTCAACGGGTTTCGCTGTCTCGACATGGAACAGGCCCGCAATCGCGCACATGGTTTACTGCCCCCGCGCTGTCGCGAGCAGGCGTTTGGCTTGACCATTGATGGGTCCGAAATCGTTCAGAAAC
>JAYWFN010000200.1:0-8721 GCA_043778785.1 Sphingomonas sp. | reverse complement strand
TCATGAACGTGCTCGGCCTGTGGCTCAACCCCGTTGTCGATGCCGCAACATCGGTCAGTGACTTCGATCTGCGCGACCTTCGCAAGCGCCGCATGTCGATCTACCTCGGCGTCTCGCCCGACAAGCTCGACCGGATCGCGCCGCTCCATAATCTCCTGTTCCAGCAACTGATCGACATGAACGTCCGCGACCTGCCCGATAAAACGACGGCGGTGCCAGTGCTGGTCATTCTCGATGAGTTTGCGCGCCTCGGCCGCGCATCGGTCAGAGGCTGGTTGCCCAGACCATATCGATTGCGCGCGCGAAATACCCTGATGACCCGGTCAAGGCATCAAAGGACGTCGAAGCCAAGCGACAACAGGTCGCCGCGCGCATTGCGAGTGGTCACAAAATTACAGCGACACAGGTTCGGCACCGACAAACACAGCGTGTCCACGACGATACTCAGGATCAGGCTTTGAAGTGTAGCGGTCCATCGAGATAAAACTAGCCGATCCGTGTAGACTGGCTGGTCCCGGGCTGTCTGGTTTCGTGCGGACGAATGCTGTTAATTGGCATTCCGGATAATCAACAAGCAGCGACAGCAAGCGCCAACAGAGCGAACATTCAACTCTGCCATATTCCGGCCGTTATCTGACATTCGTTCTGGGCTCGCTTCAGACATCCAAGCCGATTGGCAGCCCGTACAGATAAGACCGTGTTCGCAACTGTTGTTATTGCGTGGCGGGAACATCTCGGCCCCGCTTTCGTTGCCTGCCTCAATCTTGCCGAACGGGAAGTCAATGCGCTGTTTTGAAGCAGTCTTCTGACGGTAAAGTGAATTTGAGGGGACCGCTCAGTGCCCCTCAAAAGCGACTGAGTATCTCGATTGCCTAGTGACGATCAGGCATTTACGGTTTTGCAAGGGCGACGTGTTAGATGAGAGTGGCGGATCACCGGTCCTGGGATGCCAACCCCGGCCGCGCGGCTGTTCATGCGGGGACCAATACATTATGGCGTCAGCAAAATTTCTCAGCATGCGTGGCGCATCGGCGAGTGGCGCGATGCCGGAAGCGATATTGTCGCGAACGCTCGAGGAATCAGGCGCAGGCTGGTTCTGGTCTGTCAATAACCAGGGTGAGATCACCTATGTCTCGGAACACACTGCGGAGCGGTTTGGCAGCAATGCCGCGGCGCTCACTGGTTCACCGTTTTCCGAACTATTTCGGCCGGCCGGCCATGCCGCGCGCGACCGGCTGCCTTTCGTTCTCAATCGCCAGATAAACTTCGACAGGCTGGTGCTCCAGTCGATCGATGCCGAAGGTCGTTGGTGGGAGGTGTCGGGTCGCACGTGTAAAGATGGGTACTCCCGTTTTGATGGCTATGCAGGCTTTTGTATTGACGTGACCGAACGGCGCGCGTCGTCCGAAACGACATCGCAACTCGCGCTCTTCGACACTCTGACGGGGCTTCCCAACCGCCTCAATCTAGCGCGCTATTTGAACGAGCATAGCGGACCGGGGAAGCGGTGTGCGGTCCTGTTGCTTGACCTAGCCCGGTTCAAGGCGGTCAACGATTCGCTAGGTCTCCCTGCCGGCGATGCGCTGTTGAAGCAGGTTGCGAACCGCCTGTCGAAAATTATCGGCGACGAGGACAAGGTCTTCCGGCTAGGCGGCGACGAATTCATGGCGATCCTTCCCGGTTGTGATGACCGTGATAAGCTTGGCGATGTCGCGCATGACATCATCCGCGCTTTGTCGCACCCCTATTCGATCGAGGAAACGCGCTGCGTCATCGGCGCGTCGGTGGGCATTGCGATCAGCCCGCATGACGGGATCTACAGCGAGGATCTCACGCGCAAGGCTGATCTGGCGCTCTATTCGGCCAAAAGCGCAGGCCGTGGCTGTGTCCGGTATTTTTCCGACGATCTGCTTCAGGTCGCCGAAGACCGCCGCCTTCTCGAAGAGGATTTGCGCGATGCGCTAGTCGGCAACCAACTGACGCTGCTGTATCAGCCCCAGGTCAGTACTTCGCATGAACAGGTTGCCGGGGTTGAAGCACTGATCCGCTGGAACCACCCCCGCCGCGGTCCGATCTCGCCGGCTGTGTTCATCCCCATTGCCGAAGAAGCCGACCTGATCGGAAGGCTCGGCGAATGGATCATCCGCAAGGCGTGCGAGGATGCCGCGGGATGGCCCGGCGCGATCCGTGTCGCCGTCAACGTCTCGGCGATTCAGTTTGCAAATGATGCACTTTCCACCATCGTGGCGTCGGCTCTTGCGCAATCGGGGCTTCTTCCCAACCGCCTTGAGATCGAGCTCACCGAGAGTGTATTCTTAACTGAATCGGCGGACACCGACCGGATGTTCGCCCGGCTGAAGGGGATCGGGGTCCGCCTCGCGCTCGACGATTTCGGCACTGGCTATTCATCGCTCGGCTATCTCCGCACTGCCCCGTTTGACAAGATCAAGATCGATCAGACCTTCGTGCGTGATGCCACGCTGCACGGCTCGCGCAACGGTGCCATCATTGCGGCGATCGTGGCGCTGGCGAGCGCGCTTAATATGGAAACGACCGCAGAGGGTGTCGAAACGCTTGATCAGCTTGAACTGATGCGCGAACTCGGCGTCAGCCATATTCAGGGGTTCTTGTACAGCAAGGCCATCGCGAGCGAAGTGTTGGCGAAACAGTTGGGCGACGGCACTTGGGCGATCAAGCCAACAGGTCACGCGCGCCAGCGCAACAACCGCCGCTCATTGTACCGCAAAGCCGGTGCGATTCTTGGCGGCTACTACTATGCGGTCATCGTCCGCAACATGTCGGAAACCGGCGCTCTGATCGAAGGGCTGCTGGAAGTTCCGCCGGGCACACAGATCATCGTCGACCTTGGCGACGGTCGCCTCGAACTGGCCGTTGTCCGGCGTGCAACGGCGCGCGGCTACGGCGTTGAATTCAGCCAACCCTTGATTGACGACGGCGTCGGCAATTTGACGACGGCGCAGGTCATCACTCCCTATCAACTGGCGAAACATGGTCTTGCGGGGGCGGCGCAGTCGGGTCAGTCCAAACTGCTCCCCTCGACCGCCCTGACGACAGTTCAGGATTTTGCCAGTGCGCTGGGCCTGGCTGCGGCATCCGACGCGCTGTCGTCGGCGAGCGGAGGGCATGCCCGAGCGGGACAGCTTTTGGGTGCGCACCTGAAGGTCAAGGCACTTTTTGCGGCGTCCAATCCGCTTCAGAGCATGTCGTTGCTCAACCCTGGCGGCGACCCGCGCCGGCATCTGAGCGCCGATGATTGGGAACGGCTGAAAAGCGCAGTCGAAGATAGCCATAACTCGCAACTGAAATACATCATTGCGCTCATCGTCTTTACCGGCGCGCGGTTGCAGGAACTGCTGACCGCCGTTTGGAGCGACATCAATCGTCCGGAACGGACGTGGATCATAGCGCATTCAGAGCTTGCCGAAGAGCGAACGGTACGTTTGGCAGAGGCGGCGATCGAGATTTTCGCGGTACTGCCACGCGATCCCGATTGCGACCACGTTATCATCAACCCGCAAACGAAAAGGCCTTTCCAGTCGGTGTTCGGTAGCTGGGATGCGGCGCGCAAAAAAGCAGGGCTAGCAAACATCGGCATTCATGACCTCCGCTGCAGCATAAAGACGACCTGGTAAACTGATCTGCCCCTTTCTGAGTGGTCCAAAATCTTTGTTATTTTGGATCATGAAGCAGATTGGAAAAGCCGTTTAAAAAGCACAGGCCGTAGGAGATCATCGGCACGCTGCGTGGACTGGAGATCGTTTTGGCGCATAGGTTCGATCCTTCGTAGATTAACCAAAGCTGCAGCCTCGTATCATCCGCCGTTCAACCGACTCAGCGCAGATCGGTACAAGGTTGAGACGGAGGACGCGGTGAAGATTCTAGCGATAGTTATGGCTGGCGCAGTTGCCGTAAGCTGTTTTCCAGTGCCCGCGATGGCCCAATCGGTGCACGACGAAGATCATGGAGAGCTGGATGGCGAGCATGCCGCAGCTCACGGTCAGCTCGGTGCGATCCACGAAGAGGCGCACGAAGAAGGATTGACGCCTTGGGAGCATCAGCGCCTGCACAGGCAACTCGGCCGAGCCCATGAGCGGGCTGACACGAATATCGAATGCCAGCAAGAGCTTGAGCATCAGAACCAAGTGTACCAAAACCGCTCGTACAATGGGTACGGTTATAACGGCTATGAACGAGGCAATGGCTATTACGGGTCCAATACGCATAGCTATTACTTTCAACGCCGCGCGCGACCGGTCGTGCGCTATTACCGCTATTACAATGGGCATCGGCGCTACTGACGAAGCCGGCAAACCGTGCCGGCGAATCTCGAGGTACTGCCCAATCGGGAATCAACCGCCGTTTGCGAAGAACCTGGATTTACGCGGCATCTTGCAGGGTTGGAAGCCACCACTGTTGAACTGATGAAAGGGTAGGAACATGAAACGGAAGCGATCAATCATAGCAGCACTTGGCGTTGCGGCACTTGCTGCGAGCCTGCCGACTGCCGCATCGGCGGGCGGGAGCGTCACGTTCTCGTTCGGTTCAGGCTACGACACGCCTTATCGCGACGCACCGTATTACGGCGACGATGCCTACACCGATTACGACAGCAATGCCGATTACGCCGACAGTTATAGCGACGATGCGTATGACGATGACGGTTATTATCACGGTGGCTACAGCGAAGACGTGCACGCCGTTCGTCCTTATTATGGCCGCCGGACGGAGGGCGATTCACGGCAGGTTTATCGCAGGCACCAGCGCTGCACGTCCGGGACGACCGGTGCCATTCTCGGCGCTGTTGTAGGCGGACTGTTGGGCGGCGAAGTCGGACGCGGCGGCTATTACAACGAACGCAGCACGACTGGGGCCATCATTGGCGCTGGCGGTGGCGCACTCGCCGGACAGGCGATAGAACGAAACGGTTGCAGGTAAGCTTGGACTGAACCTACGCCCGCCCCGACGCGTAAGTGAGAATACCGGATACGGCCGCCGCCATAATCTTTAAGTTTGGCGGCGGTTGCCCGTCTGCTGAATATTATGTGATCGAAGCCGCTCGCGCCAACAAACCGGACGAACAGTCGCTCCATCGGCTCCGTTGAAATCTGCCATATGTTCACCCAGATCAAAGAATAGACCCCACCGCGTGTGGAGCCGAATCCGCTCAGATTTCGGTGCGCTCGACAAGAATATGTTGCGTTCCTGAAAATGTGATCCCGCAGGTGTAGCTTGTTCAGCGTCATGAACTGCAAACGGCCATGTTTTGCCCAAAAGGCGGTATAGGGACAGGCCCCAATGCCGACTAATGCGGCACTGCAGCAAGCCGGGATCCTGCATCATTTGTCGTGCGCAACCCCCCGGAATTCCTCCCGCCTGAGTCGAGCGCACTTACCGAAAGAATATTTATGACTGATACACTACACGACATCGTCGACACAGCTGTTGCCGCCGGTTCGTTCACGACACTGGTTGCCGCCGTCACCGCGGCTGGTCTTGTCGATACGCTCAAGGGCGCCGGTCCGTTCACCGTGTTTGCGCCATCGGACGCCGCGTTTGCAGCGCTGCCCAGCGGCACTGTCGAGAACCTCATCAAGCCCGAGAACAAGGACAAGCTGACCGCGATTCTGCTGCTGCACGTGTTGCCAGGCAGGGTTTTGGCCGCTGACGTCGCTGGCAAGGTCATGGATCCTGCCACCGCTGGCGGCGCGACGGTTCATGTCGACGGCACTCACGGCGTTACAGTCGATGGTGCCAAGGTTGTTACGGCTGACATCGCCTGCACAAATGGTATCATCCATGTGATCGACGCGGTGCTTCTGCCCAAGAGCTGAGCATGAATAGGACGACCGGGGGTAACGTGCCCCCGGTCGTCCCCATCCTTTTTGATCAGAGACCGACATGCCGACGGACATTGAACACGCGATCAGCCAACAGGTGCGTGAAGCGAAGCAGCGAGAACTGGATTACGACTGCGATGCGCGCCAAGAAACGAGGCTGGACCTGATCCATCGGTACCTGCATCTTACCCGAACGGTCATGCCTGCAATCGCACAGACGCGGTCAAATATATGGCCCGTGCAGAATGATCATTGCTTTCAGCGGATCGTTCTCGACGCCGTTTGCGGTGGCGTTTGGTACAATCATATTTCGCGGCCCGCATACAGGCATCTCAGCCTGGAACAGGCTCAATGTGCGGTCCAGAAATGTGAAGACATTATCTCTGGAAGAGCAGATTTAGCGGATTTGAACCGCCAATCACTTTCGTGGCGCGGCAAGTTGCAGACTGCTAACATTTCTAAATATGCTTCTGTATCGGTATAGTCTGATTATGACACGAATGGCGAAGATCGAATTGCGCGACCTTCATATCGCTGCGGCAATCGGGACATATGGGCCCGGGGATGTTGTCCCGGACGCCCATAATCTGGACTTGACGCTGACCATCGCGCCAGACCTTGTGCAGGTTTCTGCGGACGAGATGGCGCTTGTGTTCGACTATGATCCGTTGATTGCCCGGATCGATCAGATTGCACGCGAGCAACATTATGAGACACAGGAATATCTGATGACTCTCATCGTTTGTGCATGCGCCGATTACCACCAGATTACGGCGCTCGACATCTGCCTTAAAAAACAGCCAGTGTTAACGGGCACAGGGTCACTGGGTGTGCGGCTGACACTCGGGACGGAGGATTTGGCGGCTTTGCGCCATCATGATACCTGATGCTTCCCGCCAGTGGACTGTTGCCGCCGCTGAGCAGCCTTCAGCGTTTTGATCTGGCGTCATTTATAAACTTCACGCCGGTCTGAAAACTGCCGGACACGCTTGCGCCAGGCCCGGTAGCTGCCCGGCTTCAGTTCGCGCCGCATCAATGCCTTTACTGCGTCTGGACCCAAGCCATGCACGGTGCGGATCGTTTCGAAGCTGACGGCGTCGCTTAAAGCCAATTCAATAATTTCGCTGATCTTGGCCGGGTCCAAATCGGGTTTCTGCATCGGATATCCTGCTTTATCGTTGTTCGTTTTCCACATTGCCGCTGGATCACCAAAAATTGCTGCCCGGCACTCCCTTGAAAGGACCCGCAACATCGGGCGTGATCCAACCGCCGTAGAAGCTGCCTGGTTGCGGAACGACCTGAACGTTGTCGACCAGACACTGGTCGAACGGTGCAGCGTAAAACGCGATATGGTCGCGCAACGCGGCAAAGTCCTGCGTAGGGTCGGGGTAGCTCCAACCGATATCGCGGAAAACCGAACCGGCTATCGCGACAGTCCAATAAACGGCGTGCCCTTTCCACTCGCAAAACGAAGTTCTGTCCGTAGCGGTCAGCAGCGACATCGCAATGTCAGACTGCGGAATGTAATAAGTTGGGGGGTGACTGGTTTCGAGCGTGCGGATGCTCGAAGATGTTTCTGCAAGTCCTGTGCCGCCGTGAACAATTCGAATGCGACGCAACGTCGGCTCGGCGCGCGGCGGACGCGGATAGCGCCAGACGCTTTCTTGGCCGGGCGCAACAGGATCGGGGGTCACGGGTAACATTGTTTGTCCTTCACATTGGCGTGAGCAACGCACATAGGGAAGGTGCTTGCTCAATTCAGCGGCGTGGCGGGGTTTGATCATGCATGTGGCAATCGTGGGTGCCGGCATAGCGGGGCTTTCCGCTGGCACGGCACTGGTCGCCGCCGGACACGAGGTTGCCATATTCGACAAGGGGCGCGGCGCTGGCGGGCGCATGGCAACCAGGCGCTTGAATACCCCCGTTGGCGAAGCTCAATTCGACCACGGTGCCCAGTATTTCACGATCCGCGATCCGGCATTTGCCGCACGTGTCCACAGATGGGCTGAAATCGGCCTTGCCGCACGCTGGCTCGCCGCTGGTAATGGCGCGTGGGTCGGCACACCGGCAATGAATGCCCCATTGAAGGCAATGGCTTCGGAGCTGCGTGTCGAATGGGGTGCGCGCGTCGACGGGGTCGAGCCGTACGAGACGGGATGGCGCTTGCACGGGGATGGGCTGACCGACACGTCCTACGACGCAGTTATCCTGGCACTTCCGGCCGAACAGGCAGCGACTTTGCTTGCGCCCATCAATGGCGACTTTGCCGGTCTAGCCGCTGCGACTACCTCAGCGCCATGCTGGACAGTCATGGCAGCGTTCGCGCAGCCCATCGTCAGCTCTTCGGATGTGCTGGTTGCCGATGGCGGGGCGATCGGATGGGCCGCGCGCAATTCCGCCAAGCCCGGGCGCTCCGGTCCGGAGGCCTGGGTGATCCAGGGTTCACCCGAATGGTCGGCTGTCCATCTGGAGGACGATGCCGATGCGGTGGCGCACGCGCTGCTGACGGCCTTTAACGCGCGCGTGGGGTACAATCCCGAACCGCTGACTGTGATCGCGCATCGGTGGCGTTATGCGAGATCAGGCACCGCAGGCGGTGGATTTCGGTGGGATGCCGTGCAACGTCTGGGCCTGTGTGGCGACTGGCTGACCGGACCACGCGTCGAAGCGGCATGGCTTTCAGGGCATAGCCTCGCTGCGGCGATGGGCGCATGACGTCGCGTCTGCGGTTAGTGCAGGTGACCAAAAGCGTGCCCGGCGGGCGCGTGCTGTTCCGTGACCTCGATCTGACGGTCAAGCGCGGCGAACTCGTTGCCATTCTTGGTGAGTCGGGGTCTGGCAAATCGACGCTGCTCAACATCAT
>JAYWFN010000199.1:0-8721 GCA_043778785.1 Sphingomonas sp. | reverse complement strand
CCTGACGAGGGGTAAAGGAAGACGCGAAGCCCCTTGCGGTCAAACGGTTTCCATTCCCCCTCGGCCTGCGCCAGCCGATCCGCCACGGCATAAAGTACAACCGGATTGACGCCGAGGCCGCAATGGCTGCCCGGCACTTCGATATTGTCGGTCGTGGCTGATTTCGGCTCGATGCAGCTTTGCCATGCGACAATACCATCATATTTCGAATAGATCGCTGTCGATGGCACTGGCGGTGCTTCGAAGCTTTCGTGGAGCTGTGCCTGCGTATCGGGGTCTTTCATTCGCTGCCCCGACATCATTTCATAAAGCCGCCAGACATTGGTCGAGCGCGGATCGCCCGCGAAGGGTGAACCCAGCGTCACAATCTGGCGGACAAGATCGGGACGGCGACGCGAAAGCTGGCGCGCAAGAATGCCGCCAAGGCTCCAGCCGACGAGTGAGACTTTCTTGCCCGTTGCGGCATGAATTTCCTCGAGACGGGCAATTAGCTTCTCACCCTGCCGCCCGATGGCGCGGGGCCCGAGATTGCGGCCCAATTCCCACGCATGCGCGTCATAGCCCATCCGCGTCAGATAGCGGCGCAAGACACCCGTTGAACGATCTGTCGTCGTGAAACCGGGCAGCACAAGGACGGGATGCCCGTCACCGCGCGGCGCCATCCAGAGCAGCGGTGCCGCCAGCGGCAGGGCGCTCATCTCGGCAAGAGCGCGCGGTAATTCTGTGAGCGCCAGCAGAGGTGATGGCGGCCGGGTGGTATTATCTGTCTGTGATTGCACTAAAATCTGCTCCTGCTCCCCACCCGCAGCTGTCACTGTTCAGGCGTAGTAACAACATCCTGCCCGAAAGGTTGCGGTTGTCCAGCGAAATTGTCAGGTTGCCGTGTCAAATCCCCATGACGCTTTGGCATCACGAGCGCGGCGCGTGTCGAGCGCGAGGATCGCGAGATCAAACACTTTGCCGTCACGGTCGCGGACATGATCGCGCAGCATGGCCTCGCCGCGAAAGCCCGATTCCTCGAAAAGCGCGATGGCCCCTCGCTGATCGGGCGTCATCCGCGCGATCAGTTTCGTCGCGCCGCGTTCACCTGCCAGCGATATGCTGCCGTCGAGCAGCAAGCGACCCAGCCCATGGCCGCGCACCGACGGCGCAACCAGCAACCGTATCTCGGCGACATGCGATGACCAGCTGAGCGGATCGCGGACGATGGCCGTCGTCGCGACGACTATGTTACCATCGAGCGCGATCAGGCTCTCGATCTCGCCATCGGCAATAGATTGAGCCCATGCTTCGATCACGCGCGCATGCTGAATATCGCGACTGAGAAACAGCAGGTCGTGTGCCGGGAGCGCGGCGGCAAACTGGCCAACCGCAACGACATCGCCACGTTCAAACGCCCGGATTTCAATCGTTCTGCCGTTGATCGTCAGCGTCTTCACAGGCTTTTTTCTCCCAGCCAGCTATCGATTTTTGGCCACAACCGGCGAACGGCATTGGCACCCGCAACTAGACTGACATGGCCACCTTTCAAGACAACAGCTTGCTTGTCGGTCGAACCGATCATGTCGATAAGCGGCGCAGACGCTGCAGCAGGGACGATATGATCATGCTCGGCGGTCACGTGCATGAAAGGCTCGGTGATCGTGGACAGATCGACCGCGCGGCCGCCGACGGTCATGCGCTTTTCGTAAAGATCATTGTCCCACATGAGCTGCTTGGTCGTCTGGCGGAAATATTCGCCGGCAAGCGGCAGCATGTCGACGGCCCAGCGGTCGAACATACGATATGATTTCACGAACTCGTCGTTCCACATATTGTCCCACAGGCGGATATTACCCGCCACCTGCGCACCGGGGCGGAGCATCGAGAACGCGGTGTAGAGCATCTCGGCCGGGCAATTGCCGAAGGTTTCGACCACCTGATCGACATTGAAAAAGCGCTGGTCGGACCACGCCTGGAATGCTTCCATCGCCTTGAAATTGATCGGCGTCGTAAACGTCATCAGGTTTTTGAGGCCGGCATCGCGGTGAAGCGCTGCCCAGAGCAGCGAGAGCACGCCGCCAAAGCAATAGCCAAGCACGCTAAGATCCGGCTCGCCGCTTTCGGCTTTGACGCGCTCCACACAGGCAGGAATGAAATCGAGGACATAATCCTCCATCGCCAGCGTGCTTTCGCCGGGGCCGGGCGCTTCCCAGTCGATCATGAAGACGTCGTAGCCGCGCGTTAGCAGGAACTCGACGAAGCTTTGCCCCGGCACCATGTCGAAGATGTAACCGCGGTTCGTGGTTGCCATGACGAGCAGGACGGGGACGCGGTAAATCTCGTCGACAACCGGGCGATAGTGATAAAGCCGCAACGTGCCGCGTGCGATCAGCGTGTCTTTGGCACTGGCGCCAAGGACGGGATCAGGCGATGCAAAATAGCCCAGCCCCTTGATGTTACGCTGCATCGCGCGATCAAATTCGGTGCGCGCGATGTCGAGCGGATCGGCGGTTTCGCTCATGTGCCGGGTGTGCGCGTCCGCTTGGGTTTCAGTGTCGAGGCGTTTTCGCCGGGCGTTGCAAGTGCTGCTTCGATCCGTGCCAGCGATCCCTCGATGTTTGCCATGCGCGCGCCGATGGCCTCGACATCGGCTTTGCTGGGCATGTTGGCAGCTGACAGCAGCTTTGCCATCGCTTCATGCGCGCCCTGTTGTGCCTTCAGCGCGAGACCCGTCGCCTGATGCATGGCCTGCGCCGTTTCGGGACGGCCCATGAACTGGCCACCGAAATCATTCGCCATTTTTTCCCATTGCGTCACGGCGTCGCGAAACATTTTCATGGGATCTAGGGCCATCGGGTCTGCTGGGTTTGTGCTCATGCATGTAGCGTCGGACGGATTGTGCCGTAGGTCAAGCTCGATCCGTAGTCCTGAGCCTGTCGAAGGACGGTTCGCGTTAACCGTCCTTCGACAGGCTCAGGACTGCGGTGCCTCCTGCTATTCGCAGGGCTCGGGCGTCGATGCGACCCGCGCCAGATCATCGAGCGCGCGCATCCGCGTGAAACCCACGATTTGCTGCGCCAATATGTCGAGTTGTTTGAGGAGTGTCTCGTCGCTCACGCTGCCGTCGTCGGCAAACACCGGCTGCACCGAGTTAACTGTTACGGCCATCGGCGTTGGCCAGCCGCGCAGCGCGTGGACAATGCTGCGCAGCGTGGCGAGCGTGGTACCCGTCGCCTGCCACCCGGCCGCGACGCTGATCAGGCCAACCGCGCGTGCCTCAAAATATGGCCGGTCGTCTTTCGCCATGTCCTCGACATAATCGAGCGCATTTTTAATGAGCCCCGATACAGTGCCGTGATAGCCCGGTGACGAAATGACGACGCCATCGGCGCGGCGCAGGCCGTCGATCAGCGCGACCGCCTTGTCTGTGCGCGGCGTGCCATAACCGTACATGGGTAAATCGAGCGCAATACCGTCGAAGCACAACGTGTCCGCGCCCGCCGCTTCGCATTGGGCAAGAACATGGCGCATCAGGCGTTCGGACGAACTGTTGCTCGTCATCGTGCCACCGATGCCGACGATCAGCGGTTGGGCGTGGCTCATGCTGTGCGCTTTAGCCGTTCGGCATGCCAGCGCAAATGATCGGCCACAAAGCTCGATATGAAATAATAGCTGTGGTCATAGCCCGCTTCCATGCGCAGCGTGAGATCGATCCCGGCATCGTCGCACGCACGCGACAGGAGGTGCGGTTTCAGCTGTTCGGCGAGGAAATTGTCGGCACCGCCCTGATCGACCAGCAGTTCTGGCACGCGTGCACCATCCTCGATCAGCGCGCAGGCATCATATTGGCGCCATGTGTCGCGGTTTGGGCCGAGATAGCCAGTCAGCGCCCTTTCGCCCCACGGGCAATGCAGCGGCGCGACAATCGGCGCGAAAGCCGAGATGCTTTTGAACCGGTCGGGATTGCGAAGTCCGATGGTCAGCGCGCCGTGCCCGCCCATCGAGTGGCCGGTGATGGCTTGGCGGGTCATGTCTGCGGGAAAGTTTGCCGCGATCAGCGCGGGAAGCTCGGTCTCGATATAGGTCCGCATCCGGAAATGCGTTGACCACGGCGCTTCGGTGGCATCGACATAAAAGCCCGCGCCTTGGCCGAAATCATAGGCGTCGTCATCGGGAACACCTTCACCGCGCGGGCTCGTATCCGGCGCGACAAAGATCAGGCCATGTTCGGCGCAGGCAGCGCGATATTCGCCCTTTTCGGTGACATTGGCATGCGTGCACGTCAGGCCCGAGAGATACCAGACAACTGGAAGAAGTTGACCTGCGTCATGGTCGGGCACAAAAACCGAAAAGGTCATGTCGGTGGATGTGCTCGACGAGGCGTGGCGATAAACACCCTGCATGCCGTGATGGCTCCGCGTGCTTGAGACGGTTTCCAGCGTCACGCGCTTACAGGCGATCTGACCAGACGAACCCAACCGGTGCCAGTTTCGCGCGATCGATTGGTTGGGTCGAGTATTTCGGCAATGATCATCGCCGATTCAACCAGTCTTGGTCCGGGGCGATTGAAGAAATGATGGCCATCGGCCATGAAAACACGGTCGTTGCGCACTGCGGACAGCGCGGTCCACTCTGGACGTGCGGATAGAAAGTGCGTCTCTGCGGCACATTGTGGAATTTGATAGCCGCACGGCATCATAATGATGAAGTCCGGATCGGCGTCGACCAGCGTTTGCCATTCCAGCCAAGGAGAATGCTGGCCAGCGGCTGCAAATAATGGTTCGCCGCCGGCAATCGTGATCAGTTCGGGGACCCAATTGCCTGCCGCCATCAAAGGCTCGATCCATTCAATCGCCGCAACTGTCGGACGCGTGGCCGAAGCAGGGCGATGTCGACCGATAGCATCCATCCGCTCGTTCAACGTCGCCACCACAGAGGCTGCGCGTTCGGGCACACCAGCGGCATCGGCGACCCGCTGTACGTCGCCCCAAACGTCTGACAGGTCGTCAGGTGCGAGCGATACGAGCAATGGCGGGTTCCCAACCCACGCCGCCAACGCTTCTTCAAGATCGCGCGGCGTGACCGCACACACAGCGCACTGCGATTGCGTGAGGATCACATCGGGCCGAAGCATGCGGAGCAGCGGTGCGTCGACTTCGTAGACCGAAAGACCCTGCTGGACGATTTGCTGCACGCCGATTTCAATCTCGGCCGAGTTCATCCCCTTGGTCAATTTGCTGGCAGTCAGGACCGGCAGGGCCACTATTTCGGGCGGATAATCACATTCGTGCGAACGCCCAACGATATTGCCAGCAAGGCCGAGCGCGACGGCGATTTCCGTTGCGCTCGGCAAAAGCGAAACAATGCGCAACCCATCTGCTGTCATCAGGCGAAACGATAAGCGGGCGCATTCCCGAACCAGCGCGGGGCAACACCGGTCAATGCCAAGCGCAGCAACATCAGCCCAACAAACCACACGGCATCATTGCGCGCAATCAAGCCAACGATGTCAGCACTGAAAGTCTCCAAACCCCCGGCGTAAAGCGCAAAGCCGAACAACAGCCCTTCATAAGCGACAAAAGCCGCGCCAAATGCCACCACGAGCCGAACGACCGTAAGCGGACGGCCCACTCCGACGATCGGCATGGCAATCACCACCGAAGCGATGCTCGCGAGGCCGATCGCAATGCCCCACGCATACGTGCTCGCGTCGTGCGGATAGCCCATCAGCGTAAAGCCGACTGCCTGATTAACGACCCATAATGCGCCTACGGTCGCAACCGCATCGCGCCCGCGCATGGTCGCCGCGCAGACGACCGCAATCGCGACGAACGGAAAGATGCAGGCAAAAGCCAGGCTTCCGATCAGGGCAACGGCCGCAAGCGCGAGGGGCCAAAGAATTGATCCCACCGCTGTTATCGGTAGTCTATCGCTAGTTGTCGTTACCATAATCGTCTCCCAACTCTTTTCATAACCGAAGCTTTAGCCCTGCGTAAACCGCACGACCGGGATTTTGAAAACTAAACACGTCTTCATAGTCCGCGTCGAGCAGATTTTCGATGCGCGCATTGAACGACAGCTCTGGCGTCAATTTCGCATCGACGTTCAGATTGACCAGCACATAATCGGGCAGATCAACGCGGCGCGGTGAACCGAACGGGGGAACAATGAACGCGGTGTCGCTTTGGCGCCCATTGTAGCGGGCAACAAGTGTCGTCGTGACGCGGTCGCCCGGCGCGGTCCAGCCGACTGACGCACTGGCAGTCGTTCCGGGACGGCGCACTTCTTCAATGCCGTTTTCGCGCGCTGTCAGTCGCGTGAACGAAGCGTCGACTCGCAACGCTGTCGCCACACGCGCTTGCGCGAACAGTTCAATGCCGCGCTGCGTCGATTTGGTTTTGCGATTGCCGGGCACGGCTGGTGCAAAGCCGACCGTAAAGATCTCATTGGTCAGGCGGTTATCGAAATATGTGCCGCCGACCGTGAGGCTACCGGAGAACAGGCTTTGCTCTAAACCGATTTCCCAGCCTTCCGAGCGTTCCGGCTGAAGCGAGGGGTTGCCGATGTAACGACCGTCGACAAAGCCGAACAATTCGTAAAATCCCGGATTTTTTACGCCCGATGCAATGGCCCCGCGCAAGCGCGTCCCCCACGAAAAGGCATAGCTCCCCGCGACGCGAAACGTCGTTGCGCCCGCAAAACGGTTGTTGAAATCATGGCGGACCGATGCCGACAGCGCGCCAGCGTCCCCAATCAACAATTGATACTGACCGACAAGCCCGATGTTGTCCGTGCTTTCGCGCCCGGGGAAGGCAAAGCCGCTCGGATCGGCGTTGCGAAAACTTTCGCGTTCGACGTCGGCTGCAAATGTCAGCGCGTGGCTGATGCTGCCTTCGCCGAACCGCAACGTCGTTTCATAGGATCCTTTGACACGATCAGACCGGCTTCCCGACGTCGGCGTGCCGAACAAAAACCGGTCGCGGCGGCTGTCAGAGAATTGCGCTGTCAAGGCATGCGTCCAGCGACCGCTCAACAAATCGACCTCGCCGCGCATCAGCGCGTAAATCGACTGCGTCGCGTAGCCCACGCCAGGGGTGTCGGCAATGAACCCGAATGTCGGACTGGCGGGATCGCTATAGTCGGCATCGTTGGAGCCGCCGGTTGCTTTTGAATAGCGTACGACGGCTGTCAGGCGCACGGCGTCGGTCACTGCCCAGTTGGTCTTCAGTGCTGCGGCGCTGTTTTCCTGACCCAGGGCGCGCGAGCCACCGCGCGCATTGGGCGTTCCGTCGGTCGTGTTAAGCGTGCCCGTCAGTGCATAGTCGAAGGCACCGCGAACGCCGCCAAGGCGAACTGCCGCATTTGCAGTGTTGAACGAGCCACCTTCGATTCGTCCGCTGAACCCTTCGCGTTCGCGGCCGCTGGCCGTGATGTATTGAATGACACCGCCGATCGCATCGGACCCGTAAAGCGCGCTTTGCTGGCCACGAAAGACTTCGAGGCGCGCGCCATCATCGGCAATGAGTTGGCCGAAATCATATTCGCCCTGAAATGGATCGGATACTTCGATGCCATCGATTAACACGAGGACGTGGTTGCCCTCGGTGCCGCGTACGCGCACCTGTGTTTGGCCCGCGATGCGGCTGACGGCGACGCCCGGCACGTCGCGCAGCAAATCTGACATAGTGCGCGTCTGCCGGTCGGCCAGCGCGTTGGCATCGATCAATGTGACCGAGCCGCCGACTTGGCTTGCGGGCAGAGCAACGCTCGACCGCGTGCCCGTCACGACAATCGTGCCGTCATCCGCAAACGCAGTCGTGGGCAGCAGCGCGAACGCTGCGGCGGCAATTTTGAAACTCGTCACTTAAATTCTCCTCAAACGTAACAACACACACGATGTCGTCACGCGAGGTTTCCCCCGATCGCCCGCGTCTTCCCGCACGGACAAAGGACCGACCGCGACAGGCAGGTCTCCTGACTCCCGGGTCAATGTTTGGCCCCACCTTCCCGGTTTCCCAGTGGTGTATCGGGGCTTCACTCGCCGGTCACAGTTGCGGGAACAGCGCCATATTTCCAATGGCTTCCCTATTATCGGCCCTTTCGGGCCGACCTATCGCGGGGAAGCGGATAGCTGTTGTTGCAGTGCAGTGCAAGCGTCGCGGCAAAGCCGCGCCGTGGATCGTCGGCGGGCCGACGTCCGCCGTGCTTGGCGCGTTGCGAATTAGCGGCGCTAATTCGTCTTCGCGCCTGCGCAATGGTGGGCTCGCCGGGATTCGAACCCGGGACCTACAGATTAAAAGTCCGTTGCTCTACCAACTGAGCTACGAGCCCATATTGCGTGGGAAGCGTGCGCCCTATGCGCGGGGACGCTTTTGGTCAAGCCGTGCCAGCAATTGCCGCGCGGTGAGATGCGTCACGGGGTCGCGCCAATCCGGGGCAATCTCGCATAAGGGCGCAAGGACAAAGCGGCGCTTGCGGAATTCGGGGTGCGGAATCGTCAGGCCGTGCGAGGCCCAAATGCCCCCGCTCCACGCGATAATGTCGAGATCAAGCGGCCGGTCCCCCCAGCGCCGACCGGGGCGGCGACCGGCTTTGCACTCCATACGCTTCAATTCCGCAAGCAACTCTGGGGGCGCAAGGTCGCTTTCGAAGAGCGCGACAGCATTGGCATACCGCCGTGTGCCCGGACCGATAGGTCGACTGACATGTACACGTGACGCCGCGAGCACGCTCTCCGCG
>JAYWFN010000198.1:0-8743 GCA_043778785.1 Sphingomonas sp. | reverse complement strand
GTGTCTTGGATCGTCAAGGTGCTCGATTACTTCGCATGCAATAATGCAATCGTACAACTGATCACCAAATTTCCGTGAAAAGTCGGTGTTAAAATCACACTGCTTGAACGGCACTGACATCTTGCTCAGTCGGTTTGACAAATCGGCGGCAGCAAGCTGACAGTAGCCGGAATCTTGCAGACGGCGCAACATTGCTCCGTCGTAAGCGCCTAGATCAAGAATGTTTGCATTCTGAGAAACATTAGCGGCTACCGCATCAATCACAGCTTTGTGCGTACCTGGCGCCGCCGCTATTTGATGGCCCTTGTATACTTCACTTTTGCGACGCAGCATCTCATACCTCTATCGTATCTAAAGGCCGAATTCCGTCGTTAAAGGTGCCGCAGTGCGGTAAGAAATACAACCGTGCATGTACGCCCGGAATATGGGACCTCAGCCATGACCAAGTGTCCTGATTGGGTCGCGTTCGGTTAGTCCGATACGATATCACTGACCAGCCGAGCGATAGATTTTACATATTGCGCGGCGGCCTTTGTGTTAGCACAATAGCTGTCAGGCTTGCGGGCGTTTTGACTGCCTTTAGGCTCGCCCGGATTCGTTGCACCGTGCATCCTGCAACGCCGCTTGCCGTTGACATGAAAGTGCTAACCCATATCCGGGAGCAGTATAGCCTGAGCCTGGGAAGCTATGGCCGTCCCCGCATGACCATGGAGTTGAAGGAGGCGGGCCTTGATGTCGGCGAACGGCGGGTCGGCCGATTGATGAAGATCAATGGGATCCGTCCCGTTCGCACCCGCAAACACAAGGTGACGACCAACAGCAACCATCGCCTCGGCGTTGCGCCGAACATCCTTGATGGCGACTTCGCCGCGGATGCGCCCAATCGCAAATGGGCCGGCGACATCAGCTATATCTGGACGCACGAGGGCTGGCTCTATCTGGCTGTCATTCTCGACCTTCACAGCCGCCGTGTCGTGGGCTGGGCGGTCAGCGACCGGATGAAGAAAGATCTGGCGATCCGCGCACTCGACATGGCCGTAAACCTGCGTAGACCGCCGAAGGACTGCGTCTTCCACAGCGATCGCGGCAGCCAATATTGCGCCTATGATTATCAGAAGAAGCTGCAAAAATATGGGTTCAGGCCATCAATGAGCGGC
Organism: Sphingomonas sp.; assembly: GCA_043778785.1. Classification (GTDB taxonomy): domain Bacteria; phylum Pseudomonadota; class Alphaproteobacteria; order Sphingomonadales; family Sphingomonadaceae; genus Sphingomonas_O. Next base: position 7,586 of record JAYWFN010000198.1, on the reverse strand, counting down.
AGGGGTAATTGTTACGACAACGCAGCCGTCGAGACGTTCTTCAAATCGTTGAAAGCCGAACTGATCTGGCGGCAAAGCTGGCCAACACGGCGCCAGGCCGAGGCGGCTATCTTCCAGTACATTAATGGGTTCTACAACGCCCGCCGCCGTCACTCATATCTGGGCGGCATCAGCCCGCTCGCGTTCGAAGCCAAGGTGGCATAATGAGATGGGTGACCGGCACAAAACCGTTACAAGTCCAATCCGACACTCAGTCATGCTGTAGGGCCGATAGTGAGAACTTCGAGAACTTCGCCCCTGCCAACGACGTGCCTCAATCCGGCATTTCCCCGTTCAGCCGCAGCGCGTCGCCTGCCAGATAGAGCGAGCCGACGATCAGGATATTGTCGTCGAGACCAGCTAACGCCTCGACAAGCGACGCCGCTGCTTTCCCGCCCCATCGCGCCGCCAGCGCCGTCGGATCATGGCTGTCATGATGCGGCACGGGCACAAACGTCAGGCTCAGCGCATGAGTGGTAAGCGGCGCGATGATGCCCTCGGCGTCCTTATTGGCAAGAATGCCAAAGATCAGGTGACGCGGATGCGCGGCAAGTTCGGTGGCCAGCACATTGGCGGCCGCCGGATTATGCGCGCCATCGATCCAGACATGCTTCGTACCGGTCAAAGGTCCGGGCGCTAGTTTCTGAAGCCGGGCGGGCCAGCGAGCGCTCGCAATCCCGCGATGGATGGCGTCGGTAGAAATGCCTGCCTGCTCGGCCATTTTTGCTGCCAGATTGGCATTCCGCAATTGATGCGCGCCCGCCATTGATGGCTTGAGCATCTCGTCGATCAGCCAGTCGCGCCCTTCGAGCAAGAGTGGGGCACCGGCTTCCGCCGCCACTGATTCGATGCGGGCAAGCGCTTCGGGCAATTGCGCCAGACAAACCATCGCAACGCCCGATTTCGCAATCCCCGCTTTCTCGCCCGCAATCTCGGCGAGTGTTTCTCCCAAAAACGCCTGATGATCGATGCCGACCTGCGCGATCCCGCAGACGAGCGGCATGACCACATTGGTCGCATCGAGCCGCCCGCCGAGGCCGACTTCGATCACGCAATAATCAGCCGACGTCCGGCTGAACGCGAGCAGTGCAGCGGCAGTTGTCGCTTCAAAGAAACTCGGGCCAATGGCATAGGCTTCGGCGCGGTTGAGGACTTCGGAGAGGAGAGGCGCGAGGTCTTCGTCGTCTATCAACTTGCCCGCCACGCGGATGCGTTCGTTGAAGCGAACCAGATGCGGGCTTGTGTAAACATGGACGGTTTTCCCCGCCGCTTCGAGGATCGAGCGGAGGAAGGCGCAGGTCGAGCCCTTGCCGTTGGTCCCGGCGACATGGAAAACAGGTGGCAGGCGGTCCTGCGGATTGCCGAGCGTCGCCAGCAACGCAACGATGCGCTCGAGGCCGAGAATGTCGCGCCCCGGCGATAACTGGGCAAATCGATCAAGCTGTGCCTGAACAGCGGGGTCTTCCGAACGGGCGTGGTCAGCCATCAGAATAGCACGGTCTTGCTCCCCTTCAGCACTTGCTGGAGGGGCTGGGGGTGGCACTTCTTCGGCAATTGCGAGAGTAGAACCACCCCTAGCCCCTCCACGAAGGCGTGGAGGGGAATCAGATGGCTCATGCCGCTTTCCGCTTGTCCACCAGATAACCGATCAGAAGCCCGAGCGTCGCAGGCAGGTCGGCGCGCAGCACGACCATATCGAGCATCCCGTGATCGAGCAGATATTCGGCGCGCTGGAATCCTTCGGGCAGTTTTTCGCGGATCGTTGATTCAATGACGCGCTGCCCCGCGAAGCCGATCAGCGCGCCGGGTTCGGCAATCTGGATGTCGCCGAGCATCGCATAGCTCGCCGTGACGCCGCCGGTCGTCGGATCGGTCATCACGACGATATAGGGGAGGCTTGCCTCGCGCAGTTCGGCAATCGCGACAGTCGTGCGCGGCATTTGCATCAGCGACAGGATGCCTTCCTGCATCCGCGCGCCGCCCGCTGCGGTAAAGATGATGTAAGGCGCACGGTCGGCAATCGCAGCGCGGGCACCGGCAACGAAGGCAGCGCCGACGCCAACGCCCATTGATCCGCCCATGAAAGCGAAGTCCTGCACGCCAACGACCGCATTACGCCCGCCAATCTTGCCACGCGCGTTGATCAGGGCGTCATGCTCGCCGGTCGCGGTGCGCGCTGCCTTGATGCGATCGGTATATTTTTTGGTATCGCGGAATTTGAGCGGGTCTTCGGCGACGCGCGGGGTAGGGAGTTCGGTATAGGTTTCGTCGAAAATCTGTTCGAACCGCGCTTTCGGCCCGATGCGGCCATGATGGTTGCATTGCGGGCAGACGTTGAGATTTTCGCCATATTCGCGCGCAAAGACCATCTGACCACAGCCGGGGCATTTGACCCACAGATTATCGGGCGTGTCACGCTTGGCGATAAACGGGATGCTGTTGCGGACGCGGTCGAGCCAACTCATGCGGGGACTTTCTGATGGACGGCATCGGCGAGGGTGCGGACATAAGCTTCGACGTACGCGGGTGCGTTGGCACCATGTTCAGCGATGATTTCGACAATGGCCGAACCGACGACGACACCGTCCGCGACGTGCGCGATGGCGGCGGCCTGTTCCGGGGTGCGGACGCCGAAACCGACGGCGACGGGGAGGGGGGTTGCAGCTTTCAGTGCAGCGACGGCGGTTTCGATGCTGGTCTGCGCTGCTTGTTGCAGGCCCGTGATCCCCGCGATCGAAACATAGTAGAGAAACCCGCTCGCGCCATCGAGGACAGTGGGCAAGCGCGCGGCGTCGGTGGTGGGGGTGGCGAGGCGGATCATGTCGATACCAGCGGCGCGGAGGGCGGGGCCGAGCTCCTCGTCTTCCTCGGGCGGAAGGTCCACGCAGATGACGCCGTCGACGCCCGCCTTCACGCACTGATCCGCGAACCATTCGGGACCACGGATCGTCATCGGGTTGGCATAGCCCATCAGGACGAGCGGGACGTCGGGGTGGCGCGCGCGGAAGTCGGCGGCGATGCGGAAGATGTCGGCGGTCGTGGTGCCCGCCGACAGGCTGCGCAAGTTCGCCGCCTGGATCGCGGGGCCATCGGCCATCGGATCGGTGAACAGCATACCAAGCTCGACCACATCCGCGCCGCCCGCGACGAGCGCGTCGAGGATTGCGGGGGTGGGGCCGTCGCCTGCCGTGACGAATGTGACGAGCGCGGAATGGTGCGGGGCGAAGGCGGTGGTGAGGCGGGTCATTATCCTCTCTCCCCTTGTGGGAGAAGGTTAGGGTGAGGGGCGAGCCGCGTCTGCGGCTCAAAAGACGCAAGCAATATTTCAGTGATGCGCAGTGCCGGTTTCATGAGCTGCAGACGTAGCGCGCCCCTCATCCCGCTCGCTGGGCGAGTCGCCCTCTCCCACAAGGGGAGAGGGGTTGAGAGTGCTTTCACAACGTCACCCCCAAAGCCTCGGCGACGGTGAAAATATCCTTGTCCCCCCGTCCGCATAGGTTCACGATCATCAGCGCATCCTTCGTCATACTCGGTGCGCGGCGCATCACGGCGGCGATAGCGTGGGCGGGTTCGAGGGCGGGGATGATCCCTTCGATCGCGCACATCAGTTTGAACGCTTCGAGCGCTTCGACGTCGGTCGCGCTGTCATATTCGACGCGGCCGATTTCTTTGAGCCAGCTGTGTTCAGGCCCGATGCCGGGATAATCGAGGCCCGCGCTGATGCTGTGTGCTTCGTCGATCTGGCCGTCTTCGTCCTGTAACAGGAACGTCTTGTTGCCGTGGAGGATGCCCGGGCGACCACCCGCAAGTGATGCGGCATGTTGTTTGTCGAGGCCATGCCCGCCGGCTTCGACGCCAACCATCTTGACATCGCTATCATCAAGGAACGGATGGAACAGCCCCAGCGCATTCGATCCCCCACCGATGCAGGCGACAAGCATGTCGGGCAGGCGGCCTTCGCGCGACAGGATTTGCGCGCGCGCTTCTTTGCCGATCACGCTCTGAAAATCGCGAACGAGTTCGGGATAGGGGTGCGGCCCCGCCGCCGTGCCAATGATGTAAAATGTGTCGTGGACATTGGCGACCCAGTCGCGCAGTGCCTCATTCATCGCGTCCTTCAGCGTCTGCGCGCCGCTGGTGACGGGGACGATTTCGGCGCCTAGCAGCTTCATGCGGAAGACGTTGGGCGATTGCCGCTCGACATCGCGCGCACCCATGAAGATGGTGCAGGGCAGGCCGAAACGCGCAGCGACAGTCGCGGTGGCGACACCATGCTGCCCCGCGCCGGTCTCCGCGATGATCCGTGTCTTTCCCATGCGTTTGGCAAGCAGGATCTGGCCGATGCAATTGTTGATCTTGTGCGCGCCGGTGTGGTTCAGCTCGTCACGCTTGAAGTAGATTTTCGCCCCGCCGAGGTGCTCCGTGAGGCGTTCGGCATAATAAAGTGGCGAAGGTCGCCCAACATAATGCTCGAGCAGATCGTCGAACTCTGCCGCAAACGCCGGATCGTTTTTCGCCGCGCGATAATGCGCTTCGAGATCGAGGATCAGCGGCATCAGCGTTTCGGCGACATAGCGCCCGCCGAACTGACCGAAATGCCCGCGATCGTCGGGTTGGGTGCGGAGGGAGTTGGCAATCGTCATAGGTTCGAAGCGGCTTTAAGGAATGCGGCAATCTTGTCCACATCCTTCACGCCCGGCGCGCTTTCAACGCCCGAAGAAATGTCGAGCAAGGGCGCATTTGTGATCCGCACAGCCTCTGCAATGTTGTGCGCATCGAGGCCGCCCGAGAGCGCCCAAGCGAGCGGGTGCTGATGCCCGCGAAGCAATTCCCAATCGAAACGCAAGCCGTTGCCGCCTGGTATGTCTGAACCTGCGGGCGGCTTTGCATCATAGAGAATCAGTGACGCAGCACCGCAATATTTTTGTGCGCCCCCGAGATTACGCGCAGTGCGGACGGGAATGGCTTTCCAGACATCCAAGGCTTGCGTCGTGCGCATTTGCGACACGACAGCAGGCGTCTCGTCGCCATGAAGCTGGATGACATCAAGATGCACCTGCGCCCGGACACGAGCAATGTCGTCAGCTGTCGGATCGACGAACAGCCCGACGATCTTGGCGTTGCCCTGAACGCGCGCTGCCAGCGCCGCCGCCTTCTCGGGCGTCAAATGGCGCGGACTCTTTGCAAAGAACACGAACCCGACATGGCTCGCGCCGCCCTTCAATGCGGCGTCGAGTGTATCCATTGTGGACAAGCCGCAGATTTTGACTTGGACGGGCATAATGCCCGCCTAACCCGTATCCCTGAGCTTGTCGAAGGTTTGTCCTTGCTTTTTGGCGGCGCAGGAGAAAGACAGCCCTTCGACAAGCTCAGGGAAGCGGCAGGTTACGCTGTCATCCGAATGTCGGTCGCATGCTCCGGATAGGGCGCGGTTATTTTGGGATCGACCGGCTTTCCGGCAATTTTGCTCGCGAACCCGTGATTGACGTCGCGGTGGTGCGCCTCGTCTTGCCGCACAATCAGGACGACATCACGCAACGTCGCATCGTCCGCCATTTTCCAATAATGCTTGGCGATGGCAGGGGCGGGGACATTCGGCGAGCGGCCCTCGTCGATTTCCTGAAGATAAAGCGTATAGCTCGTGACAGCTTCTTCCTCGAAATAGCCGACGACGCGGTGCGCGGTCCGGCTCGAGACAAGATAGAGAATCGAGAAGCCGACGATAAAGACAGCTTGCGCGATCAGGATCACCATACGTTCGAACCACGTTGGTTTGGCAATCTCGATGAATGTCATCAAGTGCATCCGCTCGTTCTCGGCTTCCTCCATCAGCGTGCGGATCCAGCCCTCGTCGTCGCGCATCCAGCGCAGTGCATGAAGATGCTGGAACATCGCGCCGACCATGCCGGGCACGGCGGCCACGGTTTCGAGGACAATGGCGCGGTGGCCATATTTCTTCGCGAAGAAGGTATCGGCGCAGAAACGAAGCAGCTTGGTAAAGCCAAGCGCAAAACGGTCGGAAAAACCGTTGGGCGGATAATGGATAACGGGTTGCGCGTCGCGCTCGTCATCAAGTGCTTTTTTATCGGGCTTCAAAATCGCATTGGCCATCGTATCGGTCCTTTCTGGACACGCATCAGACAGGCTAACCTCTCAGCGAGTGACATGGGCGCAACTTAGCGAAAATTCAAGACGACTATAGCGTCGCCTCGATCGCTCTGACAGCCCTGTCAGGGTCCTCGGCTTGGGTGATCGGGCGTCCGACGACGAGGATCGATGCGCCGTTATCGAGCGCCTGTCGCGGGGTCACGACGCGCTTCTGGTCGCTGAAATCGCCGTTTGCTGGGCGCACGCCGGGGACGACAAAAAAGCCACCGGGCCAGAGTTTATGCGCTGCTTTGACTTCGTTCCCCGAACAGACAACTCCGTCGAGACCCGCTTCGCGTGCGGCAGCCGTGAGGCGCATGACCTGATCATGCGGGCTGCCGGTCACGCCAGCCGCCGCAAGATCGACTTCGTCAAGGCTGGTGAGGACAGTGACCGCGACCACTTTGGTGCCCGATGGGGCAGCGGCCTTGGCGTCCTCCATCATCGCGCGGCCACCGGCGGCGTGAACCGTCAGGATTGCCGGATCGAGCGGACGAAGCGCCTGCACCGCCTTTGCCACTGTATTGGGAATATCATGTAGTTTCAGGTCGAGGAAAATCGGCAGATGCAACTTCGCCATTTCATGCACTCCGCTGCGCCCGTTGGCAGCGAAAAATTCAAGGCCAAGTTTGATTCCGCCAACATGCTTGGCGACGCGCCTGGCAATATCCTGCGCGCGCTCCAGATCGGGCGTGTCGATGGCAACCCAGATTGGACTGGTCACAGCGGCCCCGGCGTAACCGGCTCGACGCGGACGGGTTCGACGACAGTGCGCGTCTCGGTCAGACTGCGGTTTGCAACGTCGAGCTTGCGCTTGAGACTCCAGCGTGTCGCGCGGTGAAGGATCAGCGTCGGCAACAGGCCCAGAAGAAATGCCGCCACGGCAACCGCCCACAACGGCGGGTTCCAGTAAAGATCGCTCCACAGGAAGACCTGAACCGTATGCGAGTTTTGTGCAGAAAACAGCACGATCACCACAGCGACTACCACCCAGAAGACAGTGCGCAGGAATTGCATAAGAACGACCTTTCGAACCCTGCGGTCAGTCTATGCCCGTCATGGCCGCAACTTCAAGGCGCAACTGGACGATAAGCGGCGTGATTGCAGCGCAGCGCATGGCTTCCTCGTCGAGAATGGCGGCGAAAATGGCCTGCTTGATCGAAGCGATTTTTTTGGCGGGCAGTTCGGCGCCTGGCGGCAACGTCGACAGCGTTATGTCAATTAACCGTTCGGCGCCGTGGAGTCGGCCCCAGAGATAATCATTTTCGCGGTATGTCCGGCTGAAGAAAGCGCCAAAGCTGTTGAATTGAATCCCTTTCAGCGTGGCGCGCGCGCCGCCCTTGCGGATCGATTGCGCTTCGTCGGGCGAAATGCGGTCGACCTTGATCGTGTCAAACTCG
>JAYWFN010000197.1:0-21443 GCA_043778785.1 Sphingomonas sp. | reverse complement strand
CCTTTCTAAATCGAGTTAGGGAGAGGCGAACGACGGTGTAGTTCGTCATGGCGGGCGGCGCGATCGGTATGCGGTACCCCGTCGTTGCGGAGACCTTGACGATCGCTTAGCGTCGGGCATGCAGTTCGCCGCATACGCCACCACCCGTGAACCGGTCGACGGACTCTACGTTCAGCGTGCGACGCTTGGTGGCACACACCGCTTCCGAGTTGCCAGTGGCGAGGTCGAGCTACGGCTTCCCCCAATAGAGGCCGCCAAGACTTCGGACGCGGAGCGCCGCGTGTCACTCGTCCAAGACCCCGACAACGCCGAGCACACGTGGTTCGAGCCCGCTTACCTGTCGATCCGGCTCGACCTTGACGAACCGGTGACCTTTGCTGGGTCAGAGGATCACTTCAACGGCATTGAGGTGGTACGCAGCAAGTCTGCCAGCCGCACGTTCGATCAGGTGCAGGCGTCGCTGGCGGAGGCGTTGGACAGGTGGAAGCGGACCCTAAGGTGGGTGGGGCTCGCCCCGGAAATATGTTTTTCGGAGATTCGCACCAGCAGGGACGCAACACGTAGACGCGGCTTCAAAGTCTTCCGCGCGTCAGACGACGCCCTGTTCCGGGGGCACGGTGGTTCGCTCACAATGCCGGGCGGTGGGGAGATAACAACGGCCGCGTGGGAGCAAGTGGGCATCGCGCTCGCCCGCGACGAGTCGCCCCCGCTGTGGATGGACTACCTGATGACCGCTTGGAGGCTTTATCGGGTCGGTGACCTGCGCACTGCCGCCGTCAACGCGGCGATCTCGTGCGAGACGGCGCTCCGCGCGCTGTTCGCGAGCACTTTGCCGACAATCGCATCGCCGGTCGCTATCAAGATTTTAGATAACGTCTCTGTACAGCAGCTGCTCACGAAGGTGAACGAACTCGCGCAGTGGACGAAACAGGAATGCAAGGCGCACCAGCAGAGCGCGGTTCACGAACTCTTCGACTTGCGAAACGCTATCATGCACAGCGGGCTCAATGAGCCGGACACGCTCGCCACCGTTGCGAGGCTGCTGCCAAAGGTAACGAGTTTTGTACTCGCCGTGGATCAGTCCCTGAGCGCTGCATCGGGCCAGCCCTCGGTGCTTCTCCCGGGAGCAGACGCCATACGTAGGATCACGACGGTCGATTGATGTAGCGGTCGTGACGGCGGTATAGCGACCCCGGCTCAGAAGTGGTCAACGTCGACCCACAGCCGGTCGTTCAGGGTTGCTCGAGCGCCGCCCGGAAGCGGACATCGATTCAGATATTATCGCCCCGGACGCCGGGAAGCTCGGCATCACCGCTATTGCTGCTTTCGTCGAGGCAGAAGCGATTGATCAACCCTCAGACTTCGATCGCGACTTCCGCCGCGATCTCGGGGGCGATTTGGGCGCTGACCTCCGAATAGAGGTCAATGCCTTCCGCTGTGCGGATGCTCGAGATCAGGCTGTAACGCACTCGCTCGCCGATCTTGCCCTGCGCGGGATTTTCGCGCCACCAGCCCCCGGTCGGATAGATGACGATGCTGTTGCGCTCGGCCAGATCCGCGGCCGTGCCTTCCCAGATGTCGCCATGGAGCGAGCCGCGGTGCCGCAGCTGCGGCCCGATAGTCCAGCCCGTATCTGCGCCTTGCCGCTTGGGCGGTCGGGCACCGGCCTCCGAGGTGATCCGTCTCAGGAACACGTCCAACTTCTCGTCGGCCGGCTTCAGCGCGAACCGGAGTCCGTGGCTCGCATAACTGTGACGGCGCGATTGGCCGCGTTCACCGGGGTTGGGTTCGACGAAGTAGCTGAGCGTGATCCGCAGCTGGACGAGGGCGCTGCCCAATTCGAGGAGCCGCTCGCGCGGCCAGGCCAGCTCGTGAACGACGAGTTCATCTGTCACCCCCTTGCTGCCCGACATTTTGAAGGGGGAGAGGCGGTCCTCGACGACCATCGTTACGTCATTATCGAGGCTGCCAATCGCGCGTGCAAGCGACGGCGCCCCGAAGCCATAGCGGCGCACCAGACTCGCCCGATTGATCGTGCCGAGATGGCCGGTCATTGCCGGCGTCCATTCGGCAGAGTGGACGATCAGGCCGCGAACGGTTTCGGGCCACATGGTCGGGCGCTCGGCAAGGATCCGGGCCGCCATCCTGGCACCCAGCGCGGTCGCGGCACTGGTGTCACCCGTGGTGGTGAAGGGTCGTTCGCCGGTTTTACGGTAAGTCGTTAGCAGCGCCAGATCGTCGACATGGTCGCCAAAATCGGATGCGGGATCGACGCCGATATTGCCGCCCTCGAATACGACATCGGGCTTGAGCGGCCAGTCGCGGTGCCACGCCACGGAGGTCCTGCTGCGCGGCGTAAGATCACCGACCCCGGCCAAGGCGTTCCAGCCCGCATAGGTCACATCCGCAATCACCGATTTCTCTGTGAAGGCCCCGACGGTCAGCGCGTTCCACGCCTGCGCCGGGCTCTCGATCGGCATCACGTCGTTGCGTGCCGGATAATCGGCCGCGACAATCGGTTCGCGAATATTGCCTGCGGCAACGGTGATCACCCGAGGAATTTCATCCCGGCCAAAGGCGAGCGCATCGAGCTTGGCCGACCAGGACGACGGGCGGCCGCGCCAATGGTCGCCAAGGCTGGTGACCGCCAAGCAGATCGCGCGCGGCCGTAACGGCGCGACGATCTCGGCGCGCGCAATCGCCTGCGCCGTGATTGCACCATAGAGCTCTGGGTCGTTGGCGCTGTGATCCGGCAGGATCTTCACGGACTCGAGCCGGTGCTTGACGCTGATCGGTCCGGCATCGGCGAGCAGATCGGTCAGATCGCCGTAAAGCGCGATGCCCGAGAGCTGGGTTCCGTGGCCTCCATGGGCGAGCGCGCTGATATCCTCAACCGACCAACCCGCGTCATAGGCCTGCTGATCGGCGGGATCGAGCAATGGCCGGATCAGCTTGTGGGCGATCGTCGTCCCGGAATCGAGCAGGCAGACTGCCGGGGCATTGGCATCGCAGGGATCCAGTCGATCGAGCAGATCGTCGGCCCATAGCCGCTGTTCGGCTCCGTCCAACCCCATGAAGAAGCCGGGTGTATCACGCGCCATGCGCAGCTCGGCGACCGTGTCGGTGTTCGCGATGATCCGGCCAAGGTCTTCGGCCGTGGCATGGATTACGACCACCTCGCGCTCCGCGAATTCCAGACTGTTCTCGCGCACCGCGAGGCCCAGCACCTGCGCGGCGCTGTTGAAGTGGACACGGCTGCCCTTCCGCAGCCAAACTTCCCACCAGGCCTGCACCCCCTCCGCCGGGAACAGGTCGGCCGCATCGGTATAGAAGGATCGTGCCACCGCCAGACGCGCGGTCTCGATCGAGGCGACAAGCCGCTCGTTCTTGGGCCTGCGCGTCTCGATGACGCTACCGTCCTCCAATGTCTTCTGTTTGACATTGTCCTCGGTTTCATAGGCCTGGACCTTGCCGAGATAGTAGCCGCGCTGGGACTCCGGCACGAACACCGTTGCCGCGACATGATGCTCGTCCGACGGCTGAACGCTAACCAGTTCGATCGGGAATTTTCCCTTCCGCTCCAGCTTATCGACCATCCCCGCCTGATCGACGGGCAGGATGAACTCCACATAGAAGCCGGGCGTGCCGACCGCGATCTGCGGATCGCGGTTCGCGAGCAAGGTCTCACCGGCCAGGACGACCTGGGTGAGCGCTCGAGTCAGCTGCTGGGCATGCACCGCGCGGTCACGCTCGGGCACTGCCGATCCACCTCCGCCGCCAGCGTGCGCGGTATAGCCGAAGGCCGTTCCGGTCCCCGGCAGATAGAAATGCGGATGTGGCCTTGCCGGTTCGTCGGCCATCTCTATCGGTGCGCCGCCGCCTTGCGTTCACCAACGGCCCGCGACAGATCCTTCTCCGATACCCGCTCACGGTCGCCGAGCAGCGCATACTTGGCGGCCTCGTCGGCGATTCGCGCGAGGTCCGCCTGGCTCAACCCGGCCGCCTCGGCGACGATCGGCTGCCAGTCGATGCCCTTGATGTCGAAGGTGGAGAGACGGCTTTCCAAGATCGCTTGGGCCACCACTTCGTTGGGCAGCGCATATTCGATCACGTCGTCGAACCGACGGAACAGCGCCGGATCGAGTAGTTCTGGATGGTTGGTGGCTGCGATGATCAGGCCTTCGCTTTCATCCTCTTCGAGGAACTGCAGGAAGGAGTTGAGCACGCGCCGAATCTCGCCCACGTCGTTGCGCTCGCTCCGGCGCGCGCCGATCGCATCGAATTCATCGAAGAAATAGACGCCACGCGTTTCGGTCATTGCCGAGAAGACCGTGCGGAGTTTGGATGCCGTCTCGCCCAAGAATTTGGTCAGCAGCCCATCGAGTAGGACCGTGAACAAGGGCATCTTGAGCTCGCCTGCCAGCGCGGCAGCCGTCATCGTCTTACCGGCTCCCGGAGGACCGATCAGCAGGAGTTTCCGGCGGGGCTGCAATCCATGCTGGCGGAGCCGATGCTGTTGGCGCTGCTCGACGAGGACTCGGTGCAGTCGTTCGCGCAGGTCATCAGGCAGAACCATGCTCGACATGCGCGTATCGACATATTTAACCGCGACGAGGTTAGCCAAGTCGCCCCTGGGCTGCACAAGAGGCACGGCCTTGCCGCGAGCCGGGGCTTTCTTCCGGGTGCGCGCTTCGTCGACCAGATCGCGCAGCTGCTGCGCGAGCTTGCCATGCCCGCGGCGCGCTTCATTCGCGGCCGCCTGCATCGCAATCGTGTAGAATTGCTCGTCGTCGCCTTCAAAATGGCTTTGCAGAAGGGCGATAAGATGGGTGGCCGTGGTCACGGGTATATCGCGATTCCGGATGTGCCGACTGACTTCATGACCAACTTCCGTGCTGTCGTGCTACGGCAAAATCCTGAGTCTTCAGGAAAACCAACCGCCCTAAAATCGTGAATCCGTTATATCGGTGTTCCTTCCAAAAGACAATCTCGCTTTCAGCGCGCCGTGCGCCCGGCGCGTAACGCGCTAACAGCGGCGGCGCGGCCGCAGGTTGGCTATCACGGATGACATTAGTCGCCATGCCGTCCAAGAGTTCCCGAGATGTTGGCCGAGGAGCATTCGGCCGACGCGCCAACTTTCATCCACCTAGATAAAGATTGGGTGAACGAACGGCGGGTTTTAGGATCAGTAAGCGGGGGGCTAAACGACCGACTTTGGGCGCCAAGCTGAAATAAAATCGGCGAATGAACGAAGGGCCGCTTACGGCAATTTCGGCTCAATAGGAGACTGTCGGCAACGTCCAACATACCGGACGCGACCGGCGCTCTGACGCAAACCAGAGCATTGCACCCCGCAAAAATGCAGGGTGCAACACATTGGCGTCAAGCAGCGCTGAGTATCGCCCGACGAGCAACGATCAATCCTTCGAGCCGACGGGTTCGTCGTCGTAGAGGCCAAGCTCTTCGTCCAACGCAACCATTTTCTTGAGGTTCTCGCTACGCGCAAAAGCCGTCTTCGTCCGGTAGTTCAGCACCTCTCGGGCTTTGAGTTTCCGGTGGGTGCCAACCATCCTGTAACCGAGCGCACTCTGTTCGAGCAGCTTGACCAAATGCGGACGCGACACGTTGAGCAGGTCTGCGGCCTGTTGCGTCGTAAGTTCGGCGTTGACCGGCACGATAGCGACGGCATTACCGTTACCCATCTCGACCAGCATGTTCACGATCATCCGGAAAATGCTCATCGGCAGGCTGATCGGCTCGACGTTCGCTGCGTCGCCATCCACAGGTTGTGGCACAAAGCTGATCGACGGGCTGCCGCGATCCAGCCGCGACATCGCCCTCGCTGCAGTGCTCGCTGCGGCGATGTCTTCGGTACTGGGCTCGTGCAGCTCTACAAAAGTTACAGCTAACGAAGCCATGTTTCTGCTCCTTCTATCTCTGACGCGCATATATGCTATAATCGCAATAAGTGCAACAACTGAAATAAACGAAACGTGTTGAAATTTGGTTGCATGATATGGCGGTAGGCGCTTCTCCAAGAGAAGCGCGCTGTGCTCGCGCCCTAAACCGATGAATCGATGGCTTCTTCGATGGCGTTCACTGCATTCATGAGCCCGGCTTTCAGCGAGATGAGACTGAGTGCAGAGACGTTTAGCTCGCGGCCCGCGAGCACGAGCAGTGTCGCCATGATGACGTCTGATTCCCTTGCCAGCTGGACGAGGTGGCAGCCCGATGGCCCGCACGCTCCGGCGAGCCAGTTCTTGGCCGTTCGTTCGCTGGCACCGGTCCAGCGCATGACGGTCTTTGCGGCGACGTGCGACGACCCCAATTCCTCGCGCAACGCGGTGCTGATCGCTTTTGCAAAATCCCCTGGCGCGATGCGTTTTGCCGATCTTGGAAATTCTTTGCCCTTTTTAGGAAACATGTTGCTGCGCCTTTCACGTTACGGCGCAGCGGAGCGATCATCGTCGCCGGCCAATTCACATTGGACCACCCCTATGGTTATCGATTGGAGTCAGTCGGGTGCAGATACAACCCCAGAACGCCCCCTGATCCGGGCTGCGCAGTATGTCCGCATGTCCACCGAGCATCAGGAACATTCGACGGACAATCAGGCAGCCGCAATTCAGCTTTATGCGGACCGGCGAGGCTATGAGATCGTCCGCACGTACGCCGACGAGGGCAAGAGCGGCTTAAGTCTGGAAGGGCGCGATGCGCTTAAGCAATTGCTCGACGATGTTGCCGTGGGTGCCGTCGATTTCGAGGTCTTGCTTGTCTACGACGTCAGCCGCTTCGGGCGCTTTCAGGACCCCGACGAAGCTGCGCTTTATGAAATCCAGTGCAAGCGTGCGGGTATCCGCGTACTTTATTGTGCCGAGCAATTTGAGGATGATGGCACCATCGGATCGTCGATCATCAAGACGGTCAAGCGCGCGATGGCAGGCGAATATAGTCGTGAACTTTCGGTCAAGGTTTTCGCCGGTCAGTCACATCTGATCGGCCTTGGTTTTCGTCAGGGCGGCGCGCCCGGCTTCGGGCTGCGGCGGAGGCTCGTCGATCAGTCGGGTTCATCAAAGGGCGAACTTGCCCGCTGCGAGCACAAGAGCATCGCCACCGATCGGATCATTCTGGTTCCTGGACCCGATCAAGAGGTCGCGATCGTGCGCGACATCTACCGTAACTTCGTCAACGAAGGCCGCAGCGAACGCTATATTGCCGCTGCGCTCAATGCGCGCGGGATTTTATCGGATCTTGGTCGTCCCTGGACGCGCGGCACCATCCACGAAATCCTGATCAACGAAAAATATATCGGCAACAACGTCTGGGCACGAACGTCGTTCAAATTGAAACGCAAGCATGTCCAGAACACGCCCGATGCTTGGGTCAGGGCGGATGGCGCATTTACGGCGATCGTCGATCCAGCGATGTTCGCGCGCGCACGATCGATCATAACGGCACGGTCGGTTCGTCTGACCGACGACGAGGTTCTGGAAAAGCTGCGCGAAATCCTTGGGGCGAATGGCAGCTTGTCGGGGTTGATCATCGACGAAGCCGAAAATTGCCCGTCGAGCAGCGCCTTTCAGGCGCGCTTCGGCAGCCTGTTGCGCGCTTATGCACTGGTCGGCTTCACGCCTGATCACGACTATCGCTATATCGAAATCAACCGGGCGCTGCGCCGGTTGCACCCGTCGGTCATCCAGACCGTTATCGATGGCGTGATGGCATCGGGTGGCAGCATCACCCAGGATGCTGCGACCGACCTTCTCTCGATCAACGGCGAGATCACGGTCGCGGTGGTGATTGCGCGGTGCAAGCTGACCACAGCTGGGTCGGCGCGCTGGAAAATCCGGCTCGATACCCCGCGCAAGCCCGATCTCACCATTGCCGTTCGCATGGACCGGGATAACGCGCATCCGCACGATTATTATCTGTTGCCGCAGCTCGACATGCGCGAAGCGGTGCTGCGGATGGCCGAGCACAATGGTCTGTCGCTCGATGCGTATCGCTCTGCATCGCTCGACGATTTCTACGCGCTGACCGCGCGTTCGCCCTGGTTGCTCGCAGCGTGACCGAAGCGACCCCTTCGCAACGGATCGAAATGATCCCTATCGACCGCATCACGGTCGTTAATCCGCGGCTACGCAGCAAGCGTGTCTTCAAGAGCATCGTCGAAAACATTGCCGAGGTTGGCCTGAAGCGCCCGATCACCGTAACCCGGCGCAGTGAGTCCGGTGGACCCTTTTACGATCTTGTCTGTGGGCAGGGGCGGCTGGAAGCATTCCGCGACTTGGGGCAAACCGAAGTGCCCGCACTCGTCGTGGTCGCCGACCCCGAAGACTGTCTGATTGCCAGCCTCGTCGAGAATTGCGCGCGTCGCCAGCATCAAGCGGTTGATCTGTTACAAGACATCGGCGGAATGCGCGCGCGTGGCTATTCGGACACCGAGATCGCACGCAAAACCGGCTTTTCCTATGACTATATCCATTCGGTCGCGCGGCTGCTCGAACGCGGCGAGCAGCGATTGTTACGCGCGGTTGAAGCTGGGTATTTGCCAATCAGCGTTGCAATCCAGATTTGCGAAGCCGACGATCAGGGGGTGCAGGCGGCACTCCACGAAGCCTATGAGAGCAATATGCTGCGCGGTCGCAACCTGCTCGCCGCGCGTCGGCTGGTCGAGCTGCGGCAACGCGCCGGGAAGGCCAGCGTCCGGCAAAGCCCACGCAGCATATCCGGGATGTCGCCCGAAAATCTGGTCCGCGCCTTTGAGGAGGATACCGCGCGCAAGCGGCTAATGGTCAAGCGAACCCAAGCCACGCGCAGCCGGTTGATGTTCATCACCGAGGCGCTGCGGCAATTGTCGCAAGACGACACCTTTATGGCTTTGCTTGAAGATGAAGCGCTGACCACGATGCCGGCCCGCATTGCCGCGCGGGTCGCCCATCTTCCGGCCGACAAGGCATGAGCAAGGCGCCGACTATTCCGCGCGTGCGGCTCGGCTTCGAAATGACCAGTCTGCGTATTCCAATCGCGCAGATCGAGCCGCTGCGCGTCGTGACCGCAGCGATCAGAAAGTCCATCAAGTTCGGCCAGATCGCGGCGTCGATCGTCGAGGTCGGGCTGATCGAGCCGCCCGTCGTGATCCGCAAGCCACGCGATCCCGATCATTATCAGTTGCTCGATGGCCATGTCCGCATCGAGATACTGAAGGAGCGTGGCGATACCGACGTCGTTTGCCTCATCGCGACCGAGGACGAAGCCGTTACCTACAACAAGAGTATCAGCCGCATGGCGACGGTGCAGGAGCACCGGATGATCCTGAATGCCCTAAAGCGCGGTGTCCCCGAAGAACGCCTCGCGCGCGCCTTGAACGTCAACATCAGCAATATCCGCGTCAAAAAGCGTTTGCTCGACGGGATTTGCGATGAGGTGGTGAAACTGCTCCACGACCGTCATGTGCCATTGAACACCTTCAAGGAGTTGAAGCGCCTGCGACCGATGCGTCAGATTTCGGTCGCAGAGACAATGATCGCACTCAATCGGTTCTCGGTGTCGTGTGCAAAGTCGCTTGTCGCATCAAGCCCGCAAAGCGATCTCGTTATGGGCGAGCGCAAGGCGATTAAAGGATTAAGCGATGACCAGCTCGAACGCATGGAGCGGGAAACCACAAATCTCGACCGTGAGTTCAAGCTGATCGAACAGGAATATGGGACCGACCATCTCGATCTGGTTCTGGCGACGGGATATCTTTGCCGCCTGATCGACAATGTTCGGATCGTCCATCACCTTGCCAGATTGCACCCCGAGGTGCTGGCGGAGTTTCAGAAGATCGCACAGCTTCGTGCGGCGGCTTAGGCAACAGACCTATCCTGGTCACTCATATGCTTCAAACGACACCAAAGAATCAGCTTTCCTACAGAAGAACAAATATGGAACATAGACGCATTGGGAGTCGTGTCATGTCCATCTTTGATCCTCAAATGCTTGTTGCTCTTGCTTCGCTGATTGGAAGCATCTCGATGTTAATCTGGGCGGTGCGGCGTGCCAAATGATGATAGGCGTTACCGGCTCCCAATGATTTTCGGCGCCGGCGGGCAGGCGCTCGATCCCGCTTATGTCCTGCGACGGGGCCACGATCGGCAGGCTGATTTCACCATAGAGATAAGTGCTATTCTGGGCTCGCGCGATGTTCTGCGTGTTGCCCGTGCCAGCGAAGAGCGCGAAGTCGTTGTTACGATAGCCCGCGCCGAAAGCTGCCTTGATATCGCCCGACGGCAAGTGCGCGAGGCTGCCGTTTGCGCTCAACTCGATCGATTGCGTCTTGTTGCAATAACAACCGGCGCTCCGGAAATCGAGAAATGTGCCGGTGTAGTTGTCGTTTCGGAAGTTGGTCCGATCGTCGGCAATTGTCCCGGCCAGACCTACATGCCAGTTGTTCCCAACGGCCCAATCTATCGAGGGCGCAATGGCATAGGAATCGACGTTCGCAGCTGTTTCGCCGTGCAGAGCGACAAGATCGCCACCAACATCGAGCGGATAGAGCGAGAACTCGGATCGGCGGTTGTAAAGCGCATCAAGCGAGACGGTGATCGTGTCACTTAACGCCTGATGGCCGGTCAGAAGAACATTGTGACTCTTGAGCGATGGGAAAAGCGTCAAGCCCGGTGTGACAGAGCGAGCATACGACCGGTCTGAGGATTCGATTGCCGTGTTGCTGCGATATTCATAGGCGAGTGCGAAGCCACCCGATTTCCATGTCGTGCCGCCAAGGGTGCCATAATCTTGCGTGAAATTTCCGCCATCAGTCGAGCCGCCAAGGCCCACGCGCGTTTCCAATCCTTGATAATCGCGCTTGAGGATGATGTTCGCGACGCCTGCGACGGCGTCCGAGCCGTATATTGCCGACGCCCCGTCTGGAACGATTTCGATCCGGTCGACGATCGCGAGCGGGATCGCCGACACGTCGATGCTTTGGCGCGAGGAATTATAGGCAACACGGTGGCCGTTCAGCAGCGTCAATGTTGCATCGCTGCCAATGCCGCGCAAATTGATCGACGAGCCGCCGCCGACGTCGACCCCATTGGCACCGGGCACGTTAAATCCGATCCCCGGATTCTGGCCGCCACCGAAACTTTGCGGGATGGTGCGCACGACTTCGCCGAGCGAAGCCTGACCTGCATTTCGAATGTTGTTTTCGCTTAGGGTAATGACAGGAGACGCAATCGGTGCACCGCGAATCCGTGATCCTGTCACGACAATCGTATCCTCACCAGATGCTGGGCCGCTTACGTCTGCATCAACAGCACTTACAGTGTCGGACTCGACCAGCAGGCCCGACCGGGTGGGCCGCACACGAAGTCCCGAGGCTCTTAGAACCAGCTCAAGCGCACGCTCGACGGAATAGCGTCCTTCCAACGCAGGCGCTTGTTTGCCTTCGACCGTTCTGCCAACTGCAAGGATGTTCGTCCCCGACGTTCTGGCAATCGCCCGTATCGTTTCTGCGAGCGGCTGGGACGGCAGCCTATATTGCTTTTCCACAACAGCATCAGCCGTCGTCGGCTGTGCCATACCCGCAGTGGCGGCAAGGCTCGAAGCCGAGAAAAACAGTGCAGCATAATAATGACGTCGCATGGCCATCCCCCTGAAACGGTGCCGCTAAATCGGCTCCCGACAAGAGAGAGATGCCGAGGGTAAAATATCCCCCCGGTTTTATTTTCATGCGCGGTTTGCTAGCGTTTTGCCGTTAGCAGCAAGTTACCGTCCGCATCGTTCGATACGCTTGCGTCGAACATCGATGCGATCATCTGGGCAAATCCATCCGGGTCGCTGGCACGGAAACCACCTGATACCGTCTCGATCCGCCAACGGGAGCCGACGACAACGATTTTACGGGCATTGCGCCGGTTCATGGCCTCGACGGCCGCGAAAATCGGCACATTATTGAACGTAAGCATGGCATCATTGCCCACCTCAGCAGGGTCGGCCAATTCGGGCACGCCCAACTTCCCCTTAGCAGGCACGGTTAGCACTTCGCCGGGCGCGAGTTTTCGAACGTCACCAGTGCGCTTCTCACCTTCGATACGTTCGACATCGATCGCACCGCGCGACAACGATACGCGCGCACCCTGCGGCGTAAGGCGGACGTCGAAGACCGTGCCAAGCGCTGTGACTACACCTTGACCGGCACGGACTTCGAATGGTCTTTCGGTGTCATGCGCTACATCAAACCGCGCATTCCCGCGCAACAGCGTCAGACTACGGATACTTTTTGAGAAACCGATAGAGAGTTCAGATCCCGCGCCAAGCGTGACGATCGAGCCGTCGCTTAAGCGGTACCCACGGACTCGCTGTGCGCCCGTCGATACGATGTTTGCGACCTGCGTTGGCATCATGGATTCCGAACCGCCAAACATGCCAGCGCGTTCAAGACCGATACCGGCAACCGTTGCGAGCAAAATAGCTGCCAATGCCGCATAACCACCACGATGCGACCTGACCGGGTATCGTTCAGTTTCGACACCGCTCGCTGACATGCCCGCTCTTTCAATAGCATAGCGAGTTGCCCAGACGGGTAACTCCAGCTCCCATGTCTTGACGGCTTCATCGAATGCCTGCGCGTTGCCAAGATGCGCTGCGCGCCAGCGCTCGAACTTTTCGCGATCAAACGCAGCGCCCTCGTTACTCATGCGGGCGAGCCATCTGGCAGCGGCGCGATCGCGCCGGTCACGGAGACCAAACATGGTCGTCAGCAACTCCGCATCGCACGATTGACGACGAAGATGGCCTTGGCAATGTGTTTTTCGACGCTCTTGACGCTACGCCCGGTTCGCCCTGCGATTTCGGAATAGGTATAACCGTCGATCCTGTGGGCCATGAATATCTCGCGAGTCGCCGGTTTCATCTTCGCCATAGCGGCTTCGAGCCGTTCAAGCATATCCCGCGCTTCGAGCTGCGCAACAGGATCCGGCCCGGAGAGCGAAACTTCTACATCACTGACATGAAGCGCAGCCGACCGGCGAGCGGCAAACCGTGCCTGCTCGCGAAGTAGGTTGTTGGCGATCTGGTTCACATAGGCGCGCGGCTGCTCAATCGAATTCGGCCTGCGCGAAGTGGCACTGGCGAGACGCACGAATGTCTCCTGCACGAGATCGTCGGCATTCGACGGTGAGCTGCGCCGACTGAAAAAACGACGCAAACGGCTGCTGTGTTCGTTATACAATCCCGCCAGAAAGCTCGTCGAAGGCGGTGACGGACGGAGATCATAGGTTGGCGGCAGGGGCTGGCCCTCTGCCCTATGCTGCCTGCCTGAAACTGGCACCACAGACATAGGTCCCACTATCAGGCTGATGAATCTCATGTGGCAAAGAAGAGGGTTTTGGATGGTTGGCGCAGTCTCCATACTCGCTTCATGTGGGCCAGCATCCGTTCCTGCTGACTCCTCGACGGGGGAACAGCGGGGCAGGTTAGTCACGGCGGTCGCGCCCCGGGAGTCAGGGGTTAGTCCGGAGCCGGCGGAGTTGACGGAGACGTTAGCGACCGCAATGCCATCGGGCATTCAATCATGCTCCGCGGAGCTGGGCGATGCCCCCGCCTCCGGAAAGGTGGCAGTGTGTCGGAACATCTCGCCAGCGACGCACCCCCCTTGCAACGCCGCCAACAGCTGCGCGATGATCGACAGCGAGATCGCTCGCAGCTGCGCTCTTTTTGACGACAAAGCCGCTCCGATGGCGGATTGCGGCCCTTCGCCCAAGCACGGAGGCGGCCGTGGCTGTTATTCGGCGCTACTATTCTGCGATTAACGCGCGCGATTACGATACCGCGTGGCGCCAATGGGGTGACAACGGCCAGCAAGGCCAGACCAGAGCACGTTTCGAAAAGGGCTTTTTGCATACCCGCCAAACCCGCGTCACCATTGGCCAAGTAGAACCCGGCTGGATTCCCTACGTACTGGTTGATGATGTTCGGGCATCAACTGACAAAGCCAAATCGTTAGGCGGTGAGGTCATGAAGGACGTCACCGAAATGCCGGACATGGGCTCGTTCAGCATCGTTCAGGACCCGACAGGCTCGGTTCTGGGCCTGTGGCAGCACAACCCGAAAATGATCGAAGCTAAAGACAAAGCGAAAGAGACGGCGCTCGTTGCCGCCAAGCAAAGCGTTGAAAATCCGGCTCGCGCGCATTGACGCTGGATTTCTGCGGCGGCGTGGCCGCGATCATGGCGAGAAAACCGAACCCAAATCATTGAAGGACGAGTTCGATGAAGTGCTTGAGATTTGTGAAAGCGACCAAGGACAGTGAAAATGGCGCGATGCCCGGCAAGGAGATGCTCGCTGCGATGGGCGGATTTTAATGACGACCTGATCAAGGCAGGAATTATGAAGGATGCCGACGGCCTGAAGCCGACCAGCTATCCCAAGCGCGTACGATTATCGGGCGCAGAGCGTTCGGTGATCGACAGCCCCTTTACCCCGATCAGCGAACAAGTTGCTGGCTATTGGATCTGAGACGCCAAATCGATGGACGAGGCAGTGGAATGGCTGAAACGCTGCCCCAATCCGATGCTGGTGGATTCTGAAATCGAAATTCGGCCCGTTCATGAAGCATCGGATTTTGAATAACCACCAGGTCCGAGACCTTCCGTGGGTGGACGTCTAAGCGACCGATGACCGCCAGTGCAACAGGCTGTTCAGCGGCGTGCAACACGCTGTTCAACGGCGACAGGTCCTACAGCTCTCCTTCGACGACCGGCGCTTGATTGCGGTATAGAGGCGTCTCCGGCGGGCGGAGCTGATACAAAGTCGTTGCTCCCGCCAGCGCCAGACCGAGTTCCCAGCTGAGCAGCGCCAGAACGGCCGCGGCGATCATGATGGCGGCTATTCGCGCATAGTGCCGACCGAGCCGTCTGACATAGGCGTCATCCAGTCTATGATCCAAATCCCTCATCACGCGCGCAGTTCGCCAAGTGAGCCACCAGGCAACCGACGTCGCCGCAAGCGCGAACGTATAGAATTGTGCGCCGACCGCCCGTGCGACTGGGTCCTGAATATGCTCTGCAAAGGCGCGCGTCGGAAACGCGATGAAGGCGATGGCAGCCAGAAAGAGCAGGGTTGCCAATAGCAAGCGGTGTCCGGTCGTGCGGTAAACCGCGCCAGCGAAATGATGCCGAACCCAGTAAATCCCGATGACTAAAGTCGAAAGTACATAGCCGAGGTATGACGGCCAAAGCTCGAACAGTTGCCGTTCAAGGTCGGTACCTAATTCGGGCAGCTGCAATTCAACCATCGGCAGCGTAAAAGCGATCGCGAAAACAGCATCGGCAAAGATTTCCATCCTCGTCGATCCGCGTGTGACGCCGTCGCCGGGATGATCATCGAGGCGAGGCCGGTCGTCCACGACAGTTTGAATGGTCAAGCATGATCCTTGTGCATCGATGATGTGCCCGAAAAGCTTCGAAAGCCGTAATCAAAACTCCAAGATCGGTCGAAAGGTCCGCTGCGCCGCGCAAATTCGGGAACAGCGTCCCTTCAATTCCGTTAAAGAAGCAATGAGCCATCAGGTGCCGCAAATGGACGATCAAGACCGACCGATCGTTCTGATCACAGGTGCGGCGGGAAACATTGGTGGCTCGCTCGCCCGCGCGCTGCGTGATCGATACCAAGTGATCGGCTTGGATCTGAAAGGCGGCGGCACCGACTTCCCGTTGATCGAGGTCGACTTTACCGACGATGCGTCAATGACCGCCGCGATGGCGAAGCTGCGCGATCAGCATGGCGACGCCATAGCGAGCGTCGTTCATCTTGCAGCTTTTTTCGATTTCTCTGGTGAGGACAAGCCCGAATACGAAGCCGTCAACGTCGAGGGCACCCGCCGCCTGCTGCGTGCACTGCAGTCGTTCTCGGTCGAACAGTTTCTGTATTCGAGCACGATGCTGGTCCACGAACCTGTGCGTCCGGGGGAGCGGATCGATGAGCGGCATCCTATTGGGCCGGGTTGGGCGTATCCGAAATCGAAGGCCGCGTCCGAAAACGTGGTTCGCTCCGAACACGGTAATATCCCGTTCGTGCTGCTCCGCCTTGCGGGGGTCTATGACGCCACATCATCGGTTCCGACCTTTGCGAACCAAATCGCGCGCATTTACGAACGTGACTTTCAGAGCCACCTTTATTCGGGCGACATCGATGCGGGTCAGGCGATGCTGCACCGCGACGACATGCTCGACGCATTCGTCCGAACGATCGATCATCGCACTGACCTGCCACCCGACGCCGAAATCCTGATCGGCGAGCCCGATGCGATTGGTTACGACGATCTGCAGGATCGACTCGGTCAGCTCCTGCATGGAGAGGACTGGGCGACGCTGCGCGTGCCGGCCAGCATTGCAGCAGTTGGAGCCTGGGTGCAGGACAAGGCCGAGCCGTTGGTGCCCGACGCGCTCGATGGCGGCGAGCGTCCGTTCATCCAACCGTTCATGACGAAGATGGCGAGCGACCATTACGCGCTCGATATCGCCCGCGCCGAACAACTGCTGGGATGGAGACCGCGATACAGGCTTGCCGACGTGCTGCCGGCGATCGTCGATACGCTCAAACGCGATCCGGCGGCGTGGTACGCGGCCAATCGGATCACGGCTCCGGACTGGATCGCCGATGCCCAGGTTGCAGGGGAAGGCGCAGAGAGCTTTCGGCTGCGACACGAAGAAGGCTTCCGGTCGGCGCACCGGCAATATCGCTGGGCGCATTTCCTAAATATCCTGCTCGGCACGTGGTTGGTGACGCAACCGCGACTCATCCAGGTCGGCGAAACGCTGCTCGTCTGGTCGGAAGTCATGCTAGGCCTCGCCGTCATCGTGTGCGCCAGCCTGTCGCTGTCGTGGCGGCTGCCATGGGCACGCTGGGCGACGGCGGGCACCGGCGCTTTGGTAATGGCGGTCCCGTTCGTCTTCTTCACTGACAATCCAGCGGCGTTCCTGTCCGACACGCTGGTCGGCGCGCTGATCTTTGGCTTGGCGGTGTGCACACCACCCGAGGTCGGACCATCGGCTGCGGCGGCACTGACCGGTCCGGACACGCCGCCGGGATGGAGCTACAATCCATCGGCGTTCACGCAACGCATCCCGATCATCGTCCTCGCGCTCGTCGGCGTCTACATCGCGCGTTATCTGACGGCTTATCAGCTCGGACAGATCGACAGCGTATGGGATCCGTTCTTCGTGGGTAGTGCCGCCGACCCGCAGAACGGGACCGAAGAGATCATTACCTCGAGTGTATCGAAGGCGTGGCCGGTGCCCGATGCCGCCGTCGGCGGCTACACCTATCTGCTCGAGATCCTGACCGGGCTCGCCGGCAGTCGGCGGCGGTGGCGCACGATGCCCTGGCTGGTGATTCTGTTCGGGCTGATGATCGCGCCGCTTGGAGTCACCTCGATCTTGTTCATCATCATCCAGCCGATCGTCATCGGCACATGGAGCACGATCGCGCTGATCGGCGCGGCGGCGGTGTTGATCCAGATTCCCTATTCGCTCGACGAACTGCTTGCGAGCCTTCAGTTTCTGCGCCGCCGTGCGAAGGCAGGGAAAAGCTGGCTACGCGTCCTGCTTTTCGGCGACACCGACGAGGGGCGTGTGGAAAGCGTGTCTGACGAGTTCGACCGTGCGCCGGGCGTAATACTGCGTGATGCGGTGACTGGCGGCGTCACCCTGCCGTGGAACTTGGCCGTTGCAGCACTGGTCGGCCTGTCGCTGCTCTTTACGCGCGTCACATTCGGGGCGACGGATAGCATGGCAAATGCCGACCATTTCATTGGATCGCTCGTGTTGACCGTCGTTTCGATTGCCGCAGCCGAAGTTGCCCGACCGGTTCGCTATGCGCTCGTTCCCCTTGGCATCGCGCTGATTGTCACCCCGCTCGTGTACGAAGCCTCCGACGCGCAAATGGTTGCAAACATCGTCGGCGGTGCCGCGCTCATCGCAATGTCATTCCGCAGTGGCACGATACGTGAGCAGTATGGGAGTTGGCAGCGACGGATTCGTTGAATTCCTACGAAACGATCGCGCCGGGAATGAATAAGGATTTTGCGCTGATATCGCGGCTCGCCGGGTCGCACCTATTATTCGGGCAGGTGGCGTTTGTCCTCGCGGGCCTGTTGCCCACGGCTATCATTGCACGGCTCGGCAAGGAAAATGCGAAACCTTCCTGATCCAGACAGCGATTTACAGCAGACTTTTCATGATCGCGGTCGCGATCGCGTGGTGGAGCACCTGGGAGGATCGTGGGGAAGAGTGCGATAACAACCGCCCACGACGCACGTGGCAAATCCCTCAATTAACGACGTTCAACGATCGCCGAATGGGCGAGAAAGGTGCGCCCGCTTATGGATTGCCGAAGGCCAAACAAAATTGCGAATTGTAGCGAAGCTGTCGTGTTCGATTGCGGAGCGGTCGAACCAATTAGGGTATGGACTTCACATCCGGGATATGTCGCTCCCGGGGTCTTCCACGCCTTGAGACTGGAAAGATCATGGCGACATCGGCTGAATAGACCTTCTGCTTGTAAGGGATGCCTGCTGCCCAAACGAGGCCGCGTTCCGTGAGCCCCTGCCGGAAGGGCGCAGAGAGGCCATATCCGGCATCAGCCAGTACACAGCCTGTTGATTTCGATTGAGAGTTGACCCGGGAGAGGCATAAATTTCGACTGAGAAGCGACCCATGTTTTTGATCGTTCTTCTGGCTTGTGGGCCGGAGGATATTGGAGTGATCGACATGGCGATATTGAGTGTAATCCGGCGGTGGCATTTTCGTGAGGGGATGCCGATCCGCGAGATCGAGCGGCGGACGGGTCTGTCGCGCAACACGATCCGCAAGTATCTGCGCAGCGGCGCGGTGGAGCCGGTGTTCAAGGTTCCTGCCCGCCCGAGCAAGCTGGACCCGTTTGCCGAGAAGCTGACGGGGTGTCTGCGGATCGAGGTCGGCTAGTCACGCAAGCAGAAGCGCACCGCCAAGGCGATGCATGCCGATCTTGTCGCGCTCGGCTTCGAAGGCGGCTAGACTATGAACCGCAGCCGTTATTTAACCCGGCGCCTTGACCATATTGATCGAGCAATAATCGCCGCATTATGTGAAAATGGCCGCAGGGCCATCAAGGAACTTGCGGCACTGCTTGAGATGGCGACCCCCAGCATCACTGCTCGTATTGATAAGCTCAAAGACGCGGGAGCAATCACTGGATATACCGTTGTGGTCGATCCCGGTGCCTTCGGCCTCAATGTCGCAGCTTTCGTCCGAATGGATGCTATGCCCGGACAGATGAACAAACTGGTACAGACGGTAAAGGACACGCCCGAAATCGTAGAGGCGTTTCACATCACCGGAAAAGAATGCCTTCAAACGAAAATTGTGGTCTGCGATTTGCCAACGCTTGAGGCTGTGGTTGATCGTTTCGGGTCAATTGCTTCTACGGAAACGTCCGTCATCCAATCTGTGACCGTCGCCCAAAGGCTTCCTAAATTGTAACGACGTTTGGCTCCTACGATGGAATCAATTGGCCTCGTTTAGCCGCTGTTGAAGAGCAGCGACACTAATTAGCACGGCATCAAAATCGGGAACGTCGCCGAAGATCATGCCTGACATGGCGGCATAGTCTCGGTTCAAATCGGCGATCATCGCTTCGGTAGGTGTCAGATTAAAACTGCCGCCCGAAGCCGTCGCCAAACCAAGGTCAGGACTATTGAAAAACACCCGGGCATGGCTGACGCAATCGCGACCGAGTTCGGGATCAGCTAATGCGGCTTCGCCTATGCCCGAAAGTAGCAACTGATATACATCGTAATAATGGCGGGAAACTCGCTGACCGCCGCCCCGCAACGCGCCGCGCCGGTCGAACCAATTGCGCAAGCCGTGCAGGATGACGATCTTATCCCAGAATGTCCGTTCGGCATTCACCGTCACGACATTGGAAACGGTCAGATCAAGCGCGGGTAGGTCATCCGCGACATAAGGGCGAATGACCTGACTGCTGTTCGGATCGAGCCCCGATTTCGCGCCACACTCAATCTTGATCGCGGGCCGAATATATCCGTTTGTGGCAGCCAACACGCTCGGATACCATAGCAGCAGGCTTTGCAGGCTGGTATCGTCAAGATCGAGTTCGACTTTCGGCTTCTGCGCGATTCTCGCGCGTTCAAGGGTGGCCCGAAAGTGCGACATCAACTGGTCTTTGAGTGCGCCGCCGATATGATGCTGGCAAGCGTCCTTGATCGCATCAAGCTTGGCTTGTCGCTTCTTGCCGCTCAGTGCCTCCAAGGATTCCACGCTTGCAGTTTCGCCAATATCCTCACGGAACACGGTAATATCTATGTCCTCGGAGAAACGCGAAATGAGGCTAAAGGCTTTGGATAGGGATGAGCCGCCTTTGAACAGTAGGCGCGGGCCGCCTGTTGGAAGGTGATTAAATAGAGCATCGAGTGTCCAGCAGACCCAAAAGTCTTTTTCGACATTTTGAGCGGCAGTGCCGAGCCTTTGGCTTGCGCCGATGAAAGCATCGCGCCGGTCGTCGGGAGATGCGGCGAGGAAGCCATCGAAATCCGCGCTCATCGGGTAGCACTTCTTGGTGCTGATATGGCCGCATCCAAATTGAGGAGGCCGTCGGGCGCTGCGATGAGGTCGCGCAGGAAGAATTGCATCCATATCGGCAAGGTGGACAGCCCATCTCGCAGGTCAGCGGTTATGGCAGAACCGTGGACCGGATCAGCGAAAATGGATTGTAGCTGTTTTCTGACACGGGTTGCGTCGCTCTTGAGCGTGTCTCGAAGCCAGTGTAGCGCCTGTACAACGCGCATGGCTGGCCGCCCTGCCCAGAACAATTTGCTCGGTGCGGTCTTTTTGAAATTGATGATTAGGTTGCCCAGCGCGAGTGATTTGAGCCGCGCATCGGTGTGAACAATGATGTGTGCCGGAACTGCGTCGGACAAACCAATATCATTGGCAGCCGTGATGCCATCGACAATCATTCGAGCAGAATCGCGGTGAGCCAGTGCATCAATGACCGAGCGAGGATCAGGGTTGGTTGATTTGCCAGTCAGCGCGTTGAGGGTGGGCTTGTCATAGAGGCCGCGTGTGATCCGGCGGATCATGCCTGCACGCACCAATCGGTGAAGCACTTGATCCACCGCATCGCGCGGCCCAAGATCGGCGAAGTCGGCAGGCACCCACACACCAAAAGGCGAGCGTGTCGCCATTCGGTCTGTGATACTGTCCTTCAGATCTATTCCTGGCCCGCGCATACCGATTCCTTTTGTCAGAAATGCGTATACATAATTCTGACAAATATGGAAGCCTCGAACGATGAAAAAGCGGGCTGTCATATCGAGCGACCTTCGCTGACCAGTTCCAGCGCGCCCAGTCGCTAATGCTGAAACTCTCGATTATCAGGGGTTTTCTGACCTCAGCGCC
>JAYWFN010000196.1:0-3742 GCA_043778785.1 Sphingomonas sp. | reverse complement strand
CAATACGCTCTATGGTAACACGACGACCGGGTTCGGTGCGACGAGTGGCGACGCGCTTTACTCGATCAACGTGGCAACCGGCTTGGCGAGTTTCATCGGCAGCATTGGTTTTGACAATGTCTATGCGCTTGCTGCTGATACGACCGGCGCACTGTTCGGAATTTCCGATGCGTCGAATGAATTTATTCGTATCAATAGTGGCACTGGATTAGGAACGCTGATCTCGGACATTGGTAGTACGGGCTGGTTCGACATGGCGGCGCGACCCGAAGACAATGTCATGTTCCTTTCGGATGCGTACACCGCTTCGCTGTATACGATCAATACGACAACCGGGGCGAAGACACTGACCGGCGCTTACGGGACAGCCAGCAATATTGCTGGCCTTGCCTTTCTCGGCGGCGCGGTTCCCGAACCGTCGACCTGGGGCATGATGCTGTTCGGCTTCGGTCTGGTCGGCAGCGTCCTGCGGCGTCGGCGGGCACTGGCGACGGCAATCGCCTGATCAACAGCGCGAATGGATAAAGAAGGCTCTCGTTACGGGAGCCTTTTTTATGCCGGGCTGACCGAGCGTGGCCGATCGTCTCAAACGACCGTCCGATTCGCGCTTGATGAACATCAAAATCGCCGTGAATGCTGCCCAAAAAACGGGCAGCCCCCTCGACTCTGCTTAAAGCGAGTGCAACTCTCTTGCTCAAACGCCGCCGCCCGCACAGGATTGTTGCATCGCAGCGTTTGGCACGCTTATTGAAACATCACGGCAGGGGTCATCATGAAAAAAATCGAAGCCATCATCAAACCGTTCAAGCTCGACGAAGTGAAGGAAGCGCTTCACGATGTCGGCGTCAGCGGGATCACCGTGACCGAGGCCAAGGGTTTCGGGCGGCAGAAAGGGCACACCGAGCTGTATCGCGGTGCCGAATATGTCGTCGACTTTTTACCCAAGGTTAAGCTCGAGATCGTGGTCGATGACGACATGGCCCCGCGCGTCGTCGAAGCGATTGCGGCCGCCGCACAGACCGGTCGCATCGGCGACGGCAAGATTTTCGTGATCCCCGTCGAAAGCGCGCTGCGCATCCGCACCGGCGAAACCGATTCAGACGCATTATGACGTGAAATTACCTCACCCCGTTCGGGCTGAGCTTGTCGAAGCCCTGTCCTTCTTCTTCGTCACCGCGAAAGAAAGGACAGCCCTTCGACAAGCTCAGGGTAAACGGATTTTTTTGATCAACCACGAACTTAAAGGCAGATAAAATGGCGACGTCACCCAAGGACATATTGAAGCGCATCAAGGACGAGGAAATCGAGTGGGTCGACGTCCGCTTCACCGATCCCAAGGGCAAGTGGCAGCATCTGACGATGTGTTCGGGCGTGATTGGCGAAGACGAGCTGACCGACGGCCTTATGTTCGACGGCTCTTCGATCGAAGGCTGGAAAGTCATCAACGAGAGCGACATGATCCTGATGCCCGATCTCGAGGCGGTCTATATCGACCCGTTCTCGGCGACGCCGATGATGGTCATCTTCTGCGACATCGTCGAGCCCTCGACTGGCGAACTTTACAGCCGCGATCCGCGCTCGACCGCCAAGCGCGCCGAAGCCTATCTCAAAACGACCGGCATTGGCGACACTGTCTATGTCGGCCCCGAAGCCGAATTCTTCATGTTCGACGATGTCCGCTTCAACACAGCGTATAACGAAAGCTATTTCAAGATCGACGATATCGAGCTGCCGACCAATACCGGCACGAAATATGAAGGCGGCAACATGGGCCACCGCCCGCGCGCCAAGGGGGGGTATTTCCCGGTCGCGCCGGTTGACAGCGCCACCGACATCCGCGGCGAAATGGTCTCGACCATGCTCGAAATGGGCTTGCCGTGCGACAAGCACCATCACGAAGTGGCCGCCGCGCAACACGAGCTTGGCCTGACCTTCGGCACGCTGACGCAAACCGCCGACCGGATGCAGATCTATAAGTATGTCGTGCATCAGGTCGCGCATGCCTATGGCAAGACCGCGACTTTCATGCCCAAGCCGATCAAGGACGATAATGGCAGCGGCATGCACACGCATCTGTCGATCTGGGAAAAGGGCAAGCCGCTCTTCGCGGGCAATGGCTATGCCGGGCTCTCTGACATGTGCCTCTATTTCATCGGCGGCATCATCAAACATGCCAAGTCGGTGAACGCTTTCACCAATCCGACGACGAACAGCTACAAGCGCCTCGTTCCCGGCTATGAAGCGCCTGTGCTGCTTGCTTATTCGGCGCGCAACCGCTCCGCATCATGCCGCATTCCTTATGGCGCAGGGGCAAAGGCAAAGCGGGTGGAAGTTCGCTTCCCCGACGCGATGGCGAATCCGTATCTGGCCTATGCCGCGCTGTTCATGGCGGGGCTGGACGGGATCCAGAACAAGATCCATCCCGGCGAAGCGATGGACAAGAATCTGTATGATCTGCCGCCTGCCGAACTCGCGCAAGTGCCGACGGTGTGCGGGTCGCTCCGTGAAGCGCTTGAATCGCTTGAAGCCGATCACGCCTATCTGCTCAAAGGCGATGTGTTCACCAAGGATCAGATTGACAGCTATATCGAACTGAAAATGGCCGATGTCGCGCGCTGGGAAATGACGCCGTCGCCGGTGGAATTCGATATGTATTACAGCGCCTGATATCGTCGCGGCCACCGGTCCGTTATGCCCGATGGTATAACGGACCGGCATCGCGCTTGCCCTTTGCGGTGCTGCGTTGCGCTGGTTGTTCGGTGACCGTCCTGAAACGGCACATTAACGAATGTGAGACAATTCTGGTTACGATTACATTTACAATTTCAGCGAATCGATCTATCCAGTAAAAATATAAAAATGAGGTCGCAAACAAACTGAATTCGCATTTTGCGTTTTTAGATAGGGAGCGTATCATGTTGAAATATAAACTATTTTCGGCTGTTGCCGTACTGGCATTGTCGGCGACAACAGCGACAGCGGCGGTAACGCTGGCATTCACACCCGGCACGTCGCCATATTCGGGGCCAACACCAACCTATGATTTTGAATCAGCGGCTCCGTTTACCGGCGGGCTGATCACGACTGGTTCGGTGGGCGGCATTCGTGCGCAGCCTTTTGGCAGCACGGGAAATTATGCGACTGTCGGGCCAAGCGATGGATCGCCGGGCACACTTGATCTGTCGAGCTTTGCGACGATCTCGGCGGTTTCGTTCATCTGGGGCTCGGTCGACCGTTATAACACGCTTCGGGTTCTTGACCGCTCGGGCATCGCATTTGCGTCTTACACGGGCATCGATGTCTCGGTGCTTGCCAATGGCAACACAACGAACCCGTTCACCAATCCGTTGGTGACGATTTCGTTTACAGGGCTCGACGCTGCCAATGTCGGTGCGTTCGAGTTCAGCTCGACGAGCAACGCGTTTGAATTTGACAATGTTGCCGTGGTTTCGGGCGCCGTCCCTGAACCAGCGACATGGGCAATGATGTTGTTTGGCTTTGGCATTGTCGGCAGCGCGCTGCGCCGTCGTAACCGTGCTGCGATTGCCGTTGCCTAACTAACATCCGTTTTTGGGGTGAAAAACGGCGTGGCGAAAGCGGCGCCGTTTTTTTGTGTTCCCCCTGTGCCAAGGTCTTTTCTTTTGTGCCGGGCCGCGAAACGATGGCGGCAATATCAAAAAGACTCTGGCGCTTGGCTGTGCGTTTGCTCAACCTGCCCGGCGTCGAAAAAGTCGGGCAGATG
>JAYWFN010000195.1:0-3752 GCA_043778785.1 Sphingomonas sp. | reverse complement strand
TGCCGCCGCATCGCCATCGGCCGCCGCGCGCTATTCGGGCGGAAATATTACGGTCGCGCCGCTGAATTATTTCTGGCGGCAGCTGGCATGGGCGTCGCTCGGCATTCCGGTGATGCTCGGCGTGTCGATGCTTCCCGTTCAGCAGGCGCGGCGTTTGGCGATGTTCGGCGCTGGCGTGTTCAGTGTCTTCCTCGCGCTGGTACCGCTAATTGGTTACGAAGTGAACGGTGCGCAACGCTGGATAAACTTTGGCATCTCCGGCGTCGAGCCGTCCGAATTTCTGAAGCCATTATTCGTGGTCAGTATGGCGTGGCTGCTCAGCTTGCGCGCGCATGACAAATCGCTGCCGGTCATTCCGCTGTCGGGCGTTCTCGTTGGCCTGATTGCCTTTTTCCTGATGAAGCAGCCCGATTTCGGCCAGACAATCATTTTCTGCACGGTCTGGCTGGCGATGCTGATGCTGACCGGGATTTCGTATCGGATCATGGGGGCGCTGGCGGGATGTGGCGCGGTCGGCATTGTTGCCGCCTATCTGTTCTATCCGGTCGCGACGCAGCGCATTAACAATTTCCTGTTTCAGGCGGGCGATACCTACCAAGTCGATAGCGCTTACGCGACGCTGACCGCAGGCGGATTTTTCGGCACGGGGCCGGGCGGCGGCGAAGCCAAGTTCCACCTGCCCGAAGCGCATACCGATTACATCTTCAGCGTAATCGGCGAGGAATTCGGCTTGTTCGCCTGTATCGCGATTGCCTGTCTGTTTCTCGCGATTGTCGTGCGCGTGTTCGTGAAATTGCTCGACGAGGAAGACCCGTTCATCGTGCTGGCGGCGGCGGGCCTGACTACGCAATTCGCGGTGCAGGCGCTGATCAACATGGCGGTCAATGTCAATCTTGCGCCGTCAAAGGGCATGACGCTGCCGTTCATCAGCTACGGCGGGTCGTCGATGCTGGCGCTGTCGATCGGGTTTGGACTGTTGCTGGCATTCACGCGGCGAAACCCGTATCTTCGTCGCTCGCCCTATGTCGTGCGGTGGAGCAAGCGGTGAGCATTTCGACCAAAACTACCTTCTCCCCTTGTGGGAGAAGGATAGCGCAGCTTGGCAGCTTGCTGCCTAGCGCAGCTTGGATGGGGGGTTTCAGGGAAAGCGTTCCCTTATCCCCCTCGCCCCGCTCGCTGTTGGCGAGTCGCCCTCTCCCGCAGAGGGAGAGGGGAAGATGATTTCAAAGCATTTCGTCCTCGCGGCAGGCGGCACTGGCGGCCATATGGTTCCCGCGCATGCGCTGGCGGCCGAACTGATCCGGCGTGGCCACCACGTCGCGCTGATCACCGACGAACGCGGGGCGAAAATCCCTGGCCTGTTCGAGGGGGTGGATACCCATACGCTTCCTGCGGGACGGATTACCAAAAGCCCGCTGTCGTGGTTCCCCGGCTGGCAAGCGATCCGCAAGGGGCGGATGATGAGTTACGGCATCTTCAAGGAATTCGGTCCGTCCGCTGTGGTCGGTTTTGGTGGTTACCCGGCGTTTCCGGCCCTGCTCGGCGCAAAACGTGGTGGTGTGCCGACCGTGGTGCATGAGCAGAACGCTGTGCTGGGCCGCGTCAACCGGCTGGTCGGGGGGTGGGTCAACGCCATTGCCACATCCTATCCGGATGTCGAGCGGATGAAGGACAGCTGGGCGCACAAGACGCATCTTGTCGGCAATCCGGTGCGCGAGGAAGTGATCAGGATCCGCGAGCAGGATTTTCCGCCGCTCGACGATAATGGCATCTTCCGCATTCTCGTGACCGGCGGATCGCAAGGCGCGAGCGTTCTCTCACGTGTGGTGCCCGATGGGCTGGGGCTGCTCCCGCTCAATTTTCGCAGGCGCTTGCAAGTGACGCAACAGTGCCGCGCCGAAGACATTGACGGCGTCAAGGAACGCTATGCACAGCTTGGTATTCCGGCGGATCTGAACACCTATATGGCCGACTTGCCCGAGCGCTTGAGCTGGTCACATCTCGTGATTGCGCGCGCGGGCGCTTCGACGATTGCCGAGCTGACCGCAGCGGGCCGTCCGGCGATCCTCATCCCTTTGCCGAGCGCGATGGACGATCACCAGACCGCGAACGTCCGCGAAATGGTCGATGCGGGCGGCGCGCGGGCGATTGCCGAACGTGACTTTACGCCCGTTGAGCTGGCCAAGCAGATGCAGAAACTGGGCCTCGATGCCGTCGGCCTTGCCAATGCGGCCAAGCGCGCATGGGGCTGTGGCCGCCCCGATGCGACGCGCGATCTTGCCAATCTCGTGGAAAGCATGGGGCCAGCGCCAATCGGCATGCAGCCTGCCAGTTTCAAACCGGCCTATGCGCGATGAAAGGCGTCGCGACGGACATCGGCACAATCCACTTTGTCGGCATCGGCGGCATCGGCATGTCGGGCATTGCCGAAGTGATGCACAATCTCGGCTACAAAGTGCAGGGGTCGGATGTTGCCGAAGGCTATGTGATCGACGCCTTACGCAAACGCGGCATATCTGTCGCCATTGGCCATGATGCCGACAATCTGGGCGATGCGGCGGTGGTCGTCACCTCGACCGCGATCAAGCGCGCGAACCCCGAAGTCGCAGCGGCGTATGAACGGCGCATTCCCGTCGTGCGGCGGGCGGAGATGCTGGCCGAACTGATGCGGCTCAAATCGACGGTGGCGGTGGCGGGGACGCACGGGAAAACCACGACGACCAGCATGATTGCGGCAATGCTCGATGCGGGCGGGGTCGACCCGACTGTCATCAATGGCGGGATCATCAACAGCTATGGGTCGAATGCGCGGCTGGGCGCGAGCGACTGGATGGTTGTCGAAGCCGACGAAAGCGATGGCAGCTTCCTGCGGCTGGATGGCACGGTGGCGGTGGTGACCAACATCGATCCCGAACATCTCGATCATTATGGGTCGTTCGACGCGGTCAAGGACGCCTTCGTCGAATTCATCGAGAATGTGCCTTTTTACGGCGCGGCCGTGCTGTGCCTCGATCATCCCGAAGTGCAGGCGCTGCTGCCGCGTGTCCGCGACCGGCGGATCGTGACCTATGGCTTCAGCGCGCAGGCCGATGTGCGCGGCATCAATGTCGTGCCCGGCGCAGGGGGAAACCGCTTCGAAGTGATCATCCGGCATCGTGACGGATCGACGCGCAGCATCGAGGATGTCTCGCTGCCGATGGCAGGGCGGCACAATGTCCAGAATGCGCTGGCCGCAATAGCGGTCGCCATCGAGCTGGGTCTCGACGATGCGACGATCCAGAAGGGTTTCGGTGCTTTTGGGGGCGTGAAGCGGCGGTTCACCAAGGTTGGCGAGGTCGGTGGCATCACGATCATCGACGACTATGGCCATCATCCGGTGGAGATTAAGGCTGTCCTGTCAGCAGCGCGCGAGGGCGTAGTTTCAGCTTCTGGGGGTCGCGTGATCGCCGTCGTCCAGCCGCACCGTTATTCGCGGCTCGGCGGGCTGATGGATGAATTTGCGCAGGCATTTAATGACGCCGACGTCGTTTATGTCGCGCCGGTCTATGCAGCGGGCGAAGTGCCGGTTGAAGGAGTCAGTGCAGCGGCGTTGGTGGATCGGCTTAAAGAACGCGGGCACCGCGCGGCAGCAGAGATTGCCGATGCCGATGCGCTGGCGACGGTGTTGGCAGGCGAAGCGGTTGCCGGGGATATGGTCGTTTGTCTTGGGGCGGGTGACATTACGAAATGGGCGGCTGGGCTGGCGGCCGGGA
>JAYWFN010000194.1:0-21641 GCA_043778785.1 Sphingomonas sp. | reverse complement strand
CCCGAACCACTATTCGCGTCACCTGCGCTCATATCCATTGCGCCCATGCCCATGTCGCCCATCCCCATATCCTTCATGGTCAGCAGCGGACGTTCGCGCAGGGGCGGAATCGGCGCGACCATGCCCATCTGCGGCGCGAGCGTTACGCGGCACTGGCCTGATCGATCGATCGATTCAGCGATGAAGCCGTATGCGATGTCCTCTTTTGGTTCGATGATGACGTCGTAGGTTTCGGCCACCGAGATCTGGAACTCGTCGGTTTCGAACGGGGTTAGCGGTAACCCGTCGGACGCGACCACGGTCATCGGCAATCCGGGCACGCGGATATTGAAGCTGCTCATTGCTGCGGCGTTAATGATCCGCAGCCGTACGCGCTCGCCTTTCTTGATCAGGCCGGTCCAGTTGCCGGCATTGTCGTGCCCATTGATCAGATAATGGTAATAAGCCCCCGTCACATCGGCGATGTCGGTCGGGTCCATCAACATCTTGCCCCACATCGTCCGTTCCGAAAGCGGCTGATCCTTGCCCTTCAGTAGGCCCGACAGTGTTTGCTTGTTGCGATTGAAATAGCCCGACTTTTGTTTCTGCTTCTTGAAATTGGTCATGGCATGGCCAAAGCTCCAGTCCGACAGGACAAGAACATGTTCGCGATCATAGGCAATCGGATCCTTGCCCGCCGGATCGACGATAAGCGCACCATACATGCCCATCGCTTCCTGCATGTGCGAATGGCTGTGATACCAGTAGGTCCCCGCCTGCTTGAGCGGGAATTCGTAACTGAAGGTCTCGCCCGGTGCGATGCCCGGGAAACTGATGCCGGGAACGCCGTCCATCTGAAATGGCAGCAATATCCCGTGCCAATGTATCGACGTATCTTCGTTCAGCGTGTTGTTGACGAGCAGACGAACATTCTGCCCCTCGCGCAGCCGGATCAGCGGGGCGGGAAGCGTACCGTTGACGGTATAAGCATGACCGGTCTTTTTGCCGATGCCGAATGCCGACGTCCCCACGGTGAGTTCGATCGTCTCCCCTGACAAGGTGCCCGGTTGCCCGGCAAGACCCATCGACCCGCTTTTCGCCCAGGCCGGAAACAATGGCGCTAACGCCAGACTACCCCCGGTGAAAGCAGCGCTGCGCAAAATTGTGCGTCGGTTGAACATCGAATTGATGCCGGTCATAAAATCCTCGGTCAGTTTTGAAGGGCCGTGATAGGTCCGTCTTGTCTACTCATACGCGCCCAAACGTCGAATCCCTCGCCGCTTTGCAATGTTCGCTCTTCGAAAGCATAATCTACTTAATCGAATGCTCTCATCGCGACAGCAAGCGACCGGCGTGCACGAGCTAGTCGCGTCTCGACCGCCTTTCCGCTGATCCCCAGGGCTTCGGCCGTCTCCGCCTGGCTCAGTCCCTCGATCAACCGCAGCACAAGGACTTCGCGCTGACGAAGGGGCAGGTCGGCGATGGCGGCTTGCACGCGGCGCAGTTGCGCGCGCTGGTGCACGCCCTCGTCGATTGCGGGATCGAGCGTTGGCACGCCGACGGTCTTAGCCGAGAACGGCAGCGAGAACGCACGCCGAACGAACCGCTTGCGCGACCAGTCACGGCATTTGTTGAGGGCGATGCGTGCAATCCAAGACGCGAACGGCCGTGTGCTATCATAGCGGTCGAGCGCACCGAAAGCGGCGACGAACGTCTCCTGCGTCAGGTCGAACGCCTCTTCGGCATCACCGGTCGCGCCGCGTGCGATGCGATAGACCGAGGCGCGATGACGGTCAGCAAGCGTCTTGTAGGCCCGCTGACTGCCGCCCCGCGCGAGTGTTGCCAGGTCGCCGTCAGTCGCTTCGTCGAGCGCGAGCGTCACCGCCGCTCTGGGGTCAGCGCCTTGACCACGGCGGCATCGAATTTCGCTGTTTGCGGTGGCCTCAGAATTCCGCGCATGGCAAACACATGTTCGAGCGTCACCTTTTGCAACTCGCCCATCGCCATATGCGACGCATCGACCGCAGCCGACACTCGCGGACCGTAACCATGCTCGGCTTCGATTGCTGCCGCGAGCTTGGCGTTGTCGGCGCGCAGATCGAGTTCGAGCGCGCGACGTCGCGCCGCAAATTCGTTTTCTATCTGCGCGAGCTTGGCCTGCTGCGGTCCGTCGAGATCGAGTTGCTCATGGAGCAGCGAATGAAGCTCGGCTCCGGTATGCGATTGTTGCGGGAGCACCAGCCGACCGACTGCGACCCCGGCCACGGCGGCGACAAACGCCAGCAGGGCGATCAGAAGAATGCGTGGCCACGACATCGCTTAGCCCACCAGCAGTGACGAGGGCGCGAACGGCATCGCCGTGCCCAGCGGCAGCAACGGGGCGGCGACCGCAGTAGTCGCTGGCGTCATTGTGCTTGCAACACCCAGGAACAATGCACCCAAACCCGCCATTATGCTGGCACGCCGCGCTTGCTGTTGCCGCGAAATGGCTATTTGCATGATCATCGCGCCATCGAGCCGTGCCACTTCGGGTGGTATCGGCAACCGTGCCAGCGAATTTAGAAGTTCGTCGAGATCGTTCATTTGTTACCTCCGCCCAGTGACTGTTATACGCGCCCCGGAAGGAAACCCCTCATTGCTTCGGGCCCTATTGTTGGAAAATCGAACGATTGGCACGAGGGCCAGACGATTGGTCCGCGTATTAACATTGAACACTTGAAGGGAATGACAATGAAGAACTCAATCTTGATGGCGGCGCTCGCATTGGGAAGCATGGCACTTCCGTCGGTCACCTTCGCACACGCGAAGGTCATGACATCAGCACCGGCAGCGAACGCATCGGTCGCGCCGACCAAAACGGTCAGTCTGACCTTTAACGAGAAGGTGATGCCTGCTTTCTCGAGTGCGGACGTCGTGATGACCGGCATGCCGGGAATGGCGTCGCACAGCCCGATGAAGATCACGGGCATGAAGCCGAGCTGGAGCGCCGATGGCAAGACGATGACACTGACTGCCGGACGGGCCTTTCCCAAGGGCACATACAAGGTCAGCTGGCGCGCCGCGGGCGCCGACACGCACCCGATGAAGGGCGATTTCAGTTTTACCGTGAAATAGGTCGGTGACCGACTGGACAACAATCGGCATCAGGTTCGCGCTTTACGCGAACCTGATGCTGTCGTTCGGGCTGCCGTTTTTTGCGCTTTACGCGTTGCGGGGTGCCGAGCGCATCAAAAGCGCAGTTTTGCCGCTACGCACGGCCAGCACGGTGTTGGCCTTGGTCGGTTTCGGGCTATCGCTGCTGAGCATTGTTGTCATGACAGCATCGATGACTGGGGTGCCGATTGCCGAGGTCGATCGCGCGTCGATCAATGCAATGATCTTCGACACCCCGATGGGCAGCGCCTGGCAAGTTCGCATGGGAGCGCTGGCTGTGTTGTTTTCGACCGTGCTCGTTTGCGGCGGCAGTCAGCGCGCATGGTGGCTTGCGGTTAGCACCGCATCGGCTGGCATCGCGCTCGGGTCGCTCGCGTGGACCGGGCACGGGGCTGCGGGCGAGGGCACCCAAGGCACGGTCCAGCTTGGCGCGGATGTCGTTCACCTGCTCGCGGCGGGCGCATGGATCGGCGCCCTGGTTGCACTCGCCATGCTCCTTGTGAAACGTGCTGGCACATGGACCGACGAGCGGCTTCGGCTGGTCCATCGCGTGCTTCAAGGGTTCTCCGTGGCGGGGACGGTCATCGTCGGGTCGGTCATGGTCTCGGGATTGATCAACGGCTGGACATTGGTCGGGCCGGACAGGGTGCTTTCAGCGTTCGGCACCCCTTATGGCCAGTTGCTTTGCCTGAAGCTGGTGCTGTTCATCGCGATGCTGCGACTTGCTTCAATCAACCGATACCGGCTCGTTCCGTGCTTCGAGGCTGCGATCGCTGCCGGCGACTCCGCCGCCGCTCGCGCGCACCTGCGGCGGAGCGTGGCGGTCGAAACCGCGCTGGCGGTCGTCATTCTTGCGCTCGTCGCTTGGCTTGGTACGTTGCAGCCACCCGCAGCCATGTAACCGATCGGCTTTGCCCGCGCAGTGCGATGCCGTGATCTGCTACTTCACGTTTGCCGACGACCAGTGAACATGAACGATCCGCCACGCGCCGTTTTGACGGCGCAGCACCATCGTCTCCGTCGAGACGCTGTTGATCGCCCGGTCGCGGTAGGTGCCTTTGGTCGTGCTTTCCGTCGCAACCCAAGCGAAGTCGCCGACGGTGCGACCCGACCGTTTCGTGACAGCTCGTGTCGTCGCCTTCGCGAACGCGGCATCCGCGGCGAGATGGTGTGAGGCGTATTCGACCTTGCTGCGTTCGACCGCCCCGCTCTCGTAGATCAACGCGTCTTCGGCCAAATGCGCGGCGGCGGCGACGTCGCCCCGTTGAAGCGCTGCGTGAAAAGCATCGACAACCTTTTCCGCC
The DNA here is from genome assembly GCA_043778785.1 of Sphingomonas sp. Lineage (GTDB taxonomy): Bacteria > Pseudomonadota > Alphaproteobacteria > Sphingomonadales > Sphingomonadaceae > Sphingomonas_O. The sequence goes on along the minus strand of JAYWFN010000194.1, from coordinate 17,205 downwards.
GCACTTGCCGGAAACGGATTCGCGGCGGTAACGGTCACGGCAGACTTTTCTTCGTGGGCACCAGCATCCGTCGTCGGGGCGAACGGGGCGATTGCCACGAACAGTTGGAGGATTGCGTTCGATCTCATGTTCTTTTTGTCCAGTCTCTTTTTCTGTGGCTGAGACCGTTCAAACCCTTTGGCATCAACGCGACGACGCTACCCCTAACCGATCGCGCGAACAACGCTTCGATGAACGGGAGCCAACGCCTTAGTTCAGCCGATATGCAGCGAACATGGCGCACCTCTGGTCCACCAACTTAACATCAGGAGGGTATCGTGATCCTTAAATCAATCATTGCATTGGTGAGCACCGTAGCAATGGCCGCATTGGCACCGACAGCAGCATCGGCGCAGAGTGGTTTTTCGATTACGCTTGGTTCGGGGTCGGGCTATGAAAACTCCGGTTACGGGTATGACGGGTATGACGGGTATCGGACCGATGGCCGTCACGTGCGGCGACATGAACGCCTCGATGATCGTCACGACAACGTGCACGATAATCTGGGTGACGAGCACGAAGAGGCGCATGAAGAAGGGCTGACCCGCGGCGAGCATCGGGGACTGCACCGCGACCTTAACGATCGCCACGAAGATGCCGATTATCGGATCGAACGCCAGCACCAGCGCCAGGATCTGCGCGATTCATGGCAGGGGCGCTCGCAAAGCTACCGCTACTATCCGCGCTACCGTTATTAGGGGAACGAGCGTTCGCCGTTGGCCGCGAAGACTTGCCATGTCACCAAAAGGAACAGGGCGAACGTGACTGCCCAGATGGTGGCAATCACAGCGGCAGCGACCAGGCTAGTCGGTCGATCAATACGTGCGCGAGCCGTTTGCCTGAATTCGGCGAACAGTTCTGGCGGGATCAGCCGGACCGCGAGCCAGATTCCGGCGGGGACGATCAGCAGATCATCGAGAAGACCGATAATCGGCAAGAAGTCGGGAATAAGATCGATCGGACTGAGCGCATATGCGGCGACAGCCCCCGCAACTATTTTTGCCATCAACGGCGTGCGTTCGTCGCGTGCGGCTATCCAGAGCGCGACGACATCAAGTTTTAGGCGTCGCGCCCAGGCAAGCAGTCCGGCGGGCACCAGTTTCACGTTGCAACTGTTCGGCGCGTCCGCGTCGACAGCGCGACGAGCATCGCGGGGAGGAACAGCAGGACGAGCGGGACGGCGGCGACCAACCCGAAGATGATCGCCGTGGCCAGCGGTGTCTGGAGCCCAGCGCCCCGACTGACACCGAGCGCGAGCGGCGCGAGGGTCAGAATGGCGATAGCGGCTGACATCAGGATGGGTCGCAGCCGCTTGCTTCCCGCCTCGCGCAATGCTGCCAGATCGATGGTCTGCGTCATGTCGATCTCGGCGAGGTAAAAGATGACGAGTTCGGTGACCATACCGACGACCATCGTGAGGCCCATCAGCGCCGAGATATTGAGTTCGATCCCGGTCAGCCACAGGCCGATGATCACCGACGCGGCAGACAGCAGGATTGTCGACAGAGCCGCGATCGTCCACGCGACGCGTTCGAACAGGAACGTCAGCAACAGCGCAGTCAGCAACAGCGCGGCGGCGAACACCAGCGACAAGTCGGCGAAGCTCTTTTGCTGTTCAGCGTACAGCCCGCCATATTCGACCCGGATCGATCCCGGCGGCTTGACCGATGCCACCGCTGAACGGACGTCACGCATCGCCGAACCCAGGTCGCGCCCGTCGAGGCGTCCTGTGACCGCGACGAACGGCGCAAGATCCTCACGTTTCAGTTGCTGCTGGCCCGCCGCCACGCCGATGACCGCAATCTGCCGCAAACGAACCGCATGGCCGTCGGGCGCGGTCAGCACGATGTCGCCGACCTGTGCAGCGCGGCGGCGAAGATCGGACGGCGCACGGACCCGCACTGTGATGAGCTGCTCGCCGATGCGGACCTGAGTTGCGGCGGTGCCACCGACCGCTGCTTCGAGTTGTGTCGCCACAGCTTCGGGATCGAGCCCCTGTTGCGCGGCACGGCCCCGGTCGACGGTCACGCTGATCGCGTCACCCGCCACACGCAAACCATCGACCACCTCGACGACGCCCGGAACCTTGCCAACAGCGGCAGCGACGGCTTTTGCCGCCGCGTCGATGACCTTGCGATCCTGCCCGAACAGCTTGACCTCGATCGGCTGCGGCACGGCGGTCAGGTCGCCGATCAGGTCGCCCATCAACTGGATCAGCTCGACCTGGAGCCCCGGCACTTGCGCGTCGATGCGCGCACGGATGTCGGCCATGACTGCGTCGATGCCGCGCCGCGAACCGTTATTGAGCCGGATAAAGAAGTCGCCTTCATCGGCCTCGGTCAGCCCGCCGCCGAGTTGCACCCCGGTGCGCCGCGAATAGCTCGCGACTTCAGGTGTTGCGCGCACGATTGCCTCGACTTGACGAAGCAGCCGGTCGGTATCGGCCAGCGCAGAACCGGGCTGCGCCTTGTAATCGAGCACGAACCCGCCCTCATCCATCGCAGGCATAAAGCCCGACGGCACGCGCGTCCACGCAAACGCCCCGGCGAGCGCCAGCGCGATGCCCAGCACAAGCACAAACAGGCCGGGTCTGGCGAACGCGCGATCGCCGACGCGGGTATAACCTGCTTCGAGGCGGCGCATGACACCGTCGGCGCGCTCGGCGGCGGCAGCATCCTTGTCGCGCAGCCAATAGGCCGCGACGAGCGGAATGACGACACGCGCATAGATCAGCGAAAAGACAAGCGCCGCGACCATCGTGATCGCTAGTGCCTTGAAAAACCCGCCGGTGACGCCGCTGACGAAGGCGAGTGGCAAGAATACGACGATGGTCGCCAGCGTCGAGCCAATAAGCGGGCGCCCCATCTCGCTCGCGGCGGCAAGCAGCGACGCGGGGCCGCGTGCGACGCCCTCCTGCATCCGCCGCACCATGTGCTCGAGCATCACGACGGCGTCGTCGACGACAAGCCCGACGACTGCTGCCAGACCACCCAGCGTCATCATGTTGAAACTCATCCCCATCACGAACAGAACAAGGCATGCAGCCGCGAGCACCGCAGGCAGCATCAGTGCTGTGATCAGCATCAGCCGACCCGACCGCAGGAAGAAGAACAGCACGAGCCCGGCAAGCACGGCTCCGATCAGGATCGCATCACGTACCGCCGTTGCTGCACCGATGACGAGTTCGGACTGGTCGTAATAGGGTGTGGCGATAACGCTTTTCGGCAGGCCGGTCGCTGTCATCCGCGCAGTCGCCGCCTTCACGATCGCGACGCTGTCGCCTGTCGGCGATTGGCGAATGTTAACCAGCACGGCATCGCGGCCATCCGCAGTGACTCGATTGAAGACTGGCGCCTGAGCTGGGCGGATCACGGCGATCTGGCCGAGAGTTACAACACCGGCACCTGCCTTGTCGCCGATGCGGATCGGAGTCGCGGCGATGTCGGCGACCGTAGCGACCCGATTCTCGACGAGAACGAGATACAGCCGGTGGCGATCCTCGAGCTTGCCGACGCCGCGCACATTATTTGTCTTGCCAAGCGCGGTCGCGACATCGGCGAGGCTAAGCCCCAGCGCCTGCAATCGCCCCGGATCGATATCGACCGCAAACTCACGCGGCGCACCGCCAAGCACATCGACACCCGCGACGCCGGGCACCGTGCTGAGCGCGGGCAGGACGTTAACTTCAGCGAGGCGGCGCAGCGTTGTCGTATCCAGCGTTTTTGACGTCAGCGCAAAGCCAACGACCGGGAAAATCGACGGATCCGAACGGCGCACGGTGAAGCGTGTGCCCGGGGGGAGGTCTGGCAACGCCGTGGCAAGCGCGCCCTGCGCCGCGAGGGTTGCCGCAACCATGTCGTCGCCCCATCCGAAATTGAGCGCCACTTCGGCCGAACCGCGGCTCGTGGTCGAGCGGATACGCGTGACGCCGGGGACCGAGCGCAGCGCAATCTCGATCGGGCGCGTGATCTGTGCCGCCATTTGCGCGGCGTCGCGATCGCCTGCATCCACCGCCACGACGACGCGCGGGTAATCGATATGTGGAAACAGCCCAACGGGCAGACGGGGTGCCGCAATCAGCCCTGCAATCGTCAGCAGGATCGCAGCAAGCCAGACCGTGCGGCCATGTGCAGTCAGGAACGTGTTCAACGGAGCCGGACCTTCATGCCGTCCTCGAGCGCGGTCCCGCCCGAGGTGACGACCATGTCGCGGCCGGAAAGCCCCTTGAGTATCGCGATGTCACCATCGCCCGCGGCCCCCGTCACGACGTCGCGACGCCGTGCGACGCCGCGCTCGATCACGAAGACATAGGGCTGGCCGCCTTCGTCGAGCAAAGCGGCGTAAGGGATGGTCAGCGCTGCCCGCGCTTCGCCGACGCGCACGTCAGCGGTCAGCGCTTCGCCCGGACCGACCCCCGCGCTGGCAGGAACCTGCGTGTAGACCGACGCGAGGCGCGTCGCCGGATCGACGACAGGATCGACCGAGAGCACCGGAGCCGAAAACGACGCACCGCCGCCGGCAGGCACGATGGTGAGCCGCGCACCACGCCCGAGGCGACGGGCAAGCGCGGGGTCGATCCCGAAGCGCGCGCGGACATCGCCGGCACGCGCGATCGTTGCGACCACGCCGCCCGCCGCAACCACATCGCCAATTCCCGGCGTCACCGTATCGACATAGCCCGCGTTCGACGCCCGCAAGACAAGCGCGCCGCTCCGTGCGCTGAGGCTGGAGCGCGTCGCGAGCGCCGAGCGCGCCGCTGCCCGCGCGGTTTCGACCTCGGCGTTGCCAACCAGACCGTCGGCACGCAAGCGCTCGGCACGCCCCAGCGCCGCGCTTGCCAGCCGCGCCTCGCTGTCGGCGCGCGTCAGATCGAGCCGCGCCACCGGGCTCGGCGACAGTCGCGCGACGATCTGGCCACGCGTTACCGCCGTGCCGACAGGCGCGTCGATGGCAATGACATTGGCCTCGATCGGCGCGACGAGTGCGGTGCGCCCCGACGCACTTGCCTCGGCAGCACCATAGAGCGTGATCGTTTCGGCAATACCGCCCTCAACAACGCGCGTCGTCGCGACGAGCGCCACGGGATCGGCGGGTTTTTCTGCAACAGGCTGCGCGCACCCGGTAACAAACATGACGAAAACCGCCGCTGATCGCATCATCGTGTCCAATTCCCTCTCAACGTGCCCGTCAGCAATTCCAGCGCAATCATCTGCTCGGCGGCATCGCGATCCGCCTGCGCGAGAAGGAGACGGCGGTCGCGCAGCACACCCTCCGATGTTTCCGCCGTCGCGAGTGGCAGATCGCCACGCATCGCTGCGCGTCTGCTTGCCGCAGCAAAACGCTCGATCGCAGGCAAGTCGGCAAGCAGCGCAGCGCGCTGACCAGCGACGACGCGGAGCGCTCCCACGGCCGCCGCGATCTCGGAACGCGTCCGCACGAGGCGGGCATCATATTCGGCAGCCAAAGCTGCGCGCGTCGCAGTCTCGATGGCAATACCGCCACGATTGCGGTTCCACAGCGGGAGTGTAAAAGCGATTGCCGGTCCGAGGAGCGTGTTGCGCCCCGTATCTCGGCTCGCGTTGACTGTAAGGTCGAGCGTCGGAAACTGGTCGAGCACCGCCTTGCGCAGTCCGGCTTCCTGCGCTGCATAGCCTGCTTTCAGTGCTTGCAGATCAAATCGGTCTCGAACCGCGATGTCATAAAGCCGCGCAGCTTCGGGAATTTCGGTAGCATCGTTCACCAGCGCCAGTCGAAGCGGAAAATCAGGCGGCAGCCCGAGCAAGCGAACCAGTTCGAAGCGCGCCGCACCAAGATCGCGTTCGGCCACACGCAACCGGTCCGCCGCGTCATACGCCGACAGCCGCGCCGCCTGGACTTGATCGGGCATGATGTCACCACGACCCGCCGCACGCAGCAGGCGGTCGAGCAAGGAACGCCCTGCGTTGCGGCTCGCTGTCGCCAAAGTCACCGTTTGCTCGAGCGCCGTGATCCGCGCCGCCTGCAGCCGGGCTTGACCCGCTGTCTGCCATTCGGCCCAGGCTAGGTCGAGCCGGACCTGTCGCGCCGCAGCTTGTGCCTGCGCGCGCACCGCTCCGCGCGTGCGTAGCGTCGACAAGCCAAGCCCGAGCGAACTGACGATATTGCTTGGCGCGGGCGGGCCGCCAATCACGGTATCGAGACCAAAACTGAAGACAGGGTCAGGTAGTAGCCCCGCCGCAAAGGCTTGTGCATCGGCGACGCCTGCGCGCGCACGGGCCGCCTTCAGGTCGGGGTTGGCGATAACAGCGAGCACCGCCACCCCGTTCGCATCAAGCGGCTGTGCCAGATCGAGCGCAACCGGCGTCAGAAATGGCCGGTTAATTGCCAGCGCGTCACTGGCAATGACCGGCGTATCGACGATCACAGGCTTGGCGTCAGTCAATGGCGCGGGCCGATATGTCGCACATCCCCCCAGCGACATCGCGGCCCATGCGACGCTTACGATCAAGTGCTGTCGCGGGAACCCCATCACGCGTCACAAACCCGCAAGTTGTTGACATCAATGCCCCCTCGACGAAAGCGCCATAAAGGCGTCGCGTGCTGGATGCGTCCGGTGAAATCGACAAACATCGTGTCGTCATAGGCCCTGGCACGAAAAGTGCCATCGGCACGCTTTGAAATGATGACCAACGTCTCGCTTGCAGTGCTTTGACCCAAAGGGATCGCCATGCGACCGCCCGGGCGGAGCTGCGCGATCAAGGCCGGAGGCAAACACGTCGCACCCGCCGTGACCATGATGGCGTCGAATGGTGCGTGTTCGGGCCAGCCAGCATAGCCGTCGCCCGCGCGAACATGGACATTGGTATATCCGAGCGATGTCAGATTGGCTGCAGCGGACGCAGCAAGCGGCGCGACGATCTCGATCGTGCGGACGTCGGCGACGATGGTCGCAAGCACTGCGGCTTGATAACCCGACCCGGTGCCGACTTCGAGCATGTGATCTGTCGACTTGAGCCGCAGGAGTGCTGTCATATACGCTACATATTCCGGGTCGGTGCTGGTCTGCCCGTGGCCGATTGGCAAGATCGTGCCGAGATATGCTTGCGGCGCGACGGCGGCGGGCACGAGACGATGTCGCGGCACCGCGGCAATCGCTGCGACAACCGCTGTTAGGTAAGCGTCGCGCGGCACGCGGCGACCCAGCAGCTTCGCGCGCACGGTTCCCGCGAGCACACGGCGGGCGCTCACCGCCTCGGGCGCATTACTCGGGGTTGCCGTTGTGACAGGCACCACCGCCTCGCCAGCCGCCATCACGGGTGACGCAGTCATCAGCCACGCCGAGGCGAAGGCGGCAATTACCAGCGTTAGAGTCAAGCGCACTGACAACCCATCCACCCTTCGCGCCCGGAAAATAAGATTTCTGCGAGCAGGGCAGCGATGCCCGCTATCGTCGCACCCAGCGCTCCCATATATTGACCGAGACGCAAGCGACACAGCAATCGTCGCAACCGCTCAAGCCTTGCTGTGTCCGGCATGTTCGAATGCAGCTTCAAGGACATCGACGAGATCGAGTTCAGTCTTTGCGACGGCACGGGCATGGACAGTGTTTTTGTCATGTATTGCCTGTTCCATCGCGGTCAGCGCAGCTTCGAAGCGCGGGGCGGCTTTCGCAACGGCAGCCTGCGTCGCAACGCTGGACCAGTGTTGGCGCGCGAACACAAGTGCGCGACCCATATCGTCCCAGCGGGCAGGGTTTGCCTGGGCATCGGCGTCGAAGCGGAACCCGGCATAATCGAGCAGGCTCACGTCGATGGGCACGACCGGCGAGCCCGGAACCGCAGTGACCAGCACCCTATAGTTTTCGATCGATGCCAGTGCGATGTCGGCAGGATGATCGGCGATGTCTGCCGCGCTGATTGCCGCCATATTGCGATTGAGTTCGGTCATGACGCTCTGCGGTACAAGACCCTGAACGCTACGCACGGCATCGGCGGCGGCTTCGATTGCCTTGGTTCGCTGAGACTTGTTCGAGCTGAATGCGGTTTCGGTCAGTGCCTCGAACGGCTCTGCTGCGGCGAGCAGGCTTTTGGTGGTCGCGGGAATATCGGATGCCGAGCTTTTTAGCGTCGATCCGCCGCCGCTGCCCGGTTGTGCACCGCCATTTGACTGATTTCGCGCTGTGAGCGCCGTCGCATTATTATCGGCGTCGCCACTACTGCAACCGGCAAGGGCCATCACAAAAACAAGTGTCAAAGCGGTCGAAGTTGGCTTGAACATGGGAATTCCTAGATGGAGGGCAAAGTAAAATTCGCATACTGACAAGCACTTCGACAGCCGCAGGCTGCCCGTATTGAGGTAAGACGTCGCGGTTCGGCTAAACCCGTAACTGCCATATCACTGCTTGCTGCACTATCGGACGACGCGTAGCGCATTGCCATGCGTGCCACCCACCACGATGTTTCATGACCTGCGATGGCCTGCTTGCTGTCTTTATGGACCTGCGCCCCGCACTCGCGCGGTTTCTTGTCGGGCGCGGCGCGCAACTCGGCGAGGCTGAAGACCTGCTCCAGGAACTCTATATCAAACTGACCGAACAAACGACCGGACCCGTCGCCGACCCGCGCGCCTACTTATACCGGATGGCGCATAATCTGTTGCTCGACCGCCATCGTTCGGCCGCCCGCAGGCATCGCCGAGAGGAGGAATGGTCGGGCGCACAAGCAGACACGATCCCCGACAAGGATTCGCAACCCTCGATCGAGACCGTGCTGCTCGACCGCGAACGTCTCAAAGCCGTGACCGACGCAATTGGCACGTTGCCCAACCGTACGGTCGACATTTTTCGTCGCTACCGGATCGACGGGCAATCGCAAAAAGCGATTGCGAACGAGCTTGGTCTGAGCCTGAGCGCCGTCGAAAAGCATTTGCAGCGCGGTTACCGGGTCGTGCTCGATGCCAGACAGCGCCTTGATGCGGATTCATCGACGCCGCAGCGTCTAGCGATGAAGGGCAAACATCGTGACCGCTGAGCAAGACCGCGCAATCGAGCATATGGCGATCGGCTGGCATTTGCGCTTGCGTGAGGCCGACGGCGCTGCGTGGGAAGCCTTCGAACTTTGGCTGGGCCAAGATTCCCGTCATGTCGCTGCCTATAAAGCGGTTGCGGCACTCGATCCTGACATTGATGATGCTTTAAGATCAACAAAGCCGACGCTGGTGCCGGTCGCCAACGAGAATGATCCGCCGGCCCGTTCGTCGCGGCGTTGGTGGATCGGCGGGGCGTCGACTGCCGCCGCGGCGGCAATGATCGCGGTCACGTTCGGATCAAACCTTACAACATCATCGCGCTACGTTATCGCTACAACCGCAGGTCAACAGCGCAGCGTCGATCTTGGCGACGGCACACAGATCGCGCTCAACGGCGGCACGCGAATCACGCTTGATCGCAACGACCGGCGTTTCGCGGCACTGGACTCGGGCGAAGCGACATTCTCGGTCCGCCACGATCCCGCCCATCCGTTTGCGCTTGATGTCGGCGGCGTTATGGTGCGTGACACTGGCACGGTGTTCAACGTTGTCCGCGCGCCCGATGGCGTAACGGTCGAAGTCCGTGCGGGTAGCGTGGTCTATGATGCCGAGAAGGAAGCCGTCCCCGTCAAGGCAGGACAGTCGCTGAATGCCGCAACCGGGTCGACAAAAATCATTGTGACGCCAAAACGTGCCGATAGCATTGCCACATGGCGCGAAGGGCGACTAGACTATGATATGCAGCCGCTCACGACCATAGCCCGCGATGTGGCGCGCAATCTGGGCACGCCCGTCACCGTCGACCCTGCGCTCGCCGACAAACGGTTCAGTGGCACGATCACGCTGGAACGCAACCATCCTCGCTTCTTTGCACGTCTTGGCGCGCTTCTCGGGGTAGCGGTGAAGCGTGATGGCGCGGCCTGGCGAATGTCCGCGCACTAGGCGCGTGCGTCGCTGCTCCATTGTCGTCGCGCTGGCAGTGCTGGCCGTTGCAGCCCCGGCAAAAGCTGGGCAGGCGCATGATTTTGCGGTTGCGCCGGGCCAGCTTGGATCGGTGCTGATTGCGATCGGACAGCAAGCCGAAATCAGCATCGGACTGACCGATGCAGCCGTCGCGGTACGTCCCAGCAAAGGCGTGCGCGGTCGCTACAGTGTCAAGACCGCACTGCGCCTTGCGCTGCGCGACACCGGTGCCGATTTTACGTTCATTGATCCACAGGCCGTCCGGGTCTTTGCGGCCCGGCGCAAACCAGTCGTGATGCCACCACCATCGCCTGCTCGCGTCGCGCCTGCACCTGCTACCGGCGTGCAAGACATCATCGTGACCGCGAGCAAGCAAGCGACTGCCTTGGCGCAATATCCCGCTACCGCGACCGTCCTCGATCTCAACAGCGAACCCGGCGCACGCGAAACCGCCCAAGGGACGGCCGCACTCGTGGCACGTCTGCCGATGCTGGCAGCAACCGATCTTGGCCCGGGCCGCAACAAGCTGTTCATTCGCGGCGTTGCCGACAGCAGCTTCAACGGCGGTTCGCAGGCGACGGTCGGCCAATATCTCGGCGATGCGCGCCTGACCTATAACGCGCCCGATCCCAATCTGAATCTTTACGATATCGGGCGCGTCGAGATCGTCGAAGGGCCGCAGGGCACGCTTTACGGCACCGGCTCGATCGGTGGCGTGCTCCGGCTCGTCCCAAATGTGCCCGATACGACGCGATTTTCGGTCTCTTTTGCAACCGGGCTAACTCTAACAAGGCGCGCCGGGTTGGGCGGCGACGCAGCGGCAATGGTCAATCTTCCGGTGATCGATGACACGCTTGCGGTGCGCGGCGTTGCTTATGCGACACGCGAAGGCGGCTATATCGACGACCCGTCGCGCGTCCTTTCAAACGTCAACCGAAATGCGACCGAAGGCGGGCGGCTGGCGCTGCGCTGGCGACCCGGCGCAAGCTGGACCATTGACGTGGGTATCGCGGTGCAGAACATCACCAGCAGCGACGGGCAATATGCGTTGCGCGGGCTCCCCGATCTCACACGCAATTCGCGCATCGCGCAGCCTTTCGATAATGACTATCGGATGGGCTTCGTAACGCTCGCGCACGGCTTTGGCGGAATGGCATTGACCTCGACCACGGCGATTGTCCGCCATGTCGTCGATACGACGTTCGATGCGACAGGGTATGACGGGACCAGCCGGACCGCGCGGTTCGACGAGAATATCGGCATCACGCTGATCTCCCACGAAACGCGCATGTCAGGTGGCGGCGCGCGGCATCCCTGGCTCATCGGCGTCAGCGGTGTTTACGACATCAGTCGCGTTGCACGCACGCTTGGCGACCCGGTCGCGCCGACGTCAATCAGCGGCGTCCGTAACGAAACTGGCGAGGTCGCCGCATTCGGACAATATGGGTTTCCGCTTGCCGACCGGCTTCACCTGACGCTCGGCGCGCGCGCGACGTTCACGCGCTCGATCGGCACGCTGATCGACGATCCGAAAGCTGAAGCTGCCGATGCCCGCCGCCACGGCTTGCGCTTCTCGCCCTCGGTGGCGCTGGCCTGGCAGGCGCGCGACCGCCTGTTGGTGTTTGCACGGTTCGAACATGGTTCGCGTGCAGGCGGCTTGGGCGTCTCGCCGACCGGTTCGGCGCTTGATGCACAGCGGTTCGAAGCCGATACGCTCATGGCAGGCGAGCTGGGCGTGCGGTTCGGTCAGCGGAATCGTGACATAATCTGGGCAAGTGCAACTTTGTCCTACGCGCGCTGGAGCGACATTCAGGCCGATCTCATCGACAGCGTCGGCCTTCCCTACACGACGAATATCGGCGACGGCCGGATCGTCGGCTTCGAGGCGCAAGCGGGGTGGAAACCGGTCAAGGGGCTGGCTCTCGATGGCGCGCTCTTCGTGAATGCAAGCGCGCTGACAACCCCTGCACCTGCCTTTGCCAACGCGCGGGAGCGCGAACTGCCCAATATCGCCGAAACCGGCGCGCGCCTGGGTGCTCGTTACACCGTCGATGTCTCGTCACGCGCATCGCTCACGCTTGACGGGTCGTTGCGCTATGTTGGGCTTTCGCAGCTCGGCATCGGGATGCCGTTCGAATTGCCGCAGGGCGACTATCTGACTGGCAAAGCAGGGCTTCGTCTGGCGATCGGCAAGCTCGGCTTGTCGGTCGACATCGACAATATCGGCAATGTGCGCGGAAACCGCTTTGCCTATGGCAATCCGTTCGGCGCTGCCCAAGGCAATCAGATCACGCCGCTGCGCCCACGCAACGTGCGGCTCGGCATCGATGCAAAGTTCTAGCCGTAGCGCGGCGCGCAATTCGATCGGCGATACGACGAAATCAGTGGCGGAGCCGATGAACACATGCGGGTTTAAGCCAGCACCGCCGTCTCAGGGGTGAAGAGCGGTGCGCTGCGGGTCGCATGCCGTGATCGGCGCGTCGCTCTTCACCTGCCCGGACAAAACCTGTCCAAGAGGAGAAGCCCCCATGAAGTCGAAAATTGTCCTTTGCGTCGTCGCCGCATCGATTGCGGTTGTGCCGATGGCCGCATTCGCCAAATCCGAGCGAACCGAGAAACAGCGTCACGCTGCGCATCATATGCCGCATCAGACGGCAAAGCCGAGCGGCACGACCAGCGCGATCCCGAGCGCCATGCCCGTCAAAACGACAGCCGCCCCTGCTGTCGCGCCGAAAACGAAATAGCCTTCGGGTTCTTACAGAAGGGTTGAACCATGAAAACTGTCACTAAAATCCTGAGTACCATTGCGGGCAGTCTGCTGCTCGTTGCCCCCGTCGTCGCATCGGCCCAGATGGTCGATCCCGACACTGTTCAGGACGAAGTCAACGTCCCTGGGTCTGTCGAAACAGCCGAACCCGCTGAGCCAGCCGAGCTGGCGGGCGTGCCCGATCTTCCAGATACCCCGGAGGCCGCCGAAGCCCCTGAAGCACCCGGGCTCCCAAGCTGAAATCTCGTCGGGCGATCATGCGTTCAAGTCTGCCGGTCGCCCGGCTTTTTAAGCAGCCATCGCAAATCACCCTATTCGTTGCCCGGTCCCTCGGGTCGCAACGCGCGCAACACTGCGCATTACAATCGAAGGAAATTGTCGTGAAGACCTACCTCGTTCCCCTCGTGCTGGCATCATGCGCAGCCGCCTCGCCAGCGCTGGCAGGACAGAATACCGATCCGTTCACTGGTGCCAAAGTCGGCGTTGAGGCAGGCTATGATTTCAACAACGCCAGTAAAATTCTGCCCGGGCAGACCGTGCGGACGCGCGAGTCCGCCAGTGGTCCGAGCGTTCGCGGCTACCTCGGCTATGATGCGGCCGTCAGCGACGCGATCGTTATCGGCGCCGAGATCGGCATTGGCGCAGGCGGCGGTGAAAGCACCTTGCCGTTTACGGGCGGGAGCTATTCGCTGAGTCCGCGCCTGTCCTACGACGTGACCGGGCGTATCGGTTTTGTGGCAGCGACCGGATTGTTGCTCTACGGCCGTGCCGGTGTGCGCTGGCAGCGGACGACACGCGAGACCCTTTCGACGATACCCAGTCAGGTTGTCGCCGAACGCAGCCAGACCAATTCTGGCCTGACCTATGGCATCGGCGCAGAATATGCGCTCATGCCCAAGCTAACGCTGCGCGGCGAGTTCAACCGCACGCGTTATGACCGCGATCTGAACCAGAACAGGATTTCCATCGGCGCGGCCTATCACTTCTAAAATGCAGCGGTGCGAGTCGACCGGTCGGTCGGCTCGCGTCTTCTTGAAACACTGTATGAACCCTGACTGACATCGGCATTCACGATCGATGCATTGCCCGGGGTTCAAACAACAGATCCAAACAAACGACGGCAAGGCCGTCATGCTGGAGTCATTGCCATGCTCGCCAAGCAGCTAACCACTATCGCATTTGCACTTTCAACCGTTGCGGTTTCCATTCCCACGACTGCGCTGGCCGGCCATGAGCATTACAGCTCATCACGGGGCGACGATGGCGATGACGAGGACGGCGATCACGGCGACGAGCATCGCCAGTATCAGCGGCATTACGATCACGAACGCCAAAATTATGACGAACATGATGCGCGCGACCAGCAATATTATCGCGACACCCATTATGATCGCGGTTATCGCTGCCACAGTGATGGCACCGCCGGTTTGATCGTCGGGGCGCTGGCAGGGGGCTATCTCGGCAATCGCGTCGCGGGCCGTCATCATCGGGCTGTTGGAACGATCATTGGTGGCACTGGCGGTGCGCTTGCCGGTCGCGCGCTCGACCGCGGCTGCTAACTCGCGGAACGAGATAAGCAGCGCCCCAGACCGGTTGAGAAAAATGGGTGCGGGTTTTCCGGCAGCGCAACGTCTTTTAGCATTCGAGTGGTTCGTTTGCGCCGAAGATTTGGACACGAGCCTCCCTTTTTAATGCGGGAGTATCGTGTCATGAGTTCCGTACCGAGCAAGATAGCATTCGATCAGCCACCGCCAATCCTCGCAACGTCCGCAGTGGCAGCGATCACACCGGCATCCATCGACGTGGCAAAAACTTCGCCGCTGGGCAAATGGTTCGGTTGGGTGACGTCGATTGGCCTTGTGGCGGCAATCGTGTTCGCGCTGCGCGGCGAAAACTTCTCAAGCCTTGCGGGCATGATACCCCGATCGCCATTGTTCTGGCTGATATTCGCGGTGAGCTATCTGACTGTGCCGGTTGCCGACTGGCTGATTTTTCGTCGTCTCTGGGGTCTGAAACGCGACAGCATTGCGCCGCTGTTGCGCAAGACGGTGCTGAACGCGCTCGTCGTTAGCTATGCAGGCGAAGCCTATTTTTTTGCTTGGGCGCGGACGCGAACCGATGCCGCGTCGCGCAATTCATTCGGGGCCGTCAAGGATGTCGCCATCCTGTCGGCGCTGGTCGGCAATGCAGCGACGCTTGCCCTCGTGATTGCGGCATGGCCGATGCTCAGTCTGATCCATCTTGGCGGTGTGCGAGTGCCTTTGCTGGCATCGGTTGCCTTGCTGACCGCCATTTCGGTTTCCGCATTCGTGTTTCGCGCCAAGGTATTTCACCTGACGCGCAGGGAGTTGATGTTCGTCGCGGTCGTGCATCTGGGCCGGACAATAGCAACCGTCGGTATGATTGCGCTGCTTTGGCATCTCGCCATGCCCGCCGTGGCACTGCAATGGTGGCTGCTGCTGTCGACAGGCCGCATGGTCGTCTCGCGCCTGCCGCTGATCGCGAACAAGGATCTCGCGTTCGCCGGGGTCGCGGCGTTCATCTTCCAGCATAATCTCGTCATTGTCGAACTCATGACACTGACCGCTATGCTCGTGTTCGCTGCGCATCTTGCTTCAGCGATAGGCCTGCTGGCGCACGATATCAAATTGCCCGGCGCGCGACCCGGAGCGTAGTTCGGTGATAACAGCCGCACTGACCGCAGCTATGCTGCTGACAGGTTCGCCCGCTGATGCGGAGAGCGCGCCGCAAACGCCGCCCGTCGTTGCGACCGTCCCCGGCCCGGCCTCCGCAACCACAGCGGTTCCAGTTCCGCCCACATCTCCGACACAGCCAGTTCCCGTTCCGGAAGCAGGGTCGGAGGATATTGTCGTGACAGCGCGCGATCAACACCCGCCCGGCGATCCGCTGCAGGCGGTCAATGCCAAATCATTCGCCGTGACGCAGGCGGTCGATGAAGCCGTCGTCGGTCCCGTCGCGTTGGCTTATGAGCATGCATTGCCCAAACCAGCCCGTGACGGATTGCGGAACTTCCTCGGCAATCTCCACGAGCCCGTCGTCTTCCTCAGCTTCCTGTTGCAACTGAAGCCCGGGAAGGCGGCAGAGACGGTCGGTCGCTTTGCCGTCAATTCCACGATCGGCGGCGCGGGGCTGTTCGATATCGCGAAGCGGCATCCGTTCAATCTGCCGCGTCGCGCCAACGGCTTTGCCGATACACTGGGCTATTACGGCGTGAAGCCGGGACCGTTCCTGTTCCTGCCGTTGATCGGCCCGACCACCGTTCGCGATCTTATCGGCAATGGTATCGACCGGCTCGTGCTGCCGTTGTCGATTGGCGGACCGTTCAAGCGGCTTGCTTACACGCTTCCGGTTGGCGTTCTCAGTGCGCTCGATCGGCGCGCCAATTTCGACGAGCAGCTCCACAAAATCCGTGATGATAGCGCCGACCCCTATGTCGCCGCACGCAGATTCTATCTTGAGCGGCGTCAGGCGGAAATTGACGGCCTGCGCGGCAGGCATCCGGATTCGGATGGTTTCGCAAAGGGCGCGGTCCAGCCCGGCATCGCTGCGCCCAATCCACCGTTCCCGCCGGCGGGCGCGTCTTTTCCTGACAATCACCCCAATTGCGCGCATACGCACCATCAATCGCGAGGGGACTGACCAATGGCAACGCAAACCGAGACGTCATTGGGACGAGTTCTCAACAAAGTCCCCGAAGTCACGCTGTATTTCTGGGTGATCAAGATCATGGCAACGACCGTCGGCGAGACGGCGGCGGACTATCTGATTTTCAATCTCCACATGGGTATCACCAAAACGTCGATCATCATGGGCGTGTTGCTGCTGGGAGTGCTCGCGATCCAGCTCTGGCTTCGCCGCTATGTCCCGGCGATCTACTGGATTGCGGTTGTGTTCCTGAGCATTTTCGGAACCCTCATCACCGATAATCTTTCGGACAATTTCGGCGTTGCGCTGACCACGACGACGACGCTCTTCAGCCTCGCGCTGATTGCGACGTTCGCAAGTTGGTATGCCAGCGAAAAGACGCTCTCGATCCATTCGATCTTCACAACGCGGCGCGAACTCTTCTATTGGACTGCGATTCTGTTCACCTTCGCGCTTGGGACCGCCGCAGGCGATCTCGTCGCTGAAGGCCTGCACCTCGGCTACGCCACATCCGCGCTCATCTTCGCCGGGATCATCGCAGCGATTACCTTTGCGCACTACCAGTTCAAACTGAACGCGATCTGGGCATTCTGGATGGCCTATGTTCTGACCCGACCCTTTGGCGCATCGTGCGGGGATCTCCTGTCACAAGCCAAGGCCAATGGCGGTTTTGGCCTCGGCACGGTCGGCACCAGCTCGCTATTTCTCGTCGTAATCCTCGCACTTGTGTCCTATCTCTCGATCAGCAAGCGCGACGTCATCAC